>CAZZAD010000140.1:0-7607 GCA_964652055.1 uncultured Burkholderiaceae bacterium | reverse complement strand
GTTTCCCCGTACAACCCCATCCCCACCCCCGCCCTCCCCTTGAAGGGGAGGGAGTAACCAGCGCACCGAACTCTGACAGAGCAGTGATTTAGAAACAAAACGCCATCCGGGGCGACGACGCTTCTGATGCGTACGTAAAGACTGTTCCGAAATAAATGTCACCCCCATTCCACAAATTGACCCGCATTTCACGAGTTAGCCCGTCTGACCGCCTTTATTTTTCTTGAATTGGGCCCGTGCCTTTGTAGACTGCCGCGATGTTTGTCTTGCCTTACAAGAAGCGTCTTACGGTCGGCGGCGTGCCCTGGGTCACGCTGGCGCTGGTCTTGGTATGCCTGTGGATGTTCCTGCTTCAGCGCCACGACGAGGGACGCGTTGAGGTGGCCCTGAAGGCCTACGCAGAGTCTTCACTGGCGCCGCTCGAGACTGAGCGCTACCGCCTCTGGCTGCAAAACCGCATTGACGCGGAATCGATGGCCCGTCTCATGGAGCTGGATGCCTCACTGGGCGGCCCGGCAGTGCCCATGGTTGCGGCGCGATCCATTCAGACCAACCCCGAGTTCTTGCGTGAACTGCGCAGTGGTGCAGTGATCAAGCTGGACGATCCGGCCTATGCACGTTGGCGCGAGGACCGGCTGCGCTTCGAGGGTCTGCTCAAGAAGTCGATACGTGAACGCCTGCAGTTACGGGCAGACACAGGGCAGCCCTGGCGTGTGCTCACCTACGCACTAGCGCATGTGAACGTGGTGAGTCTGCTGCTCAACATGCTGGTGTTGTTTGTGGCGGGTGCCTTTGCCGAACATGCGCTGGGCCGCGGGCGCTTTCTGGCCGCTTACCTGCTGGCTGCGGCCGTCAGCGGCGGCGCCCATCTGGTGTTCAAAGGCACGCCGTTGGCCGGTGCGACGGGTGCCATGCTGGCCACCACGCTGATGGTGGCGCTGTATTACCGCAAACGCATCGTGCCCACGCTATTTGCCGCAGGAAAATGGACTTTCAGGCTGCCCGTGTCCCCATTGGTGCTGCTTCCTGTGGGGCTGGTCATTGCACTGATGCAGGCGAGCATGGATGGCGCCCAAGCCGCGTCGTATTGGAGCCTGGCCGGTGCCCTTATTGCCGGTGGTGTGCTGGCCCGACTGCTGCACGCACGAGCCGAGGCGCTGCCTGATGACGCGGCGAAAAACAAACCCGCTGACGAACCCTCACAGCGCCGTCAAACCCTGGCACGGCAGGCACGCGAGGCCGTCATGCGCATGGACACGCGGCGCGCCGTGCGTCTGTACCGCGAGCTGGCTGAAGACAACCCCAATCACTCGGGTTATCTGGCTTCGTACTTCAACGCTGCACTCATGGCGCATGACCCGGAATTATTGTCCGATGCCTCACTGAAGGTGCTGTGGCTGCGCGACAAGAATGCAGGTGATGAACTGCGCAAGGTCTACCTGCTGATGGGCCAGCCCTACGTGCTGCGCACCCTGCCCGTGGATGAACAACTGCGTCTGGCCCGCCGCCTGGTGCGCTCCCGAGAAGACACCGCCGCACTCAAAGTGCTCGACAGCGTGCTGGACAGCCCACAGTTGCGCCATCTCTATGGTCGTCAGATTGCTGACTGCCTACTGGGGCTCTTCACCACGTACACCCGCTATGGCCTGCGCGCGCAAGCGGCCAGCGTGCGTGCGCGGCTCAAGCTGTATTTCCCGCAACCGGCCACCATCGGCGGGCTTGCACCCAGTACGCGGGGCCCTGGCGCACGTGGGCCCGGAACCAGGGGACCCGGCACGCTGCGCAGCCCGTCAACCAATTCGGCTGGGCCCAGCACCTTATATATCGATTTGAGTTGAGCGCCTCAAGGTTGGGCTGAGCGCAGCGATGCCCAACACGGGTGCCACAACGACGGTTTGTGTTGGGGTTCGCTGTGCTCACCGCCAACCTACAAAAACCCAATCGCATTGTCGCTACGCCGGCGTGCGTATCACCGAATGCGTACCGATCTGGTTCAGTCGCTCGCGCAGACGCGCGGCTTCGACACCTGCCGGATGCTGTGCATGTTTTTTGACCAGCTCATCAAGCAATGCGCGCACCTGTTCGTTGGGGCCGCCGGCCTGCATCAGCATTTGCGCTGCAATCAAATACAGATGCGGAATGTCCGGGTGCATGCGGTGCCGGCTATCGAAGCCTTCAATCAGTTGCGCCACCAGATCCAGCTTGCCGGCATTGAGCGCCGCGCGCGCTAGAGGCGCCACATGCTCGAGCTTGCGCGGCTCCCACTTGGGGTTGCGGCCAAAGGCTTCCACCACCAGGGATAAAGCCTCACGACCATTGTCAGAAGCCATGAACAAATCGAGGTAGCGCTCGGTATGCGCTTCAATGCGCGGGATGGACCCTTCCTTGAGCAGCAGCTTGTGCAACCGCGCGTGCAGCGACAAGTCGTTGGGACGCTGGCGCAGATCATCACTGACCAGCTCGATGGCATCGCGCAGATCCCCGGTGCTGGCCAGCTCATCCACGATGGAGTCGCGCGTGCGCTTGCGCATATCCACCTTGCGCGAGAGCGCCCCAGTGCGCTGATGCTCGCCCTGCCCCACCACAGAGATGTTCAGTTCATGCGCGTACTGGTACATCGCATAACCAATG
Organism: uncultured Burkholderiaceae bacterium; assembly: GCA_964652055.1. Lineage (GTDB taxonomy): Bacteria > Pseudomonadota > Gammaproteobacteria > Burkholderiales > Burkholderiaceae_F > CAZZAD01. Next base: position 4,976 of record CAZZAD010000140.1, on the reverse strand, counting down.
AGTGCGCAAATCAGATACGTGAAGTACCAGAACGCCAGGCCAATGAGCCCCACCGTCAGCAGCGAAACCACACCGCTGCTTTGAGTGCCCGAGATCGTCACCAGCCCCACCCCACCCACACCAGCCACCAGCAACACCCCGGTGGTGCGGCACATGTCGGCAAAGAAAATAAACGCGCACAGCATGAGATAGGGCTTGCCCATGCGCTGCATGGCCATCAGGATTTCTGCAGGGTTGAGCGCCGCACGCAAACTGGCCGTCATGGTCAGGCGCATGGTGGCGGCCGGCAGGATCAGCGCGGTGAGCAAAATCCAGGTGGTTACCGCCATGAACTGCGAGCGGCGCAGCAGATACCCCACACCCACAGCTACCAATGCAAACAGCAGGTAGATGGCGATGTACTTGTAGGGCCGCAGCGAGACCGAGCGCTCACCAAATTCCGGCTGATAAAGCGAGGGCCGCAAAAAGCCGCGCGAGGTCTGCTCAATGATGTGAAAGCCGTAGCGAAACCCAATCACACACGCCAGTAGCGAAACCACCACCAGCGCCAGCACCCCCAGCTCACCGAACTTGAACAGCAAAAACGATATGGGCACGGCCAGCGCCAAGCCACCAATGCGCGCCAGCACAGGCAACTCCAGCGGCACCAGGAAGAACTTGGGCACGCGCTGCCAGAAAGGCTGGATGGCGACTTGATCCGGTTCCTGTTGCGTATCTGTCATGGCAAAAACCAGTGCATAGCCCTGCGTTCCATCAAGTGGGGAGATCCACAGACGCCCGAGGCTAGGCGCACCGGCCTGGCGCCGTAAACCGGAAAAGCGGGGCCAATGACCCACTTATGGAACTGACTGCCTCGCTAAGACGCCCGCCGGTCCAACATGGCCTGGGCCACGGTGTTCACATCGGTGTATTCCAGCTCGGCCCCCGCGGGCACACCGCGGGCCAGCCGCGTGACTTTGAGTTGCGCATCTCGCGCGTGCAGCAGCTCGCTGACGTAGTGCGCGGTGGCATCGCCCTCAGGCGTAAACGAGGTGGCCACAACAACTTCACGCACCAGCCCATCGGCCGCGCGGGCCAGTAGCCGCTCCATTTGAATTTCTTGCGGACCCATGCCATCCAGGGGTGAGAGGCGCCCCAGCAACACAAAGTACAAACCCGAATAAGCCAGCGATTGCTCAATAACCAACTGATCAGCCGGCGACTCCACCACACACAGCAGCCCCGCATCGCGCTTGGGGTTGGCGCAGGTGTCGCAGAGGGCAAGTTCAGTGAGCGTGTTGCAGCGCGAGCAATGCCGGATCTCGGCCGCCGCCGCCAGCAGCGACTGGCCCAACGTCACCGCCGCAGCGCGGTCGTGCTGCAACAAATGAAACGCAATGCGCTGCGCCGAACGCGGCCCGATGCCCGGCAGGCGCTTGAGTGCATCTACGAGCTTGTCGATGACGGGGCTGAACCTCATGAATGCTGGCTACTCGCAGTTACCACGCGACGCAGCGCAGGCGCCGCTCGTCTTCAAGCGGCCCGTCCATACAGATCGAGCGGTCCGCCTGCTTTGCACCGTAGGTGTTGCCATAGGGATTGGCAGGCGACCCGGGTTGCCCGCTCAGCACATGTTGAGCCAACACAAACTTCACATTCAGGTCGTGCAGCCGGGCGATGTACTTTTGAAAATCAGGCGCAGCAACTTGGCCCAACGTCGCGCCAACCACATTCCGTATGCATCCCCACTTGAACCCACCATCCGGCGGTGACGTTTGTGATTGACGGACTTCGAGCGCAAATTGCTCAGAGTTTGTTTGCGCCACACGCAACGGCTCTCTGAAAGCACAAGCGCGATCGTTAATCGTCATGTTGGGTTTGTATAGAAACCTTCCCAGCCCGCGGGGCAGGTGCGCACCTTCCGAAAAGAAATCTGTCTTGCCATCCGCATTTAGAAACACCCTGTAACCAAAATAAAACTCGCGGGTCAATGGAGAATCAAAGCGCAGCTCTGCCGCAGATAAATGTTCAAGCACGTGGGCATGACGGGTTGGATAGTGTTTGTAGATGTGCACCAGGGCATCTAAATCATTGGCAACCAGCACCACAAACATCATCTTGTGTATCAACGTGTCCGCACTGGCCAGCTGCCGCCGCAAGTGGCCAAGGTCCTCTATGAGCACGGACAGTCCAGCCTCACCGCCCCTCTGGTCGGCAGCCATCAGCGCGAACAACAGCTTTAGGCGGTTGCCTCGCGTCAAGTAGGAATAATCCGGAAACGGGTGCTCGATAGAGAACGTATTGAGCGGCGTTGCAAAGTTGTCGAACTTCACAAACGTTTCATAGCGTTCCAGCAACACGCGCTGTTCGGCCACCTCTGAGCCCCACTGATTGCGCAGACCCATGATTTGCTCGACACAGCCTGGCTCTTTCAACGCGCAATGCAGGGGCGCAGAAATGCCAAACAAGTACTGATAAGGCTCAGGCGTGCTGGATGCAGCCCGCGCCTGAGCCGTAGCAATCAGTTGCCTGGACTCATCACTCAGGTCGTCATCAATCAGAAGGAGCAGCAACGCCGCGCCCACCAACACAATAAGCACCAAGGCAATTCGTAGTGGACGGGTCATAGGACTCACAAAAAATGGGGTCAGATCAACATTTATGGTTTGTTGACGTCTTGCCCCTTCAACACGGGCCCATGACGGCGGCGCTCAGTGGTCAGAAATGTTGATCTGACCCCAATTATTAGAACGGCATCTTGAAGCCCGGGGGCATGGGCAGGCCAGCGGTCAGAGCGGACATTTTTTGTTGTGAGGTTTCTTCGGCGCGGCGGGTGGCGTCGTTGATGGCGGCGGCCACCAGGTCTTCGAGCATGTCTTTGTCGGCTTCGGGGCCACTGACCAGGCTGGGGTCGATGACCACGCGGCGCACCTGGTGCTTGCAGGTCATGGTGACTTTGACCATGCCGGCGCCGGCTTGGCCTTCCACTTCAATGTTGGCCAGTTCGGCCTGCGCCTTTTCCATGTTTTGCTGCATCTTCTGCGCTTGCTGCATCAGGCCGGCGAGTTGGTTTTTCATCATGGGCGTTCTCCTATCAATCAATGGGACGGATGGATTTGGGGTCGACGGTGGCGCCAAAGGTTTCAATCACGCCACGCACGAAGGGGTCGGCGTAGATGGCTTCTTCAGCGGCCTTTTGCCGTTCGTTGGCCCGCTGCTCGGCCAGTGCAGCGGCGGTGGGGCCTTGTGCGGCGCCCACTTCAATATTGATGCGCACGGCGCGACCCAGTGCTTGCGCCACGGCCGCCTGCAGTTTTTCAACGGTGCTTGCTTCAGCCAAGGTTTTGATGGACACGCGCAACTTGAGCACGGTGGTGGCCTCTGCTGCGTTTTGCTCGATGAGTTCGCTGCGGGTGGCCAGTTCTTTGACCAGGCCCATCACTTTGAGGCCGCTCACGAAGGCAGGCCAGTTGTCGATGCGGGTGGCGGCAGCACCGTTTGCTTTGGGGGCCGCTGCGACCACGGCACGGGGCTCGGCACGGGCTTCAGCACGTACGGGCACCGGCGCACTGGTGCGCGAGGGGGTGGTGGCTTGCAGGGCCACGGGCCGCACGGGTTTGACCGCCTCGGCCACATCGGTCACCGGCATGAACGCAATCATGCGCAGCAACGTCATGGTGAAACCGGCGTATTCATCGGGGGCCAGGCGCAAATCGTTGCGGCCGTGCAGAGCAATTTGGTAGAGCAGTTGCACTTCTTCGGGGCCGATGGCAGCACCCAGTTTGCGCGCGGTGGCGGCGTCTTCGGAATCTTCAGTCAATGCATCGGGCACCTGCTGCACCAAGCCGATACGCGCCAGCAACGCGGCCAGATCACGCAGCGCTTGGGCAAAGGACAGGCTGCGTGCGTTCATCTCGTCAGCAATGGTGATGGCACCGCGCGCATCGCGCGCCGCTACGGCTTCGAGCAGACGCGAGAGCCACGTGGTGTCAATGGCGCCCAGCATGTCTCGCACCGCATCAACGGTGACCTTGCCGCCGGCAAAGGCAATGGCTTGATCGAGCAGCGAGAGGCCATCACGCATGCTGCCGCGCGCGGCAAAGCCCAGAGCCCGCAACGCGTCGGGCTCAAAGTCCACGCCCTCTTCCTTGAGCACATAGGCCAGATGCTCGGCCACGGCATGCGGCGTCATCTGTTTGAGATTGAATTGCAAGCAGCGGCTGAGTACCGTGACGGGTACCTGCTGCGGGTCAGTGGTGGCCAGGATGAATTTGACGTAACCGGGCGGCTCTTCCAAGGTCTTCAACATGGCGTTGAACGCATGCTTGGAGAGCATGTGCACCTCGTCAATCATGTAGACCTTGAAGCGCGCATGGCTGGGGGCGTACACGGCGCGCTCGAGCAACGCCGTCATCTCGTCTACGCCGCGGTTGCTGGCGGCGTCCATTTCGATGTAATCAACAAAGCGGCCCGCATCAATGGCAGTGCAGGCTTCACACACATTGCACGGTTCGGCGGTGATGTCACCGGTGCCATCGGCACCCACGCAGTTCAGCGCTTTGGCCAGGATGCGCGCCAGCGTGGTTTTGCCTACGCCGCGGGTGCCGGTAAAGAGATAGGCGTGATGCAGTCGCTGGTGCTCGAGGGCATGCGACAACGCGCGCACCACGTGCTCCTGCCCCACCAGCGAGGCAAAGCTACGCGGGCGCCATTTGCGGGCTAGAACTTGTGCGGACATGGATTTGCGGCGGATTTACTTCAGAAGAGAGTGAGGCGAGCCTTGTCCTCGGCACTGCAAGCACTTCGCTGTGGCTGCTTCGTTCCCGACCTGACCAGGTTCACGACACTCACATGCGAGGGGGCCCGCCGGTGCGGATGGTATCAGTGCGAAAGCTACCCAATATGCAGCACCCTTCCCTCCCCTGCAGGGCGCGTCTGGGCCTGCAGGCCCAGACCGCTCGATGGGCGAGCCGCATGCGGCTCGAATTCCCCATCTC
>CAZZAD010000139.1:0-7632 GCA_964652055.1 uncultured Burkholderiaceae bacterium | reverse complement strand
AACGCCGCCGCAACGAAGTAAAAGATGTGATCAAGAGACAGGGCCTGCGCCGGGGTGATGATACAAGCGCGCGTGCGTTTTTCCCGTTCCGGGGTGCAAGCCGACAGCGCATGTTGCTGTATCCAACTCTCCCGGAGGGAGAGGGACCGAGGGTGAGGGAAAGGCGCGTAAGCGTCCGCCCAACCCCCGTCTTGAATGAATCTCTGTTCTCAGTGACCCTGCTGTTTTTACTCAAAGCCGGAGGTCTGGCGCATGCGCGCAGGAAGTTTCATGAACTGTGGGTCAGTCAGAAGAGCCCGCTGGCCGGGCAAGCCCTGGAGTACTTCAGGCAGCTCTATGAGGTGGAGCGCGAGGTGGCGGCGCTCGATGCTGCTGAGCGCGGGCGCATCTGGGGGTTCAAAGCGCGGCCCGTGGCCGATGCGCTCAAGGGCTGGCTCATCGAACAAAGGAGCAAGGTGCCCGGTGGCGGCGCCATCGCCCGGGCCATCGACTACAGCCTGCGGCGCTGGACGGCACTCACGCACTACCTGAGCGATGGGCGGGTGCCCGCCGATAACAACTGGATTGAGAACCGCATGCGGCCCATTGCGCTGGGGCGCAAGAACTGGCTGTTTGCCGGCAGCCTGCGGGCGGGCCAGAGGGCGGCGGCGATCATGAGCCTGATCGAGTCGGCCCGGATGAATGATCTGGATCCGCTGGCCTATCTCAAAGACGTGCTCACACGCCTGCCCACGCACAAGATGAAAAATATCGAGGAGCTGCTGCCCCATCGGTGGCAACAAGAAACCAGCCCGCGCTAACCACGCGCTGCAAACAGCGTCAAGAAAATCTAAGAGGGGTTGGACGGACGCTTACAAAAAAACCATGCGCCGAAGCGATGGCCGCAATGGCGCAATCGGTAAAGCTGATGGGGTGACCCTCAGTGCGGGTATGGGCGCAGAGGTTCAGAAGCGACGTTGGTGGCCCGAACAATCAATCGAACCTTGCAGGCTTGGTCATCGAATCTCTGCGGATCTCCAGCTCTACGCCGCCCGCGCTGCGGCCTATGGCGGCCAGCGCCGAGCCCATGCGCACGGTGGGTTGCACCGCCGCATCCAGGATGCTGCGAATCTCGGCCTCCGTGCTGCGCCCATGCTGGGCCGCGCGCAACTTGAGTGCACGGTGGGTTTCTGCGGAAAGGTTCCTGATGGTGACGGCGGGCATTGATACCGCTCCTTAATGCTTGATGGCGACGATGTCAGCATGTTTGAATCGAATGCCCGGGCTCTGCTCTTCGGCCCCATTTCCCCGGGAAAAAGTCTGTCCCTTCCGGTGTGGCCTGAGCCTGAAAATTCTGGAACGCAATGCCGCCTTTTATGGCTACTGCACAGGGGAAATTCAAGGGTGACGCAAGCGCGCGCTCAAAGCAGGTCATGCACGGTCGCCAGAGGAAGAAACAAACTCAGAGGGGAGTCGGGCAAAGCAATAAAGCCATGATGTTGGTAAAAGGCCGCCGCCGCTGCACATCTTGGGAGACTTGTTGGCGTAGATATCGATTGAGAGGTTCGTTGCCATAGTCAAATGCTGTCCGGTCGTGCAATGTGCTCAGAAGGGCCACCGCAAAAGGCCCGCGAGCGCCGCTCATCGATCAGTGAGCAGCTTGCGCCGACGGGCAAAAGCGCGTTTTAACGCGGGCGACGGTTTTGGTGGCGCGAGTAAGGCTTTAGCAAAACATTCCTGGTCGGCCAATGACATGCGCACAACTTTGGCCTGGTCGACTTCACGCCGGGCGGCCTCCTGAGCGGCCACAACCACAAAATCGGTCACGGTGCGCCCTTGCAGCTGGGCTGCGCGCTTGAGCAGCGCGTGCAGATCGGCACTGATTCTGGCTTCAAGTTGGACAGTCGATGTGGCTGTGGGCATGGTGGTTTTCCTCCGGGTCAGGATTTATACGGCTATGTGCCATACCAATCTGAGGGGGGGCGTATGGCTATGGAGGATTTCAAAATTCGCGGCACGCGTTCTACCTGGCGCCAGCATGCAGTCGAAGCCCTAATGCACTGACAACCTTCAAAATGGTTTCAAAGCCTGGGCTGCGCTCGCCCGAAAGTGCCTTGTACAAACTTTCTCTGGACAGACCTGCATCGCGGGCTGCTTGGGTCATTCCTTTGGCTTTGGCGATATCCCCCAGCGCCTTGGCCACAAACGCTGCATCGCCTTGAGGCCTCCTCCAGACACGCCTCCAAGTAGGCCGCCATCTCTTCCTGAGTCCTGAGATGTTCGGCAACGTCATAGCGGGTCGTTTCGGTCTTACGCATGGCACTGTCCTAAAGGTGTTGGGCTAACTGCGTCACCATTACTGCTTTTTTTGCTCTGGTGGCGGCCATTTTCTAGCAGCATGCAAAACACGCAGAACGCGCACAACCTTGTCGGCGGTGTCATAAATCAAGACATAGTTTTTATGCACAACCCACTCCCGTGTGCCTGCGACTCGACCTAAGCGGCCCAGATTGGGGTGGTCAAGCAGGCGGGCGACCTTCTCAGAAAATAGTTCGTCGAGTGCAACTGCCGCGCGTGGGTTGTCAATTTCAATATGACTGTAAATCGCGCGACGGTCCGCAATGGCTTCCGGTGTCCAAACCAGTTTCACGGCTTGCCTTGGAGCTTGCGACGCGTTTTATTTCTGCGGGCCGCAAATTCTGCTTCTACGTCCTTGGCTGGCACCAAGCGGCCAGCACGGGCTGAATCCAACCCCATCTGAACCTGCTGGCGAAACCAGGTGTCATGGTCGGCCGATTCGTGCTGCTGCCGCACCACGTCACGCATGAAATCGCGCAAGAGCTGAGCGCCGGTGCGGTCACGCGACTTGGCGGCTGTGGTGAACTGGTCTTTTAGTGCTCCATCAACCCTGAAGGTAAAAGTGGCTTCACTCATGGTTCGCTCCATGTGTTACATGAGGAGTGCATGGTAGCGCAGGAGTTGGGAAGTTTTCTATGGAAAAGAAAGGGGGTGTGTCGGTGGCCGGGCTTCATCAGGTTAATCACCATGCTCCAGGCACAGGGGAGGTCACAGCCGGATTCCTCCTTCAGAAATATTGCGCAGCAAAGCGGGATTGGAATAGTTCTCCGGGTGCTCCCACTCATCGAGCCAGATCGGCAAAGGTGAAATATTGATGCCCGTTTCAAGCAACACATCAAAGGCCACATCGGCCATGGCCAGTTTGGTCGGTAAAAAGCGTTGATGCTTGCCGCGTAGCAGGATGGCCAGATCCGCATCACTGTCTGGTTGATGAGTTCCTCGCGCCCGGCTGCCAAAGAGTATGGCCTGCGCCGTATCAAACCGCCCCGCAAGCAGGTCAAGAAAGCGGTGGACGGCGTGTGCGGTGTTGGGGTCAATCGTGGGCATGGCGGGCTATCGTGAGGTTGATTTGGAAGTTTGCGAATTATCCGCTGAGGGGGAAGGGTTGAACAGTGTGGTGATCTCTGCGGCTTACTTTGCTTTGTGGGTCGCGTGCTGTTTGTTGGTAGTCCTGTCCTCCTTTTGCTCCTTTTCGTCATCCATGCGCTGGCGGGGATCCAGAGGGCGTGCTGGTGGGGGTAGGGCGGCGGCCATGGGAATAGGTCAACACGGGTAACAGTGAGCGGTGGTTGCTTCAGCTATTCAGCCTAGCGGCCGCCCCTCCGTTAGGAAGTGACACTTCATGTCGGGCCAGGCTGACGCAATTTGTCAGTTGGGGGCTTGAATTGATGCATTAATAGGGTACTGAGAGATCGATCAACCTGGCACGGATCTTGGAGACTACTAGTCATCGGCAGTCTTGCCGGTTTTTTCCTAACCCTCAGAGGAGTTGTTTATGAAAAAGCAAATGGGCCGGATTCAGCGCGGCTTTACGCTGATTGAGTTGATGATTGTGGTGGCGATTATTGGGATTCTTGCTGCTATCGCGATTCCGCAGTATCAGGATTATGTGAGTCGGTCTAGGTGGGCAGATAACATTCAATCCGTTGGTTCGATTAAAGCGGCAATAAGCGAATGTATACAAAATAATAACAATACTATCGCCGCTGGAACATGCGATACCATTGCGAACTTGATGGCTAACGGGTTTTTGGCAACCAACTTTGTTAACGTTGCAGGCCCGTACATGGTTGCCGCCACTCCTCCCGCGGTTGCTGGGGGCGCAATTACGATCACGGGGCACGCTACCCTTGCGTCGGGTTGTACAGTTACTTTGACGCCTGTGACTGCAGTTGGGGTCAGTCGTATTAACTGGGACTACACGGTTGGTGGTGCGGCTGGTTGTAACCGTTCGAAAACTGGCGTAGGAACATAGTCCTTTAGGTTTTATTTAAATAAAAGCAGAAGGGTCGACATGGTCGGCCCTTCTGCTTTTTCACGCCCGAAAAGGGGTCACCCATTAGCCACCCCCGTCAATAGGGACGCACGTATTCCTGGGGTGCATCCCCGCCTTTTGTTGCAAAACTTCTTTTCCCACCTTTGAGCCACCGCAAAAATGGGGGTCAGGCCTTGTTTATGAACTAAACTCCGGTCAAATTTACTTTCGCTTTCTTCCTTTCTTCCTTTTTTCCTATGGCCAGGCCACTACGCATTGAGTTTCCTGGGGCGCTGTACCACGTGACGTCGCGTGGTGATCGCCGGGAGCCGATAGTTCTGGATGATGAGGACCGCGGGGCGTTGCTTGCTGTGGTGGCCAAGGGGATGGACCGTTTTGATGCGCAGATGCTGTCCTACTGCCTGATGGATAACCACTACCACTTTGTAATTAATACGCACAAGGCAAATCTGTCGCTGTTGATGCAGCACATCAATGGGGTGTACACGCAGGCGTTTAATCGGCGCCACAACAAGGTGGGGCATTTGTTTCAGGGCCGCTTCAAGGCAATTCTTGTGGATCGGGATGCTTATCTACTGGAGGTATGCCGGTATGTAGAGCTCAATCCGGTGCGTGCCCGGATGGTCAAGCAACCGCAACAATGGGCTTGGTCCAGCTATCGGGCGCATACGGGGGAGGTGCCTGCGCCAAAGTGGCTGGATAGTGAGGGGTTGTATGGATATCTGCTTTCACATGCTCCGCAGGGTGAGGCAGATCGGCGGCGGGCGGCGCAGCGCTATGCCACGCTGGTGGAGGCGGGGCGTGATGAGCGGCTATGGGACAGTGCTTTGCGTCAGCAGATTTATCTGGGCGATCAACAGTTTGTCGAGCGCATGCAGGCGTTGGCGGATGAGACGTATGTATCGGCGCGCGATGTGCCCAAAGTACAGCGCAGCAAGCCTTTGACCTTGGTGCAATGGCTGGAAAAATGTGAAACCCGCGAAGAAGCCTTTATGCGGGCGTATACGCAGAGCGGAATCAGCATGACTGCGATTGCAGCGCACGCGCAGCTGTCGGTCTCTTACGTCAGCCGGTTGGTTGCTAGGGCCGAACAGAAGTTCAAAGACAAGCACTGAATTTGCCGGCCCCACCTCTGACCTGGGGCGTGGGCGAAGGCGCGTATTCTTCCGCCGCTTCTCCATTCGACAATTTCGACAGCATCCACCATGTCTGGCAACACGTTTGGTCGTTACTTTTCCGTCACTAACTTCGGCGAATCGCACGGGCCTGCCATTGGCTGTGTGATTGACGGCTGTCCGCCGGGGCTGGCGCTGTCGGTGGACGACATGCAGCCCGATCTGGATCGGCGCAAGCCGGGCACGTCGCGCCATGTGACGCAGCGGCGTGAGTCCGATCAGGTGGAAATTCTCTCGGGCGTTTACCAGGGCAAAACCACGGGCACGCCGATTGCGCTGCTCATACGCAATGAAGATCAGCGCTCGGGCGATTACGACAACATCGTGGACACCTTCCGCCCAGGTCACGCCGACTACACCTACTGGCGCAAGTACGGTGTGCGCGATCCGCGCGGTGGGGGGCGCTCTTCGGCGCGTCTGACGGCGCCCATGGTGGCGGCGGGGGCGGTGGCCAAGAAGTGGCTGCATGAGAAGTACGGCACGCAAATTCGCGGCTGCATGCAGCAGTTGGGCGACATTGCCATCCCGTTTGTGTCGTGGGATCTGGTGCATACCAATGCGTTTTTTGCGCCCAATGCGGACATCGTGCCGCAGCTGGAAGCGGCCATGGATGCCTTGCGCAAGAGCGGTGATTCCTGCGGCGCGCGGCTGCGTGTGACGGCCAGCGGCGTGCCGGTGGGCTTGGGTGAACCGCTCTTTGACAAGCTCGACGCCGACATTGCCTACGCCATGATGGGCATCAATGCGGTCAAGGGGGTGGAGATTGGTGCGGGCTTTGGCGCGGTGGCGCAAAAGGGCAGTGAACACAGTGATGAGCTCACCCCCACGGGCTTTGCCACCAATCATTCGGGCGGCGTGCTGGGGGGTATCTCCAGCGGACAGGATCTTGAGGTGTCCATTGCCGTTAAACCCACGTCGAGCATTCGTCTGCCGCGGCGCTCCATCAATCAACTCAACGAAGCCGTCACACTGGCCACGCATGGTCGGCATGACCCCTGCGTGGGCATACGCGCTACGCCGATTGCCGAGGCCATGCTGGCGCTGGTGCTGATGGACCATGCGCTGGCGCAGCGTGCGCAAAATGGCGATGTTTCTCTTCCTGTGCCTCCTCTATGAAAACCATGAATCGATCAATTTGTTTTGGTGCGGCGCTGGTTGCGCTTTTGTCTTTAACCGCCTGCCAGACGGTGCAGACCACGCGCGGTGGCGCTGTGGGCGTGGACCGTGAGCAACACATGTTTGTCTCGGCCTCGCAGGTGGATAACGCCGCGCGCGAGCAATACGCCACGGTGCTCAAAGAGGCCAAGAAAAACGGCAAACTCAACCACGATGCCGCGCAGACCGAACGCGTGCGGCGCATCTCCACGCGGCTGATTCCGTTTACGGCAGTGTTTCGTGACGATGCGCCCCGCTGGAGCTGGGAGGTCAATGTCATCACCTCGGCCGAAGTCAATGCCTGGTGCATGCCGGGCGGCAAGATTGCCGTGTACACGGGCCTGATCGACAAGCTGAACGCCACGGACGATGAACTGGCCGCGGTCATGGGCCATGAGATTGCCCACGCATTGCGCGAACACGCGCGCGAGCGCATGAGCCGCGCGGCCCCCGTGCAACTGGGCGCGCAGATTCTGGGGGCGCTCTACGGACAAGGCGCCGGTGACCTGAGCGGTCTTTTTGGTCAGGCCTTCTTTGTGTTGCCCAACAGCCGCGAAAACGAACAGGAGGCGGACCGCATCGGTGTGGAGATGGCCGCGCGTGCCGGTTATGACCCGCGCGCTGCCATCAGTCTGTGGCAGAAGATGAGTGCGCTGGGCAATGGAAAGACGCCCGAGTTTTTGTCGACGCATCCGTCGAACCAGTCGCGCATTCAGGATCTGCAGAACTACGCCGCGCGCGTGTTGCCGCTGTACGAGAAATCTAAAAAGAACTGAACGTTCGTTCTATTTTCTTAGTGCGCATGAGCGGCGGAGGAAAAGCGTCAGCCGACGCGTGGGTTTGCGTGAGGGTGCGTGGCATAATTTGCGGCTGCTTTTTCCTTACTCCTCTCTCTAACCAGGAACCTCGGTGTAGGGCCAGGTTTGAAACTCCCTCCCCTTCAAGGGGAGGGCGGGGGTGGGGATGGGG
>CAZZAD010000138.1:0-7703 GCA_964652055.1 uncultured Burkholderiaceae bacterium | reverse complement strand
CGACCTCATGCCCCTCAATGCACAATCACACTGAAATCAACGAAGAGCCAAAAAACCTTTTCGGTCACCAGCAAAAAAACACTGGTCGCCGATCTGTGTAAGGCACTGAGCGTGCATTTTCAGATCGAGGAAGAAATCTTCTACCCGGCCGTCAAAGCCGCGCTGAAAGACAAGTTGTTGGTCCCCGAAGCCCTCGTGGAACACGCCGGCGCCAAGGCCCTGATCGATCAGCTCAAAGGCGTTGAGCCCAATGGCGAGATGTACGACGCCAAAGTCAAAGTGCTCTCTGAATATGTGCAGCATCACGTGATGGAAGAGCACAAGGACTTGTTCCCCAAAGCCCAGGCCTCATCGCTCGACATGACCGCACTGGGTCAACAGTTGGCCGCACGCAAAGCCGAACTGCTCAAGTAAAAGCTTGGTCCAGCCCGGGCGGCGCTCAACCCTGCAGATGCCGCACTTGTCGCGGCATGGCGGCGCCCGGCTGCGCAGAACGCTGCTGCGCTCGACGCGCTGACAGCAGCGGCTCCACATCCACAAACGCCAACTTGCCGCGGCTGCCACTAGCCACGTAGTCGGCTGCGAGTGCATTGCGCGCGGCATCCGTATCCATCAGGCGCTGTGTCGTCAAATAATCAAAGACCAGGTTGTAGAGCCGCTCGTTGGCGATGGTGCTGGTCTGCTCGGTGGTCCGGAACAACCAATCGGCAAACGCCAGAAAGTTCATGAAGGGCGTCTCGCCCAGCAGCAGCGGCAGCGTGGTGCCGAACCGGCCGGAGTTGCCCACCAGATCCCAGTAACGCGCAAAGCGCGACAGGCGTTGCAAGGTGGCGAAGTCCAGCCGATCGGTACTCAGGATGTTGTAGGGCGCATCCGGGTTGAAACGCAGTTGGTAGGCCTGCGTGTGCCGAATGATGGGCGTGCCGCGCAGGCGTTTGAGAATGCCGAACTGAATCTCGTGGGGGCCGGCAGCCCACAGGCGGTCAAACCCGGCCCCAAAGGAATCCAGATCCTCCCCCGGCAAGCCTGCAATCAAATCCACATGCAGATGCGCGTGGGACGATTCATTCAACCAACGGATGTTGGCGCAGGCGGCGTCGTTGTCTTGGCGGCGTGAGATGAGTTTTTGTACTTCGGGGTTAAAGGTTTGGATGCCAATCTCAAACTGCAGGGTGCCCTCGGGAAACTGGGCAATGCGCTCGCGCAGTTTTTCCGGCAGGTGATCGGGGATCAGCTCAAAGTGCAAAAACGGCGTGTCCGCAGGGTGGGCGTCGAGCTTGGCCAGAAAGAAATTAAGAATGGCCGCTGAGGTTTCTATCTTCAGGTTGAAGGTGCGGTCGACAAACTTGAAGCGCCGCGTGCCCCCGGCCCAAAGACGCTCCAACGCATCCAGAAACGGCTGCAAGGGAAAGGGCCAGGCGGTTTTGTCGAGCGAGGACAAACAAAACTCGCACTTAAACGGGCAACCCCGCGAGGCTTCCACATAGATATGCCGATGCGCCAAGTCTTGCGGCGTGAATTCGTCATAGGGCAGTACGAGTTGCTCCAACGGGGGTTGTTCACCCGCATGCACTTTCATCAAAGGCTTGGGGCCGACCAGTATCTGCTGCACCAATTTGGCAAAGGTCACATCGCCCCAACCGGTCACCACGTAATCGGCCAGTTTGCAGATGCGCTGTTCTTCGACTTCGTAGCTCACCTCGGGGCCGCCGATGACCACCACCACGTCGGGGGCCACGGCCTTCAACATGCCCACCACACGCGTGGCTTCATCCACGTTCCAGATGTACACGCCCAGACCCACGATGCGCGGGCGATCCGCCAGCAACCGCTCCACGATCTCTTCGGTCTTTTGCCCAATCACAAACTCACGAACGACCGATTGCTCGCGCCACGCGCCCAGGTTGGCGCGCAGATAACGCAAACCCAGTGAGGCATGGGCGTAGCGGGCGTTGAGGGTGGTGAGGACGATGGGGGTAGGGGTCATAGGGTGGGAAGAAAAAACACGGCCCGCATGCTTTGGGCATGCGGGCCGCTTAATTCCAACCGTTCAGTTGGGTATTACTTGATGAATTTGCTGACGGCCTTGGTCAGCTCGAACATGTCGGCCTTGGCTTTGCCCAGCAGGGCTTTCATTTTTTCGTCCGCGTTGATCATGCGGCGCTGCACGGTGTCTTGCAGCTTGTTCTTTTTGATGTAGGCCCAGATCTGCTTGGTGATCTCGGTGCGCGGCATGGGGGTGCTGCCGACGATGGCGGCCAAAGCGCCCACGGGGGTCTTGGGGGCCATAAACGCAGCGTTGGGCTTGCGCGCGGTTTTTTTCTTTGCAACGACTTTCTTCACTGCCTTCTTGGCCGGGGCCTTTTTGACAGCTTTCTTGGCCGGGGCGGCTTTCTTGGCCGGGGCCTTCTTGACGGCTTTCTTTGCGGGTGCTTTCTTGGCGGCTTTCTTCGTTGCCATTGCTTGCTCCTGTGAAAAGTGGATTCAGTTTATGAAGACGACTTCAACCTCACAGCGACAGCGCTCTCCTCGTTACCGGGTAAAGAGCGCTCTCGTTGCGTGGCCGGGATACTAAGCATTTTCAGAGGGGGCGCAAGCATTTCCAGAGGGAGAATGGCGCCAAAACGACAATCGATCTGTTTTTCTCAGAGGGAAAACCCGGTCTTTTCGTGGGCGCCGCCGCGCTCCCCGCAACGGCAACACCACTAGATGTAGGTCACGCCCACAAAAAACCATCCACATCTTGGGCCGGTAGTGGTCCGCCCTCCATGCGCACAGTTCACCAGAGGAGAGTCAGAGGGTTGTGACGCCAATCCCATCAATCCGTATGCGTGCCACCGGTCGAGGAATGACTCAACGCCTGCTCCAGCAGCTGCGCCGTGACGGTATCGAGCGCCACCGCGCGTTGTGTGGCCAACCCCTGCAACTGGGACACCAGGGTTTGCGGCAGCTTGACGGCAAAGGGCACGAGGCCCGCGGCCCGCTCCGCCTCGCGCCGGGCGCGCCGATCCGCTTCAACCGCTGGAACCGCCCCCGGGCGCTGCGCCTGGGCGGTGGCATGTTTCATCTGGTGCGCCACTTTGAGGCCGGCGCGTTTATCCAGTTCAGTTTTTTTCATGGTCATGAGGGTGAGGTCCTTGGCGGTCGAAAAACATGGGGGTTGGCATAAAAATCTGGCGCTTCATTGGCGGGCCACCAGCCGGGAATGCCCAATATAGGCATCGGGGGCAGAGCAGCACTGGACCAGGCGGGGTCTTGCGCGAAGGCCCGCGCAGCAGCGGCATCCACTTCGTCGGCGTTGTGAATGTCGCCTTGCTCAAGGGCCACGACCCGCACCCGCACGGTAATGGCCGGATAGGGGCGCACGAGTTTTTCCATCACGGCATGGCCCACGAGCCACGGCGCCCAGTGCTGATGCCACCGGCCGCGGTCGGCGCAAAAAAGTGCGGTCCAGTCATGTGCGGCGATGCGGGCCTGTAGTTCGACAGCACTGAACCGAGGGGCTGCGTCGGCAGCCACCGCGATGAGCATGCCGCTTTCATCAAAGAGGGTGGCGGCATCGCGTTGGCCTCCTCGCTGGCTGGGCGTTGATCCGGCAACCGCCAGGCACTGCGCCTGGCGAGCGTTGAGCACCGCTTTGAGGCGCGGCAAAGTGAGCCACACCGCGGCGTTGAACAGGTCATGCAGGTTGTCACGCGTGGGCACGCGGCCGGTGCGGGCGATGTGTTGTTCGTAGGGGGTTTGCCCCGCGTCATCGGCCGACACAAAAGACAGGGGCATGCCCTGCCCACTGACGAGCGCCCGCTCATGCGCCCGCTGGCTCAGGAGAGTCCGCGCAGGTTCGCCCTCCAGCGCAAGGCGCTGCGGGACCAACGGTGCGAGCCAGGGCCTGGCCCAGTCGATCAGGTGTGTATCTGCCACGCCAGTGATAGCCCCGCCCCCAGCGGCACGAGGGTGGTGGCGCCGTAGGCAATGTCCTGCGGCACCGTCCAGGGGGCGCGCTGCAGAGTGATGTGATCGGCATTGCGCGGCAGTCCGTAGAAATCGGCACCATAAAAACTGGCAAACCCTTCGAGCCGATCGAGTGCGCCCACCGACTCAAACGCCGTGGCATACAGCTCCAGCGCGTTCAGGGCCGTAAAACAACCAGCGCACCCGCAGGCGTTTTCTTTGGCGCCACGCGTATGGGGGGCGCTGTCGGTACCCAGGAAAAAACGCGGGTTGGCGCTGGTGGCAGCGGCCAGCAAGGCTTGCCGGTGCACCTCGCGCTTGAGCACGGGCAGGCAGAAGTAATGCGGGCGCATGAAGGTGCCGCCCTCGGGACGAACAAACATGGCGTTGCGGTTGTAGAGCAGATGGTGCGCGGTGAGCGTGGCGGCAATGCGGCCGGGGGCCTGGCGCACATAGTCGGCGGCCTCGCGGGTGGTGATGTGTTCAAACACCACGCGCAACTGCGGGAAGTTGCGCCGCAGAGGTTCGAGCACCCGGTCGATAAAAACTTTCTCGCGGTCGAAAAGATCGACGTTCGGGTCGGTCACCTCGCCATGCACCAACAGCGGCAGATCCACGTCCTGCATGGCTTCCAGCGCCTGGGTGCATAGGGCCAAATCAGACACGCCGGAGTCCGAATTGGTGGTGGCCCCTGCCGGGTAGAGCTTCACACCCTGCACCACGCCACTGGCCTTGGCCCGGCGAATTTCGTCCGCGCTGGTGTTGTCCGTGAGGTAGAGCGTCATGAGGGGCGTAAACGATGCACCATTCGGCAGGGCCGCAACGATGCGCTCGCGATACGCCAGCGCCTGCGCGGTGGTGGTCACCGGCGGCTTGAGGTTGGGCATGACGATGGCACGCGCGAACTGGCGTGCGGTGTAGGGCAGCACGGCGGCCAGTTCCGGGCCGTCGCGCAGATGCAGATGCCAGTCGTCAGGGCGAATGAGGCGCAGCGTGTGGGGCAGTGTGTGGGGCGATGTGTGAGAGGTCATGCCGCTCATTATGGCGGCGTGGCGCACCCACCTCTATCAGCCACAACGTCAACGTTTAAGCAAAGCGTGCGCAATACCCACCCGCAACAACTCCGCGCCGCCGTAATCGGGAAACTGTGCGCGCAGGCTGTTTTCAATTTCCTGCGGCGCCTTCAGGCGCGCAAAGGCTTCCTGTGTGGCCTGCAGATAGCGCCGCATCTCAGCCACCACACGGCCATCGGCCGGAGCGCCGTGCCCAGGCAGCACCAGCGCGCCTGGGGCCTTGGCCCAGTCGGGCAGCTGGCCCAGCTGTTCACTCCAGCGCGCCCACTGGCGGTTGCCTAGATAGGGGTGGCGCTTCTGATAAATGAGGTCCGAAGAAATCAGCACGTTCTGGTCAGGGAACATCAACATGAGCAAGGCCGAAGATTCGGCATCGCGCGCCAGACGGATCTGCACACGCACATTGCCGATGCGCTCATCACCATGCCCCAACACGCCGGCCAGGCGCGGCACCAGCACATCTTTGCGCGCCGGCATGGTGGGCATGACGGTTCTGAGGAAGAGCTCGGTTTCGCGCGTGGTGAAGGTGGGGAATTCGGAGAACGCGCTCCAGCCCGACCAGGTGTCGGGGTGCTCGTGCGTGAAGTACACGCGCGCTACGGGTTTGTTCAAAGTGTTGACGTAGTAGCGCAGCTCGCGACCGTACTCGGGCGCACCCAGGGTATCCACCACCCACAGACGATCTGCAAACTCGACCACCACGGACGTGGCCCGGCCACCGGGTTCAGGCGTGAGGTAGTGATGAAACTTCATGGCGCCACGCGTCAGCACCCACATGTGTGCGCCGCTTTCAAAAACAAAGGTGGCTGAGCTGCCATCGGGCGCCACCAAAGGTGCGGGCGCGGGGGGCGGCAGTGCCGCTGATGCCGGCGGAGGTGGCGCCGCGGCAATGACCGGCGCAGCAGCCGCTGTGGCAGCAGTCACGGGCGCGGGCACGGGCGGGGGTGGAGGCGGGGCAGGAGGCGCAGGTTCAACAAAGCGGGTAATCAGGAACTGGCAACCGGGCAGTAGGCCAGTGGCCGAAAGCGAGGCCAATGTCAGCGCACGCCGACGTGGATTGGAAAAGGGCTGATCTGATTTCCGCATCGCAATACCTCCAAAAAAGCGCACGCGAGTGTAGAGGGGCGGCGCTGGGCTCAATCCAAAAGATTCCACGCGGTTCCCCGGAACAACTCTGCCTTGGCGAAGGCTTATGGCTATGGCACCACGAAAATTCTCTCCTATGGCTCTTGACCGCATTATCTGACCCCTGCGAACATGCCCCATGTTTTTGGTATCACCTGAAGCGCCCACATGACCAATCACATCAAATTCCACATTCCGACTCAAAGCGCAAACCTCGGCTTCAAAGCCAGCGACACCCCCTGGCCCAATCTGTATGCGTCACATCCTGTTGAAACGCAATTGGGCCCAACCTCGCTACTGCCCGGGGGTCGCAGTTATTCAACTTTATTGGCGACGCCCCACACCCACCTGAAGTCGAGCAGCCTGGGCCGCGCACCAGGTGGCGAAAGCGAATCCGTGCGCACCGCGAAGTTGTACCTGCCCTCTGAGAGCATTCAGAAGTTGGCGGGCCCCAACAGTGATGTCCACGGATTGCCCATCGATCGCACCGCACAGTGAAAGCCCCGCTGGGACAACGCATTCATCCCAGCCGCCGTCGATCCCGTAGCGCACACCTACGGCTTTACAAAGCAGGTGGTCAACTCTACGGTGGACTTTGCACAGCATCTATCCAGAACCTACTGGACCATGAAAAATGACGGTGAGCTCCAGCACGTATTGCCCGGGCAATTTTGGTTGCCCACAACCGCGGCAGCGGTGATCAACAAGGCCCTGGTTGAGCCCATGCTCAACAGCGCCTTTGCGGCAGCCAAAGATCCGATAGGCACGGCCACTAAGGTTGCGACCAGTGCCAGCGAGTTTTCGCATGACTACCTTGCCGCACTCACCAATCCGCAGCACACCGGGAAATCGTCAGAGGCGCTGGGCATGCAAACGGCCGTTGTGATGCTGGGCATCAGAGACTTATTTAAACCAAGGCCGACTGGAGGGGTTACCTCTGGCCCGGCCAGTAAGCAATCACCCTCGCAGCCCCATCGTCAACGTACGCTAGACGAAGTGCTGGCCCAGTCGCGCACAACAACTAAACACGACGTAGCTAACGGTATACGGACCGAGACCCAACCCAACCAGCGCACTAGTGAGCCGACCTCGATTTACATATATGAGCCACTGAACAACAAAGTAAACACCCACCTCCCTCAGCACGGCTTTAGAGCCATGTACTCCGAGAAGGGTCCCCACTACCCCGACGTGCAGCTCGTCCTTGAAATGCCTGTGGCTCCCGTTCCCCATGCGAAGCGCACACTGGGCGATGAGTTTTTGATGACACAGGCACTGATGGACAAGCTCAATGCTGATGGCAAGAATCCCAACCGGGTGGTCTATTTTCCGGACCAGCTGGCCTTCGACGCTGCCAAGCCGTCCGCGACCAACATTGGTGAGATTGTGGTCAATCTGCCGGTCATTAAAGCGCTGCGCGAAGCCGGATATAAAAACATGGAAGCATCGCGCGATAAGGCATTGGGTGGGCGGCTCATGGTTTTTTTAAGCAAAGAGGGGTAACCGTCCACCCAACCCCCGCCTTGCCTGTTCCGCCCATGCGATCAACCATCG
>CAZZAD010000137.1:7508-7764 GCA_964652055.1 uncultured Burkholderiaceae bacterium | reverse complement strand
ATCGCCCCAGATGTTGACCTCGTCTTCTTTCATGGCGGCCACCAGCAATGTGCCGGTGACGGCGCGGCCGATGGGTGTGGTGTTGAAGTACGTCACGCCCGCCGTGGAAATATGAAAGGCGCCACATTGCAGGGCGGATATGCCTTCGGCCACCAGTTGGGCGCGGCAATCGATGAGGCGTGCTTTTTGCGCGCCGTATTGCAGCGCGCGGCGCGGAATGTCTTCGTAATCTGGCTCGTCGGGCTGACCCAGGTTG
>CAZZAD010000137.1:0-7498 GCA_964652055.1 uncultured Burkholderiaceae bacterium | reverse complement strand
ATAAGGAACCGCGCCCTTCTGCTTCATCCAGAGCAAGGCCGCGCTGGTATCGAGCCCGCCCGAAAAAGCGATGCCGACTTTCTGGCCCGTGGGCAGGTTCTGAAGAATGGTGGTCATGGGAGTTTGGGGAAAAGGGTTAAGTGACTTCGTAGCCCAGCAGCAAAAATTCCATCAGGGCTTTTTGCACGTGCAGGCGGTTTTCGGCTTCATCCCACACCACAGATTGCGCACCATCCATGACTTCGGCGCTGACTTCCTCGCCGCGGTGTGCGGGCAAACAATGCATGAACAGCGCGTCGGGGGCGGCGGCACCCATGGTGGCGCTGTTGACCTGCCAATGCGCAAACGCGGCGCGGCGCATGTCGTTTTCGGATTCGTAACCCATGCTGGTCCACACGTCGGTGGTGACCAGATGGGCGCCGCGCGCCGCATCCAGCGGGTTGTCGAAAATTTTTAGGTGCGGCCCTGCAGGTGCACGCGTGGTGTTGAGCGGATAGGCCGGTGGGGTGGACACCTGCAAGGTGAAGCCCAGGCGCTGCGCGGCTTGCGCCCAGGTGTAGGCCATGTTGTTGGCGTCGCCGATCCAGGCCACCGTCTTGCCGGCAATGGGGCCGCGGTGTTCGATAAATGTGAATACATCCGCCAGGATCTGGCACGGGTGGTATTCATTGGTGAGCCCGTTAATGACGGGCACGCGCGAATGCGCAGCAAAGCGTTCAATGCGCTCTTGCTCGAAGGTGCGGATCATCACCAGATCGACCATGCGCGTGATGACGCGTGCCGTGTCTTCAATGGGTTCGGAGCGCCCCAGTTGCGAATCACCCGTGGTGATGTGGATGGCCGAACCCCCCATTTGATACATGCCCGCTTCAAAGCTCACTCGTGTACGCGTGCTGGCTTTTTCAAACACCATGGCCAGGGTGCGGTCGGTCAGAGGCTGGTAGGTCTCATAACGTTTGAAGCGGTCTTTGATGATTTGCGTGCGCGAGAAAACGTGCTCAATCTCCTCGGCCGAGAAATCGGCGAGCTGTAGAAAGTGACGAATGGGTGTGGCACTCATAAGCACCTCACTGCGCTAGAAATTCACGCACCACGGGGGCCAGTCGCGCCACGATCTCGTCCACTTCAGAAGCGGAAATGATCAGGGGCGGCAGCAACCGGATCACCCGCTCCTGGGTCACGTTGATCAGCAGCTTCTTCTCCAGCGCGCGAGCGACCAGCGCGGTGCAGTTGCGATCGAGCTCCACGCCCACCATCAGACCCAGCCCACGGATCGCTTTGACGCCCGGCACCCCTGAGAGCGCAGCGGTCAGCCCCGCACGCAGTTGCTCACCACGCGCTGCGGCGTTTTCGCGCAGCTGGTCTTTTTCGATGATGCGCAGTGTTTCCAGTCCTGCACGGCAGGCCAGGGGGCCGCCGCCAAAAGTGGAGCCATGGTTTCCCGGGCCAAATACGCTGGCGGCGCGACCGCGCGCCACACAGGCGCCAATGGGCACGCCCGAGCCCAGTCCCTTGGCCAGTGTGATCACGTCGGGCTGTATGTCGGCCCATTGATAACCAAACCACTTGCCGGTGCGTCCAATGCCCGATTGCACCTCATCAATCATCAGCAGCCAGCCCCGTTCATCGCATAACTTGCGCAGGCCGCGCACAAAATCGGTGTGCGCCACCACGATGCCACCTTCACCTTGCAGCACTTCAAGCCACACCGCACGCACACGCGGGTCTTGCTGCGCGGCGGCCTCAATGGCGGCCAGGTTGTTGTAGGGCACACGTATGAAACCGCTGGGCAAGGGTTCAAAACCCTTGCGCGCTTTCTCGGAGGCGGTGGCAGCCAGTGTGGCGAGCGTGCGCCCATGCCAGGCCTGTTCCATGACGAGGGTCTGCGCTTGTGGTTCGCCGTTCTGATGACCGAACAAGCGCACGAGCTTGAGCGCCGTCTCGTTGGCTTCGGAGCCGGAGTTGGCGAAGAACACCTTGTCCATGCCGCTCAACGCGCAAATGCGGTCCGCGAGTTGTTCCTGCTCCGTCACTCGGTAGACGTTGGAGGTGTGGATCAATCGGCCCACTTGCTCGGTCAGGGCGCGCGTGAACTCCGGGTGTGCATGGCCCAGGCCGTTGACGGCGATACCGGCCAGGGCATCGAGATATTCATTGCCTGCTTCATCAATAAGCCAGGCGCCACGGCCGCGCGCAAATGCAACGGGCTGACGGCTGTAGGTATCCATGAGATGCGACATAGGGGGCCTTGCGAACAAAAAAACAACGCGGCCGATGGGCCGCGTACGGAGCCGAAATTATAGGGCGGCTAAAGATCGCAATGAGTGATTGGAATACGCAGATCAGCGCGGCACCGAATGAAGCGTCCAAAGTACACTGCAACCTCCCGGGTCATTGGGCAATCAGGCAGACAAATTTTGCCTATGGTTTGCGCCAGTGGTTTTAAATCCGTATGTCCAACCT
This sequence comes from uncultured Burkholderiaceae bacterium, assembly GCA_964652055.1. Lineage (GTDB taxonomy): Bacteria > Pseudomonadota > Gammaproteobacteria > Burkholderiales > Burkholderiaceae_F > CAZZAD01. The sequence goes on along the minus strand of CAZZAD010000137.1, from coordinate 5,035 downwards.
CGTCATCAAGCCATTGCTAGAACAGCAGATCCACGGCGCTCCTGAGGCGGTGCCGGGGGAACTATTTGTCTATGGCAAGACCCACGAGGGCAAGGTGTTCCGGCCCAGTGACTGGGCCGAGCGTCTGTGTGGGGTGATGGCCTGTTATCGCCCGGGCGGGATGGCCTCAGGGCGAGATGCGTTTATCGGCTACTCGCCGTATGTGCGGCCGGTGACGCACGGTGGCGTGCGTTGTGTGGTGGTGGATGAGCGGCTACGCGATCTGGAACCGATGGCGCTCACCTTCGTGCTCAACTTTGCGCGGGATAACGACCTGCCCGTGATTGCCGCATGCAGTCTTCCGGAACCCCCTAAGGGATAAGAGCAAAAGAAGACGGGAGTCAGAAGTCAGAAGAGCGCTGCGGGCCCTCCTTACTTCTGTCTCCTGAATGCCGTCTACTGACTGCAGCTTTTTAGGCCATCGCCTTGATGGCGGCAGCCAGGCGGCTTTTGTTGCGCGCGGCGGTGTTCTTGTGAACGATTTTCTTGTCGGCGATGCTGTCGATGACGCGCGTGGACGATTTGAAAACGTCCATCGCCGCATTCTTGTCGCCCGCTTCTACGGCTTTGCGAACCGACTTGATGGCGCTGCGCAGGCGTGAACGCAGGGACGTGTTGAGTGCATTGAGTTGCGCGGATTGCTCGGCGCGTTTGCGCGCTTGTTTGGTGTTGGCCATGGTGGTTATCCAATGATGCGTTGGCGGATGGAAAAGCCGTAGACTTTAACAGATGCGTTACCTGGCAACAATAATTCCAGAACACGTGCTCATCAGGGCCGCATTGCGCCCAATGCAATTAAAACCATGTTTCGAGCGCGGCTGACCATGAATCTCCTGCGCGCCGCCGCTGCCGTCAGTGGTCTGACCCTGCTGTCCCGAGTGACCGGGCTGGCTCGCGACATCGTGTTGGCCCGGGTATTTGGCGCGGGCGCCGAGATGGATGCCTTCAACGTGGCGTTTCGCCTGCCCAATTTGCTGCGCCGGATTTTTGCCGAAGGCGCCTTCTCGCAAGCCTTTGTGCCCCTGTTTTCCGCGTCGCTGGCCAAGGACGGTGAGCCCGCGGCCAAAGCGCTGCTCTCCAACGTGGTGTCGGCGCTGTTCTGGGTGCTGCTTGCGGTGTCCGTATTAGGCGTGCTGGGGGCGCCGCTTCTGGTGTGGACGATTGCCTCGGGATTTACCGAGCACCCCGACCGCTTTGCCCTGGCCACGCAACTGACGCGCTGGATGTTTCCGTACATCCTGTTCATGTCGCTGGTGGCGTGTCTGGCCGCGGCACTCAATACCTTCAAGCGCTTTGCCATACCTGCGTTCACGCCGGTGCTGCTGAATCTTTCATTTATCGCGGCCGGGCTGGTGTGGGCACCGCGTATGCAATCGCCCATCTTTGCGCTTGCGGTTGCCGTGTTGATTGGTGGCGCGCTGCAGTTGCTCATCCAGTACGTGGCTGTGGCGCGCATGGGCTGGAGGCCGAATCTCGTGTCGCCACTGACCGCTTTCCGTAGTGCGGGTGTGCACCGCGTGTTGCGTCAGATGCTGCCCGCGCTCTTTGGTGTGTCGGTGGCGCAGATCAGTCTCATCATCAACACCAACATCGCCACACATCTGCCCACGGGCAGTGTGTCCTGGGTGACCTATGCGGATCGCCTGATGGAGTTGCCCACGGCGCTCTTGGGTGTGGCGGTGGGCACCGTGCTGCTGCCGGGCATGTCCAGCGCCTTTGCGCAACAGGACATGAGTCGGTACCGAATGCTGATCGATTGGGGCCTGCGACTGACCTTGTTGATTGCTTTGCCCGCCACGCTGGGTTTGGCTCTGCTGTCGAACGAGGTGGTGTCGGTGCTTTTTCAGGGGCATCGATTCACCGCCTTTGATGTGCACCAAACGGCCCAAGCGTTGATGGGCTACTGCCTGGGTTTGGTGGGCTTGATTGCGGTAAAGGTTCTTGCGCCCGCCTACTACGCGCGCGGGAATCTGGCCACGCCCGTGAAGATCGCCATCGCCGCGTTGGTGGTCACACAACTGACCAACGTGGTGTTGGTGCCGCATTTTGCGCACGCGGGTTTGACGGCCGCCATCAGCGTCGGCGCACTGCTCAATGCCGGATTGCTCTACTGGGGCTTGCGCCGTGAAGGTCTGGCCGGTGGGATAGGTGGCTGGATGGTGTTTATAGGAAAGCTGGCATTGGCACTTGCCGCACTGGCCGGTGTGGTCGTGGCAACGCGGTGGTTTTTACCCAATAGCTTTGCGCTGTCAGGGTTGCAGCGTGCGGTGTGGCTTGCGGGCGTGGTCGCGACGTCGGTCGCCGTTTATTTTGGAGTTTTGTGGCTGCTGGGTGTGCGTGTGCGCGATTTTGTTGTGCGCGCCCAATGAGAGCGCGGCTGCCGCGCTCTCATTGGGTTAATCGTTACGCCTGCTTGAGCATCGTCTCGGCGTTGCTCACTTCAAACTTGCCGGGCGCTTCAATGTTCAGCGTCTTGACTACGCCATCGACCACCAGCATTGAAAAGCGTTGGCAGCGTATGCCCATGCCTTCGGCGGTGAGGTCCAGTTCCAGGCCCAGCTTCTTGGAGTAATCCGCAGAACCGTCGGCCAGCATGCGCACTTTGCCTACGGCTTTGAGATCGCGGCCCCAAGCGCCCATGACGAAGGCGTCGTTCACCGACAGGCACCAGATCTCATCCACGCCTTTGTCTTTGAGCGCGCCGTACTGCTCCAGGTAACCGGGTACATGCTTGGCAGAACACGTCGGGGTGTAGGCGCCAGGCAGACCGAAGATGGCGATCTTCTTGCCTTTGACTAGATCGGCCACTTGAAAAGTGTTGGGGCCCATGGGGCAGCCCTCGGTTTGAACGTCGATGTATTCCTTGAGTTGCCCTTCGGGCAGTCGGTCGCCAACTTTGATGGTCATGGTGTTGCTCCTTCTATGCGGTGAGTGCGGCCGGGCAATGTATCAGCCATGAATTTATTTTCTGGCAAAGACCATGGACACGCCCAGTGCAATGAGCACTACCGGCCAGAACTTCCACAGCGACGAAAGTGATAGCCAGCCGAAGTTGTTGGCCAGGAAGGCTGCGCCCAGTGCGATCAGGATGACTCCGCCGACTTTGTTTCCGTTCATGAGTTTCTCGTTGTAAGAGTTGAGATGATTGCTACTTCGGTGGCATGCGCAGTGCGCCATCGAGCCGGATGGTGGTGCCGTTGAGCATGACGTTCTCAATCACCGCTTTCACCATAGCCGCGAATTCTTTGGGCTGGCCGGGGCGTGCCGGAAATGGTGCCTGTTTACCCAACGCCGACTGAACTTCGGGTGGCATGTTCAGCAGCAAGGGCGTGGAAAAAATGCCTGGAGCCACCGTCACGCAGCGTATGCCAAAGCGTGCCAGATCGCGGGCAATGGGCAGGGTCATGGCGGCAATGCCGCCTTTGGAAGCCGCATAGGCCGCCTGACCCATTTGCCCTTCAAAGGCCGCCGCTGAGGCCGTGTTGATGATGACGCCGCGCTCATCGTTGGCTTGAGGCTCCAGCTGACTCATGGCATCGGCGGCCAGTCGCAGCATGTTGAAGGTGCCCACCAGATTGATCTGGACGGTGCGCGCAAAGGTCTCCAGCGTGTGTGGGCCGTTTTTGCCGACGGTTTTCTCAGCGGGGGCGATACCTGCGCAGTTGATCAGCCCACGCAATGAGCCCAGTGCCAACGCGGCGTTGACGGCGTTGAGCCCATCCGTTTCTGATGTGACGTCGCAATGGACAAAGTGGACCGATGAGCCCAGTGCCTGAACCAGCGCGTGGCCCTTGGGGTCATCCACATCCGCAATGACAACCGTACCGCCCTCGTGAGCGATCAGCTGCGACACAGCTGCACCTAAACCCGAGGCGCCGCCGGTCACGATGAAAACGTTGTCTTTGATGTGCATGGAGGGCCACCGCGTGATACGAAGCGGCCGATTCTAGAAGTGCAGGGGTGCGGGCTACCAGAACGAGCAGCGTGCCGAGATCCAGAAGGTGCTGTTGACGTCGCCGCCGCTCGTGAGCTTGCCGCGCAGTCGCACGATGGGCGCCATGCAGGTTTGGGCGTCGATGCCGATGGCGTTCAGGCCATTGCGCAGGGCGTTTGAGCGAAAGCCCAATGCGAAGCGCGGCGAGCGGCGCGCGCTTTGCCCTGGCGTGAAGTCTCGCGGCGCTTCGAGTAGTTGAATGGGTCCGCGCGAGGCTGCCCAGGGTTGATGAACCCCTGATTCAAAACTCGAACCAGGGAATGTGGGGTATTGATAAGCGCCTGAACTCAGACGCAGCTCGGGAGAAATTGATGTTGCGGACAGCGAAGCAGCAACGCGTGTCTCGTGAGAGGACGTCGACTCAGCCGCTTTGGTGATGCCGGTTGCGGTGCTCAGGATCAGTGTCGCAGCGGCAAAAAGCCACGCGCAAGGTACATGCGCTGCGGGGTGGGAGGCGATCAGGACCTTCATTGCAGTGAGCCCAGTCTGGGACCTCATGAAGACGCAAGAGTGCGACCTCAATATGCACAGTTTGTGGTGTGGGCGCAATCGTGCACAGCAGCGAATCAAACCCAACGTTGGTCGTGAATACCACCTCAATTCATGCGTTTGGGACCAAGGCCGGAGGTGATGCCACCCATAACCGTCACGGCGAGTGGTGTGCGCCGCAACACCGCCATCAGGAATGGATAATAAAAAAAAGGGCAGCCACGAAGGCCGCCCCTTTTTTTGTCGCTTGCGTGCAGTGTTACTTGGCCAGCGGGACTTCGATGATTTGAACCGGCTGCGTTGCCGTGGCGGTGATCACCTGCACCGGTGCAGCGTCAGTGGTGCGGGGCAGCTTGTCGGCGTACACCAGTGCAATCACCGGCACGATCAGCAAGGCCACCAGGTTGATGATCTTGATGAGCGGGTTGACGGCAGGGCCGGCGGTGTCTTTGTAGGGGTCGCCCACGGTGTCACCGGTCACTGCGGCTTTGTGGGCGTCAGAGCCCTTGCCGC
>CAZZAD010000136.1:5600-7767 GCA_964652055.1 uncultured Burkholderiaceae bacterium | reverse complement strand
GAATTGACGTGATGGGCAGCGTGCATTCCCGCACCAACTTAGAACCTGCTGGCGATCGATGGGTCATCGCGACGATGACCCGGCGGGCGCCTGTCACCAGGTCCATGGCGCCGCCCATGCCGGGAACCATCTTGTCCGGCACCATCCAGTTGGCCAGACGACCCAGTTCATCCACTTCCAATCCGCCGAGAACGGTGACGTCCAGATGGCCGCCACGAATCATGCCGAACGACATGGCGGAGTCGAATGCGCACGCACCAGGCAGTGCGCCGACCGGCCGACCGCCGGCATCGGTCAGGTTGCGGTCCTCGTACCCTTGCCCAGGCAGCGGGCTCATCCCCATGATGCCGTTTTCGGAGTGGAAGAAGACGTGGACCGACTGTGGCAGGTGCTCGGCCACCAAGGTCGGCAGGCCGATCCCGAGGTTCACGCGGTCACCGTCGCGCAGTTCGAGCGCCACGCGGCGCGCAATCAGATTTCTTGCATCGGCAATCATGCTGTCAGCTCCTGCCCAACCAAATAGTGCACAAGGACCCCCGGGGTGACGACAGCGTCCGGCGCGATGACGCCCACCGGCACGATGTCTTGCGCTTCGGCGATGGTCACGTTGGAAGCCATCGCCATCAGCGGGTTGAAGTTGCGCGCGGTGAGCGCGTATTCGAGGTTGCCGAGGTAGTCAGCCCTCTGGGCGCGAATCAGGGAGAAGTCCGCGCGCAATGCAAGCTCGAGCAAGTACTGACACCCATCGACCTCGATGGTCCTCTTGCCCTCGGCAACCAGCGTGCCAACGCCCGTCGGAGTCAGCACACCACCCAGTCCGACACCCCCGGCACGAATGCGCTCTGCCAGCGTTCCCTGTGGGACCAGCTCCACCTGCAGGTGCCCTTGGAGCAGCAGTTGCTGCGTCTGCGGATTGGTGCCGATGTGGCTCGTGATGAGTCGTTCGATGCACCCCGCCGCGATCAATTTGCTGACGCCGTAGCCTGGTCGGGCGGTGTCGTTGCAAATGAGCGTGAGACCGCGTTTTCCCTGGCGCAGCAACTCGTCGATCAGGCGGACCGGCGAGCCCCCTCCCATGAAGCCACCGACCATCAAACGCGCGCCGTGCGGGATCATCGCGACAACCTCGGACAGCGCAAGGACCTTTGGCTTCATGACAGGCTCACTTCACAGCGCTGCGTGCCTTGGACACTTCGCTCATGAATTCAGCGAGCAATGCCGGGTCGATCAGTTTGGAATACTTGTCGGTCACCGGCTTGAGCCGCTCGCGCATGCGCTCACGCTCGGCCGGGGCGACGTCGTTGACGGCCATGCCCTTGGCAGGCGAAGCCTTCAACATCGCCGCTTCGCGCTCTCGGTTGAGCTTGCGCTCGTAGGCCGTGGCTTCCTTGGCCGAGTCAACAACGATCTTTTGCTCGTCGCTGCTCAGGCGGTCCCATGTCTTCTTGCTGATCAGCACGACGAGGGGGTCATACACGATGCGCGTCGTAGACAAGAACTTCTGCACCTCTGCCAGGTTCGCCGTGTCGATGGTAGACAACGCTGTCTCCTGCCCATCGACGGCCTTCTGTTCGAGCGCCGTGTACAACTCCGGGAACGGAATGGGCACCGGGTTGGAGCCCAGGGCGCTGTAGATATCGACAAAAATCGGGATCTGGATTACCCGAAATTTCAGGCCTTGAAAGTCTTCCAACTTCGCGATCGGGCGCTTGGAGTTCGTGACGTTGCGAAAGCCGTGTTCCCAGTACGTCAGACCGACCAAACCTTTCTCAGGGAGTTTGGCCAAAAGCTTTTGACCGAAAGGCCCGTCCACGACCGCATCGGCTTCCCTCGCATCATTGAAGACCATCGGCAGGTAGTAGATCGAGAAGTCCTTGTTCATCGAGGACAGCAGCCCGGTGCTGACGATCGTGAAGTCGATCGTGCCGCCTTGTAGGGACGAAATCACCGCAACGTCTCCGCCCAGTGTGGCGTTCGCAAACAGCTTGGCCTTGATCTTTCCGTCGCTCTTGGCCGCCATCAGTTCGGCGAGCGGCTGACGGTCGGCGCCTTGCCCTGGGTGGCGCCGGTCTACCGCGCCATGCCGCAGGTGGACGCGGTGGTGGAATTTCCGTTTCAGCACGGCGGCCTGCAGTTCAAGGCGCGCCGGTCGCTGGCGCAGCAGCTG
>CAZZAD010000136.1:0-5590 GCA_964652055.1 uncultured Burkholderiaceae bacterium | reverse complement strand
AACTTCTTCGCCCCCAAGCTGAACGGGTGTTCCGCAGTCTGGGCGCTGGCAATCTTCAGCGAGTGCTCCTTGATATCGGCAGCATGGCTGGCGGTTGACATCAGGCAGGTGGCCGCAAGGGCGGCGCTCAGAATCCAGTGAGAGGTTTTCATGGCAAGTGCCTTTCAAAATCAGTTGACAAAGGAAGTCCACCCGCGGCGTTGCCACCGAGGCCATCGAGCAGGAAGACGGGCGAGTTGGGTTGTTAGAACGCGACCTTGTCGGCGCCCTTGAGGTCGAGGATTTCGCGTGCCTCGTCGGGCGTCGCAATGTCGATGTTCAGCGCTTCCAGAACGACGCGGATGCGTTGCACCTGTTCCGCGCTGGAGACAGCCAGGCGGCCCGGCCCGATCCACAGCGAGTCCTCCAGGCCGACGCGCACGTTGGACCCCATGGCGGCGCCAATGGTGGCCAACTGAACCTGGCTGCGACCGGTGCCGAGAATCGACCAGCGGAACTGGTCTCCGAACAGGCGGTGTGCGGTGCGATGCATGTGCATGAGGTCTTCCGGGTCTGCTCCGATGCCGCCCAGGATGCCGAAGACGGACTGCACGAACACCGGCGCCTTCACGAGACCGCGGTCGAAGAAGTGCTTGAGGTTGTTCAGGTGGCTGATGTCATAGCACTCGAACTCGAAGCGCGTGCCGTTAGCGTTGCCAATCTTCAGGATGTTCTCGATGTCGCTGAAGGTGTTCTTGAAGATTAGATTGCGGCTGTTCTCCAGGTGCTCGCGTTCCCACCCGTGCTTCAGATCCTTGAAGCGATCGAGCATCGGAAACAGCCCGAAGTTCATCGACCCCATGTTGAGCGACGCCAACTCCGGCTTGAACGTGGTGGCGGGCAGCATGCGTTCCTCGACCGACATGTGCGGACTGCCGCCGGTCGTGATGTTGATGACCGCGTTGGTGGCGGCCTTGATTTTGGAGAGGAACGGGCGAAACAGTTCTGGATCCTGGGACGGACGGCCGTCTTTCGGATCGCGGGCGTGCAGGTGCAGGATGGCTGCGCCGGCGTTGGCCGCTTCGATGGCGGCATGCGCAATCTCATCGGCCGTGACGGGCAGGTGAGGCGACATGCTCGGGGTATGGATCGCGCCGGTGGGTGCGCACGTGATGATGGCTTTGGGTCGGGTTTTCATGGCTGACTTTTGGAGTGAGGGGGAGAGGGTGTGTTGGGGGCTGGAGCCGGATGCTCCGTGCCGTTGAATGCGGTCAGCTCAACGCTTGCGTGTGGCCGTCCACTACGAGTTCCTGACCGGTGACGTTGCCTGCCAAATCACTGGCGGCGAACAACACCATGTTGGCGATGTCGCGGGTTGTGACCATGCGTCCAAGTGCTGCCTGCGCGGTGTAGGCTCGTGTCACTTCTTCCAGCGGCTTGCCCAGTGCTTGAGCCTTGGCAGCAATCACGGCCCGGATGCGAGGTCCATCCACGGCACCCGGCAAGACGGCGTTGACCCGGATGCCGTCGCCTCCCAGTTCGATTGCGAGCGTCTTGGTCAAGCCCACCACTGCCCATTTGGAAGCGGAATAGGGAGAGCGTCCAGGCATGCCGAGGTGGCCGGCCGCGGATGCCAGGTTGATGATCGAGGGGTCGCTGCCCAGGCGTAGACGCGGGACGGCCTGCCGGATGCAAAGGAACTGGCCCGTCAAGTTGACAGCCAGGGTGCGCTCCCAATCGGCCAGCGACATGGTCTCGATGCCGCCGGTGGGGCCTGCGATGCCAGCGTTGTTGACAAGCACGTCCAAGCCGCCGAGCTTCTCGTCCAGCAACTCGAACATCGACGCCACGGATTTTTCGACAGACACGTCGGCGATGCAGCGGTGCACATTGGGCAGGTCCTTAGCCAGCCGCTCCAGGCTTTCAGGTCGCACGTCACAGACCAGAACCTGTGCGCCGGCCTCGACGAAGGCGCGTGTGATCTCGAGGCCGATCCCGTCAGCCCCCGCAGTCACCAGAACACGTTTTTTGGCCAAGGAAGTTTGATTCCACATTTCGAGCGCCTCATCCGTTGAGTTTCAATGAAAGTGATCATGCATCTGTGATCACATCTTTTGAATAGGGAATTCCCTATGCTCTATACTTGGCCATGCCCATCACTAGCCTTGTTGCTCCGCCAAAGCGAGAGACACTGAGCGCCAACGTCTATGCGCAGCTGAAAGAGTTGGTGTTGAGCGGGCAGATGATGCCGGGCGAGCAGATCTCGCTTCGCACCACCGCGACAGCGCTCGGCGTGAGCGTCATGCCGGTGCGGGAAGCCATGCAACGCCTGGTGGCCGAGCAGGCGCTAGAACTAGCCCCCAATCGGGCTATCCGCGTGCCCACGATGAGCGCCAGCCATTTCCGCGAAATCACGAAAATACGCATTCATCTTGAGGGGCTCGCGACAGAGCAGGCCGCCACCTCATGGACAAAGGCAGACCTGCGCCAAATCGTCGAGTGCAATGAAAATTTTTCGAGTGAGATGTCCAGCGCCGAGCCAAATGGCGTTCGCCTTATCACCTTCAACAAAGAATTGCACTTTGCGATCTACGGCGCCGCCTACATGCCATTGCTTCTGCAGATGATCGAAGCGCTTTGGTTGCGCATCGGCCCCATCCTGAACTACGACCTGAGGGCAGGGTCTCGAAGGATCAAAGAGCGTGTAGCGGTTTCGCACCATGCAGCGCTCGTCAACGCGCTGCAATGCCGGGACGGGGCGGCGGCCCGCATCGCATTGCAGGGAGATATTGAAAGCGCGGCGCAGTTTATTCTGTTAGAGGGCGGTTTGGTTTCTGCTGACCCGTCCGTCGCGCTGGAACGGTAACCTAGGGGATACCGCCAGACGGCTTTGTTGCACAAAGCCAGTCCGCTGAGCTGGTAGCCTCGAGACATGAGTGAACCGAAGGGGTCCAAGGCCCGCTACAAGACCACCAACTGGGCAGAGTACAACGCCGCGCTCAAAGCCCGAGGGTCGCTGACAATCTGGCTGGACAAAGGCATGCAGTGGTACGCCCCATCCAGCGGCAAACGCGGGCGCCAGCACATCTTCTCCAACGCAGCCATCCAGTTCTGTCTGGGCATCAAGTGCCTGTTCGGTCTGGCCCTGCGTCAAAGCCTGGGCATGGTTGAAAGCCTGCTGCGTCTGGCAGGCCTGGACTGGCGGGTGCCCGACTACAGCACCGTGTGCCGACGCCAGAAGACTTTGCAGGTACAACTGCCCTACCGAGCCAGTACCACCGCACTGGAACTGCTGGTGGACAGCACCGGCATTCAGTTCCTTGGCGAAGGCGAATGGAAACGCAAGAAGCACGGTGCCGAGTACCGGCGCCAGTGGCGCAAGGTGCACCTGGGTATTGATGCCCACACGTTGGAGATCCGGGCCATCGAGGTGACCGACAACAGCGTGGGCGATGCGCCCATGCTGCTCGAGTTGCTGGAGCAGATACCACCCGATGAGCCGATTGCCAGCGTCAGTGGGGACGGTGCCTACGACACCAAGGCGTGCCATGCGGCGATTGCCCAGCGAAATGCGCAGGCGGTGATCCCCCCGCGCAAGAACGCCCAGACGTGGAAGGCGACCCTGGTGGGAGCGCATGCGCGCAACGAAGCGCTGCGAGCCTGTGACAGATTGGGGCGCAGCATCTGGAAGAAGTGGAGCGGCTATCACCGCAGAAGTCTGGTGGAGACCAAGATGCACTGCTTCAAACGCCTGGGCCAACGGGTGATGGCGCGCACGTTTGAGCGGCAGGTGGTGGAGTTGCATGTGCGTGTGGCTCTGCTCAACCGTTTCACGCAACTCGGGCGCCCGAGCACGGTGCCCGTGGGTGCCATGGCATAGCTGCGTCTGGGGCTGGGGTAATCTCGTCTGCCTTCCGACTTGTGCAACAAAGCCGTTTGCAGGATTTGCCGTGTGTTGCGGTAGTTGATCTTGAGGATGGTGGTGCGGCCCTGCGCCTGGATGCCCACGCTTTTGAAGCTGAAGTTCTTTTTGCGGCCGCGCTCGTAGATGCTTTGCGCGTCGTCGTACAGCACCAGCAGGCTGTTGGTGGTGGGGTCCACCATTTGGGTGACGAGCTTGAGCCATTCGGGCGCAAAGTCGTGGCCTTCGTCGATGAGCACGGCCAGGTATTGGCCGGTGGGGATGTGGCCCCGGTCCACGCCGGTGATGACGCGCTGGACCATGTCGGCAAAGAAGGCGTCTTGCGACAGGTTGTTGGCGGGCAAGGCCTGCCCATAGGCCACCAGTTGAGCCCTGGCCCATTTGTGGAAGTGGACGCAGTGCACGCGCTCGCTCAGGCCTTTGGCGGCCATGGTGGCGGCGAGCTTGACAGCCAGCGGCTCGTTGTAGCAAAGCACCAGCACGGGCTTGCCTGCGGCGTGGGCGCGGGCCAGGTATTCGGCGCGGTAGCCCAGCACCATGGTTTTGCCCGAGCCCGCCACGCCGTGGATGACGCGGTGGCCGTCGCCCAGGCTGCGGGCCAGTTGCTCTTGCTGCAGGTCCATCACGCGCAGCATGTCGGGCACTTCGGCCTGCATGGCGGCTTCGTCGAACAGGCTGGCTTGTTCGGGGATGCGCACCTGCGGAAAGAGAATCCAGCGCACGCGGTCGATCTGCGGCAGGGTGAGCGTGTGGTAGCGCTCGTAGGGGAACATCTCCCACAGGCGGCTCTGGAAAGTCTCGGGCTCCACGCTGTCGGTCATCTCGTCGCTGCAGATGACGCGGTGGTGCGCAATGGCCTGGCCCAGCTGCGCTTCGGTGAACTGCTTGCGGGTGATGTTGGGCAGCACCACGCCGTAGCTCCAGGCAAACACCACTTCGCCCTGGCGGCGGCCATCGGGGTGCACCAGGCGCTTGTCGGCGCGCAGGGCATCGAGCACGGTGTGGGCGTAGTTGCGGGCCTGGGCGAAGGGGGACTGGATGGTTTTGGGCTCGCTGCTGGCGGCGTCCAGAATGGTCCAGTCTTCCTTGTCGGCCTGCACGATGGTGCTCAGGCGGAAGTCTTTGACCTCCAGAATCAACAGCCCCCGGCTGGGGTGCAGCACGATGAAGTCGGGGTGCAGTTGCTGCGGGCCGACAGGTACGTCGTACCAAAGCAGGTAGTCGTCGTCGAGTTTGTCTTCCAGCCTCTCGGCCAGGCGCTTTTCTCCAGGTGTCATGCGCCGCAAGCACGCACCCAGTGCCGGTATCAATATCGCCATGCTGCTGGCGCCTCCTTTGAACTTGTGTGTAATTGTTAACACACTGTAGTTGCAGAGGGCGAAACGCGCAACCTGAAAAGCGCAAGCAGGCCGCACAGAGCGTGGCGGCGCTGAGGGTAATTCTTTATGAACCGAATTGGCCTCTAGCGCTTATTCATAAAGCGCAAGCAGCTACCAAAAACATAGCAGTCAATGTAAACCGGCGCGCTTGCAAATGTCACACGCGGCGCAGCGGCTGCGCCACGGTGGGGCGGTGAAACCGGTCAGCCCTTGACCAGCCCGCAGTCCACGATGAGGTTTTGCCCCGTCACCGCCCGCGCCCAGGGGGAGAGGAAGAACAGCACGGCGTCGGCAAACTCTTGCGGGGTGG
>CAZZAD010000135.1:0-7775 GCA_964652055.1 uncultured Burkholderiaceae bacterium | reverse complement strand
ACACCACACTGAACTCGGACCAAGATGTGATCAAGAGACAGGGCCTGCGCCGGGGTGACGACACAGGCGCGCGTGCGTTTTTCCCGTTCCGGGACGTAATCCGACAGCGCATGTCGCTGTAGCTGACTCTCCCGGAGGGCGAGGGAAACGACGTTGCAAAACCCGGCACTGTTTCAAGTTCAGTAGGGCCGGACTACTCGTGTGCGTCCTCGGAAATTTTTGCCCGCGTTGTCGTCCCGCGCAGCCGCTGCGCCGCAAATTCGCGCAGCTCTGCGCGGGTGTTGGGCAGTGCAGTGGCACGTTCGTATGCGGTACGGGCCTCGGTGTACTGGCCCAACGCTTCCAGTGAAATACCCAGCCCAATCCACCAGGTCGGCTCGCCGGTTTGCGTAGCCAACGCGCGTTGATATGCCGCCGCAGCCGCTTGGTGTTGCCCACTGCGTTGGGCGATGCCCGCGGCCAGCGCGTGATGCTGCGGGGTCTGCGCATCTGGGGGGACGCGGGTCATGGTGGCCAGTGCGCCCGGGGCATCGCCCAGTTCCACCTGCAATGCCGCGGCCATGGGCGCAAAGCGCGCGGGATGCAGGTCGGCGCCGGCGAGCAAGGTGGCCAGTGCTGCTTCGGGTTGCCCAGCCTCGGCCTGCAGTGCAGCCAATGCGCGCCGTACATCCACGTGTTGGGGCTGCGCCACCAACACTTTGCCCAAGAGTGCTGCTGCATCGACGTTGCGCCCCCGTGCAATGAAATCAGCCGCTCGAGCCAGCATCTGGTCTGGATCGTTCACGCGGGCGGTGGAAGGGCTGACCACGCTGGGTGCGCGCGGGGCGTGGGCAACCCCATCCCCACTCTCGGTCCCTCCCCTTGAAGGGGAGGGAGGCTGTGCGGTGGCGGCCCCTTCTGTTGTAGGGGAGAGAAGCGGTGTGGTGCGGGTCCCTTCCCTTGCGGGGGCGGGAGGTGTTGCGGTGGCGGTTCCGTCTTTTGAAAGGGGGCGAAGTGGTGTTGTGACTGTGCCATCTTTTGAAGGTGCAGAAGGTGCAGAAGGTGCAGAAGGCACGGAAGGCGCGGAAGGCATCGGTGCGCGGGCCGCTGGGTGGGGGGCGCTTTGTACCGGTTGGGGTGTGATCGTCTGCACGGGTATGGATGGGACCAACGCTTGGGCTTGCGGGTCGATGGCGCCATTGAACTCGGCGTAGCCCAAGGGCGAGCGCACCTTGCGTGCGTTGTGAATCTGGGTCTCCTGCCACTGCAGGCCGATGAATACACCCGCCGCGGCGCACGCCGTAAAACCCCAGGCCCACAGGCGCGAGCGTTTGCTTTTGCGCGCGTCGTTGGGCAGCGCCATCACCGGGGTGACCTGGGCCGGAAGGACGGGTGTGGACAACGGTGCAGCCGGTTCTGGCATAGCGCGCGGCGTGGTTTTTGTTGCGCTTGCCGTTGCGGCATCGGTATGTGGCGGGTCCATGTCCTGCATGCGCAGCGGTTCGCCGCGGGCCTGCAGATCACGCAACATCTGGTTGATGACGCTCATGGGTGTGGCCTTTGCATGCTTAGACGTGGGCCGTACTGCGTTGCTGGGGTTGTTGTGGCGCCGGTGCGGCGGATCGGCGGGTGAACATGGTGGTGAGCCAGCGGCTCATCCAGCCCATGCGACTGGCGTAGGGCGTGTCGGCGGCGGCCGCCTTGATGTGCGCCGCGCTCACGCGCAGTGCGCCTTCGCCGTAGGCCAGCAACAGTGACTTGTGCGCCACGATGTTGATCAGGCGTGGCATGCCGCGTGTGACGCGAAACATGGCGCGGGCCACGGCGGGTGGGAACAGGGCATCACCACGCAAGCCGGCCACACGAAGCCGATGCGCCAGATAGCGCTCGGTTTCATCGGCCGACAGTGCGCCCAGTCGGTACTGGAATGAGATGCGACTTTCCAGCTGGCGCAATTCGGGGCGCGCCAGTCGCGCGTCGAGTTCCGGTTGTCCAAAGAGCACGACTTGCACCAGCTTGCGTTTTTCGGTTTCGATGTTCGAGAGCAGGCGCAGCGCTTCGAGCGTTTCCACCGGCATGGCCTGCGCTTCATCCAGGCACACCACCACGCGGCGTCCGTCTTCGGCCGCCTGCATGACGCCGCGATTGAGCTGCGTGAGGATCTTGTGTTCGGGTGCATCGGGCCAAAGATCGAGCCGCAGCTCATGCGCTATGGCCAGCAGCAGCGTGCGCGGCGTGAGCTGTGGATTGGGGATGTAGGCGGTGTTGAACCCAGCACAGCTGGAACTGCTGCGGCACGCCAGTGCCGAGAGCAATCGCCGGCACGCCAGGGTTTTGCCGGTGCCCACTTCACCGGTGATCTTGATGAAGCCCTCGCCATCGTCGATGGCCAGCAACAAGGTATTGAGCGCTTCGAGTTGCGCGCGCGACCCATAGGTGAATTCGGTGTCCGGCGTGATGGAGAAGGGCCGGGTGTTGAGGTTGAAGTGGGTGAGATACATCGCACAGGCTCCTTACCGCGTGTGACCTGATGGGGTCATGGCGTCAATGCGTTCAAGCGATTGGGCGCGCAGGGCATCGTTTTGTTCGTCGCTGTGAATCACCGTGGGCTTGATAAGAATGACCAGTTCATGCTTCTCGGTCTCGTTCGAGCGCGATCCAAATAACGCGCCAATGAAGGGCAGGTCACCGGCGCCGGGCAGTTGCTGCCGGCTGTTGCTGCGCGTGGTTTTCATCAGGCCGCCGATGGCCACGATGTTGCCGTCACGTGCGCGCACGATGGTGTCGGTTTCAGATACCGAACTCGACGCCAGTGGCAAGGTGAAGCTGCCCAGGTCGCCCAAGTTGAGCACCTTGTTGCGTTCGGTCACGTTAGATACCGACGGATGCACGTGTAGCGTGATGTTGCCGTCTTCATCAATCTGCGGGGTGACATCGAGTGCGATGCCGGAGAAGAAGGGCTGCACCGTGATGGTGGGTGTGACCACGTTGCCGGTGCTGCCCGTGCCGTTCTGGATGTTGGTGCTGACGCTGGTGACGAAGAAGTCATCCGTGCCCACCTTGAGCACGGCCTTCTGGTTGTTCAGCGCGGCAATGCGTGGGCTCGAGAGCACCTGCACTTCGCCCTGGGTTTCAAGAAACGAGAGCAGCGCGGCAAAGTTGCTGGTCTGGAAGGCCAGACCCAGCAAGCCCGAGCTCGATGCCGCGCCCAGGTTCAGGGTGGAGCCCGGATTGGCTGTCAGTACCCCGCCATTCAAGTTGCCGCTGTTGCCCAGCTGGGTGCCGGGGTTGAGCAGGCCCACCGAGCCGCGGTGGTTCTGCCCCGCGCCGCCGCCTACAAACGAGGCCCAGTTGATGCCGCTTTGTGTGCCCTGGCGCAGTTGCACGTCGATGATCTTGGCTTCCAGCATGACCTGACGTTCCACGTTCAGGCGTGAGGCGCGCAGATATTGCTCAATGGCGCGCAACTCGCGCGGCAGGGCCCGCACCACCACCACGCCCGATTGGGGCGAGACGATGAGTTGCCGCCCTTCGCCCGTTTTGCCGTCGCTGCCCAGCAGCAAGCGCAGCGAGGCTTCCAGTTCGCCCCACAGGTCGTTGCGCATCTGGGTGGTGATACGGCTCGATTCGGTGCTCGATCCCCCCTGGCTCGACTGCGAGCCGCCACCTTGTCCGCCGGTGGGTGTGGTGCCACTGCTGCCACTACTGCCACTGCCACTGCTACTACTTGTGCCGTTGCTGCCGCTCAGGGCAATCGAGCCCGAGGTCACGCGTACATCACTGCGTCCGCTGCGGCTGGTGTTCAAGTAGTTGATCTGAAAGACGCGCGTGGTGAGCGCTGCGTTTTGCACAAAGATGCGTGTGCCCTGCACGCGATATTCATAACCATAGAGGTCGCGCAAGGTGTCGAGCGCTTCGAGCAGGGTCACATCCTTGAGACTGACGTTGACGCTGCCCTTGAGTTCGGGGTCGAGCACGATGGAGTAACGCGTGTCGCGCGCCAGCGCGGTGAACACCTGGGCCACGGGCAGGTTGGCTACGTTCAGGTCAAAGCGTGGTTCGGGTGCGCGGCCCGCCAGCGTGGGCATCGACAGATCAGCCGGTGGCACCAAGGCTTGCGCCACGGCAGGGGGCAGCCGGTGTGCAGCGGGCGTAGAGGGCGAGCTCAGCGCCTCTCGAATTCCGCGCAGCAGATTGGGTTCGGTAGAGGCCTGCTTTGAGTGCGCCGGTGTGTTGGAGGCACACCCTGCTGCCAACGAAACCAGCACCGCAATGAATACAAGCATCCACGGTGCCCAGGCGTTGAGCCGCGTGCAGGCACTAGACAGGTCGCTCACACTGCCTAGGGCGTCGACCTTCTGTGGATCTGCTGCCGACGAATGCTCATGCGATCCCACGTGCGCCAAATCTATGAGCGCGCCGTGCAGGGGCGCGTGGTTGCCGTCCGCTTCCTGTGAGTTCATCGTTTGTTCTCCAAGGCTCGGTGGGCGGGAGTGCGAGTCAGACTCACAGCGATGGCCGCTTCGGGGGCCAGCTCCAGGGTTTGAGTGCTGCCGTCGGCGCGTCGCAGGACCACCGCGCTTGCGCTGATGCGCAGCACGCGTGCGCTGCCTTCACCTTGCGTGTTGAGCGTGTCGCCGATCTGTACCACCCGGCCATCGATCAGCGCGCTGAGCAGTTCACCGGGTCCGCGCAGGATCATCTGTAGACGCAAGGGTTCAGGGGTTGAAGATGCTGCGCCGGATGCCGAGGGCGCCTGCGTGGGTGCTTGTGCAGGCGCGGGGGGCAGGGTGGGATCAGTCATGCCTGCGGCCGCTGCAGCGCTGTAGGCGTACGCCATCACGGTGCACAGTGCGCAGCGCAGGGTGCTGGCACAGGTCAGATGCGCATCCATACGGCCTCCTTGGACAGTGTGAAGAGCGCAATGCGCGTGACCGGAATGCCCTGTTCATTAACGGCCAATTCCAGTTCGCGCCAGTACACACGGCGCGGTGTTTTTTCCAGAGCTTCCAGATAGGCAATCAGATCGAAGTACCGACCCTCGACCTTCACTTCCAGTCCATGCTGATACACCCCGGGCGCTACGGCCGCGCCGGCGGTGGCGCTGGTGGCACCCACGGCATCACCCAGCGGTGCGGGCGGCAAGCTCACGACTGACAGCACCTTGAGTGCAGGAAAGCGCACCAAAATGGCGGCCAGCTGCTCGCGCATGTCCTGGGGTGAGATGAGATCAATCTGGGCCTCGCGGATCACGCGCTCGGCGTGTTCGCGCCGGGCCTTCAGGGCCGCGCTGCGCTCGGCAAACTGGGCATCACCCTCGCGCGACTGCTCCATGACCTGCGCCTGTATTTCAGCCACCTGGCCGCGCAGAGTGAGGGCTTCTTTCTGAGCGCTGGCGCGGGCCACCCGCAAAGGCGCAATCGCCGCGGTATCCAGTGCCACCCCCAGCGCAGCCAGCAGGGCAAGGATGACGAAGACCCGTTCGCGCGGGGCACGTCGGTTCCAGAGTCGCAGCAGGTATTGCTTCATGGCGCACTGCGCTCCGCTGTGCGGGTGATGTGCGCCTGAGCTCGCGCGGTGGCGCTCGTCGGCTGGGCGGTGGCGCCCAACAGGCTCAGCCCCTGCGCTTCAAGCGATGTAATCCGAAATTGCACCCACGCGTCGCCCGTGCGGCCACTGCTGCCCGAACCTTCTTCACGTGTGATTTCCAGCGCAGCAAAGGCGGTGCCGGCAAACTCAGCTTGCTCGCCCAGCGCGGCAATTAGTGCAGGCACTCGGGCCGCGTCCAGCGCTTTGCCTTCTAGGGCCAGACGACCGCTGGCCTGATGCAACTTGATTCCGGTGAGCCACACGCCTTGGTGTGTGGCACGCCCCAGACCCTTGAGCGTTTCAGTAAAGCTGCCTGCGCGGCCCAGAACACCCGCGGTCAGCCGCGCGGCTACGGCCTCGAGCGTTTTGATGTCACGCTCTTCAGCCGTGAGCTGATCGGAGTGATTGCTCTCGGTCGGCAGTTGTTTGAGCGCGCGACCCAAGCGCTCGCTTTCGGCTTTGTCCGAGGCAATCTGGTTGTGCAAGGCGGCGGTGTGTCGGACTTCGGACAAACCCAGCAGACCAAACCCCAGGAGCAGGGCGAGCGTGATGAGCGCCACCCCGCGCGCAGAAAACATTTCGGCGCGCGATTTGCGGCCGCGGCTGTAGAGGTTGATGTTGTGCGCCATGGTGGGTGTGGGCCGGGTCGGTTCAGCGCAGGCCGCTCAGGCTGCTGGCCGAAGGGTTTGCGCCAGAGAGCGCCAGCCTTGTGCGACGCGGGTGCTTAGCCCTTCACGTTCGGTACTGAGCTTGTGTTCCACCCGCAGGGCGGCGCCCAGTGCGATTAGGCTGTCGGTCCATAGGGGATTCTCAATGGCGGGCACATCGCGTGCGAGCTGCAGGTGCGCACTGGCATCGAAGGTGTGGCACACCAGGGCCAGCCGGTCGGCCAGGGTTTGCGCAATGGCCACGTCATAACGCTGGGGGCCCACCGTGAGCATCGTTACGGGTGGCTGGCCGCTTTGCCGCTCAAACACGTCCAGCGAGCGCTGCACCTGCGTGACGATGCGCTCGATGAGATGGTTCACGATGTGATCGGCCTCTGATGCGCCGTGGGGTGTCGAGCCCTGGGCGCCCGGAATGTGAATGCGGCGCGTAAAGCACAGCTCATTGGCTTGGGGGTGCCCCGCGCCGGTTTGCACCGTGAGCACGCAAGCATCGGAATCAAAGGTCAACCAGGCCACACACCCCGAGGTCTGGGCTCCCGAGCGGGTGCTGGGCGCTTGTGGCGAGAGCAAAGCCAGATTGCGTTGTGCGAATTCGGGAATGTCCACCGCGCCCACTTCCAGGCCCGCGGCCACAAACGGGGCCACCAGCTGCTCCACAGTGGCACGGGGTGCGGCCACCACCAGCACGGTCGCTTTGGCCATAGCGTTGGGCTCGCCTTGAGCCGGCGTGGGAATACGCGCGAAATCAATTTCGGCATCTTCCGGCGCGTAGGGCAGCGTGCCGCGCAACTGCCAGCGCAATGCATCGCGCAGCTCTTCGTCAGGCACGTTGGGGGCGGGCAGCTGGTAGAGGTCATATTCACCGGGCGCCAGAACCAGGCACAGATGGGCGTCGCGCAGCACGCCGGTGTTGGCCAGGCGGCGCACCGCCTCGCCACGCCTGGCCTGTTCTACATGCAGCCACTGCAACTGCTCAACGCGGGGCGTAGCGCCCGAACCCGTGTCTACGCGCGCCAGCGCCAAATGATCTCCGCGCAACTGCAGCCCCACGCGCGTGCGCAAACGGCGGCCCGCATTCCCGAATGGAATGTGCCGACGAACCGTTGCCAACAGTGAACCGCCCCGTTCCAGCATCTTGAGGTTTCAACCCCTTAGGTCATGCCCCCATTGCGCGGCCTCACGAGATGAGCGACCGCAATGAGTCAGTCCGATGCTAGGCAGCCTGGGCCGACACAAATCGCCTGAAAAGACACTGGATCACGCGCGATAAGAGGGCGGAAGTGTTCACTTCTGCTCAGGTGGCTGACGCAGCACACCGCTCTGAGAGATTTCTCGATAGCAACACCGTTTTCCCCTCCCTTGCAGGGCGCGCCAGGGCTTGCAGGCCCAGGCCGCTCGACAGGCGAGTCGCATACGACTCGAAACCCCTGTCTCGCCCCTCGGTCCTTACCCAGGAACCTCGGCTAAGGCGCTGATTTTTAACTCCCTACCCTTCAAGGGGAGGGTTGGGGTGGGGATGGGGTTGTACGGGGGAACCTT
>CAZZAD010000134.1:0-7782 GCA_964652055.1 uncultured Burkholderiaceae bacterium | reverse complement strand
CAAAAACCGCTTGACTTGGATCACAGTTGCTCCCCTTGAAGGGGAGGGGACTCAACACCCCCCTTTAGGGTTGAGGAAGCGGCATCACACCGTCGGAACACGGGCATGAATTACAGAAAGATCATTAATCGTCCTCAAAAGCCGAGGTCACACGGCGCGGCACGCTGAATTTCAACGCCCGCATCAGTGCACGCATATCGGCGGGCGGCAGCACGGTCCACGACAGGGCCTGCCCACTGATCGGATGCACCAGACCCAGACGCGCCGCGTGCAGCGCCTGTCGATTAAATGAGGCCACGGTGGCCGGCAGCTCCGCCGGGTGCATGGGCCGATGCAGCCGATACAGCGCATCACCCACCAGCGGATGGCGGATGGATTCGAGGTGCACACGAATCTGATGCGTGCGTCCGGTATCGAGCTTGCACGCCAGCCAACTGAACTTCAGTCCGCCGCATTCACCCACCGCCAGAACCCGGAAATGCGTGCGTGCTTCCTTGGCGCCCTGCCCGCCCCGCGCCCGAAAGCGCAGCGGGTTGCGCGGATCACGACCGATGGGCGTGTCGATCATGCCCTGCCCTGGCGCGGCGCCATAAGCAATGGCCCAGTACTCGCGGCTCACACTGCGTGCCTGCAACTGCGCCACCAGATGGGCATGCGCCTGCAAAGTACGCGCCACCACCATGAGGCCCGACGTATCGGCATCGAGCCGATGCACGATGCCCGCCCGCGGCACCTGCGCCAGACGCGCGTCATAAGCCAGCAGACCATTGACCAGCGTGCCCGACCAGTGCCCTGGCGCCGGGTGCACCACCAGCCCCACGGGCTTGTTCAACACCAAAATGTCATCGTCTTCAAACACGATGTCCAGCGCCATGGGCTCGGGCGTGTACGCGCGGTCTTCAATACTTTCGGGCTGATCCAGCGTGATGACATCCCCACACATCACCTCATCGCGCGCGTGCGCCGTGGCGCCGTTCAACGTGACCGCGCCCGCATCAATCCACTGACGCAGGCGGGTGCGTGAGATATCTGCAATCAGCTCGGCCAACACTTTGTCCAAACGCGCCGGAACAATTTCAGGCACAACAAAGCGACGCACCGCGCCAGGGGGCGAGGGTTCGCCATCCGCATCTGCTGCGGCAATTTCCAATTTTTGGGGGCGCATAATCCGCGAGCTTACAAACCCTGCCGCACTCACCACACACATGTCACCCTTCATACGATTCCTACTTAGTGTTTTCACCGCGCTCACCCTCGTCGCCTGCGGCGCACTGGAACAAGATCCCACCGTCAAATGGGACGCCGACCGCCTCTACAAAGAAGCCAAAGAGGAATTGAGTCTGGCCAACTGGCAACGCGGCCGTGAGCTGCTGGAAAAACTCGAAGCGCGCTACCCGTTCGGCCGGTACGCGCAACAGGCGCAATTGGAAATTGTTTATTCCTATTACAAAGAAGGCGAAACCGCACAAGCCATCGTGGCCGCCGACCGTTTTCTAAAGCTCAACCCCAATCACGAAAACGCCGACTACGTGCAGTACCTCAAGGGTCTGTGCCTGTTTTCGTATGAGCCGGGCGTGTTTGGAAGTTTGTTTGACCAGGAACCCAGCCGCCGCGACCCCAAGTCCATGCGCGAAGCCTTTGAAGTACTCAAGGAACTGGTGCAGCGCTGGCCCGAGAGCAAATACGCCGACGACACCCGCACCCGCATGACCTTCCTGGTCAACGCCATGGCCCAAAGTGAAATCAACGTGGCGCGTTACTACCTGAACCGCGGCGCCTTTGTGGCCGCCATCTCCCGCGCACAAAGCGCGGTGCGCGATTTTCAGAACACCTCTGCTGCCAAAGAGGGATTGGAAATTATGGTGGCGGCTTATAACGGACTGGGGCTTAAGGATTTGGCGGCGGATAGTGAGAAGGTGTTGCGGTTGAACTATCCGCAGGCGGGAGTGGCGAAGTAACCGCGCGGTACGTGTTTTCTTACTTGGTGAGTTTTGTAGGTTCTAGTGGTGAGCGCAGCGAACCCCAACACCAACCATGGACGCGGCAACCCTGTTGGGGTTCGCTGCGCTCACCACCAACCTACTGACTATTGCAAGTCGCGTTCTTCTTAAAGCTCAACAAGCATTCTGTGCAGAGCCGAGAAACGCGCACACCTCTTCGATATCCCTCGTCCTTGTAAACGGCGGCAAGCTGGCCAGCACGGTGCGGCCATAGGGCTTGCTGATCACCCGTTCGTCCATCAGCACCAACACGCCGCGGTCGCGTTCGTCGCGGATGAGGCGGCCGGCGCCTTGTTTGAGCATGGTGACGGCCTCGGGCAACTGGTAGTCCATGAAGGGATTGCCGCCTAAGGCGCGCAGGCGTTTGATGCGGGCTTCAACCACCGGGTCATCGGGGGGCGCAAAGGGGAGTTTGTCGATGGCGACCACCGAGAGCGCTTCGCCGCGTACGTCGATGCCTTCCCAGAAGCTGATGCTGCCCACCAGCACGGCGTTGCCGGCGGTACGAAACTGTTCGAGCAGCGCGCGGCGGGTGTTGGTTCCCTGCACCAACAACGGCCATTCGCACGAGGCGCGTTCAAAGTGTTGACGCAAACAAGCCGCCACGCGCTCCACGGCACGCAAGGTGGTGCACAACACGAAGGCGCGCCCTTTGGAGGCCTGGATGACGGGCCAGACCGCGTCGGCCACGCCTTGTGCAAAGTCGCTGGACAAGGGCGAGGGCAAGGCACGCGGCAGGTAGAGGCGGCCTTGCTGTGCGTAATCGAAGGGGCTGTCCCAGCGTGCGGTAGTGGCGTCAGTGAGCCCCGTTTCGGCCATGAAGGCATCAAAGCGCCCGGCCACGGTCAAGGTGGCTGAGGTCAGGATCCACGCTTGCGGGTGGGCTTTGCGGGCGCGCGCAAAGGCTTCGCCCGGCTCCAGGGGTGTGGTGTGGAACTGCGCGCCGTGGCTGCTGACGTTCACCCAGTGCACGTGGGTGTTGGGCTCGTGGGCCAGGGATGGGGTTGCAGGTTCCGCCTCTTGAGTGGGGCTGAAGGTTTCAGCCCACTGGGCAACGGCAGCACGCAGGGGTACGCAGCGCGTATGCAACATATCCAGCTCGCCGTCGCGTTCCCGATTGGCCTTGAGCGGTGCGGCCAGTTCATCCAGCGCGGCGAGTACGGCTCTGAGCGTGGTGGCAATTTCGGCGCGCCCTTCAATGCGGTCCAGCGCGAGCCGTGTGCCGGGGGATAGACCGGCATCGGCCAGGGCCAGGCGCACGTCGCGCCCAGAATGATCGAGCACGCGCGTCAGGGTGATCCAGTTGGCGCCGTCCGGTGCTTTTTGTAGCCCGACACTGCGGACATCCGTGGCCAGCGCGCTCAGTTGCGCCAGCGACCAGCCGGTGCCAAAGAATTCTGTGGCGATGTGGGGGAGCTGATGTGCTTCATCGAGCACGACGGTGTCGGCGGTGGGCAGGAACTCTTTGACGGCATCGTCACGCAGCGCCAGATCGGCCAGAAAGAGATGATGGTTGACCACCACCACATCGGCCTGCATGGCTTCACGCCGCGCGCGATAGACAAAACATTCGTTAAACCGCGGGCACTCCTGACCCAGACAGTTCTCGCGCGTGGACGTGACATGGGGCCAGATGCTTGCGTTCTCGGGCACGTCACCCAACTCGGCACGGTCACCGGACGTGGTGGTTTTTGCAAAGCGCGCAATGGTGCGCAGGTACGAAGCGTCCATGCGCGTATGCAGGCGCCCTTCCAGCTCGGCCTGCGCCAGGCGATGCACACACACATAGTTCTGGCGGCCTTTGAGTAGCGCGGTCTTGATGTTCAGGTCCAGCGCGCTGCGCAGCATGGCCACGTCTTTTTGAAAGACCTGGTCTTGCAAGGTGCGTGTTCCCGTGGACACCAGCACTTTGCCCCCGGCCAGTAAAGCGGGCACCAGGTAGGCGAAGGTCTTGCCCGTGCCGGTGCCCGCTTCGGCAATGAGCGTGCCACGCGCCACGATGGCATCGAGCACCGCCAGCGCCATGTCTTGCTGAGAGGGGCGCGCGCTGAATCCATCGATGGCCTGCGCCAGGGCGCCGCCGGGCAAAAACGCGGCGCTCACCTGAGCGCGCACGCGTGCAATGGCAGCCACGTCGGGGTCGGCAGAGGGGGCGGCGAAAGTGCTTACGGTGTTCAAAGTTTTGTGAATAGTTTGTGGTGGTGATCTGCGCCCGGCCTCTGGGTCACATTGACTGACGAACACGTGCCCCATCTTGCCGCCATCCCCGCGCAGGTGGGGATCCAGTACCCATGTCAGAGACCGCCTGGATCCCCACCTGCGCGGGGATGACGGACAAACCAGGCGTGCGTTACGCAGGAATATCCGGCACCAGATTCATCTGCAGCAGCGTGATCGAATCCTTGATCTGCAGCTTGCGTTTTTTGAAGCGGCGCAACTGCAGCTCGTCGATGCGCGTCTGCTCCGACAGGCGTGAGATGGCCTCGTCCAGGTCGCGGTGTTCAACCTGCAGTTCAATGATGCGGCGTTTGACTTCTTCTTGGTCCATGATCAAGCCAATTCGAGGGCGTGATGCTATCAGTCACCACCAATTCAACGGATACGGCCACACGTCCCGCTGATAGACTGCCCGCGGTTTTCTGGTAATTACTTCCCTCTCATCTACCTCTGATATCCACTGACCGGTCGTGTCGCGCTTCAGAATCTCTGCCTGCATCGCGGAACACATTGGTGATCGCGCCGAACAGCAGGACCGCGTCGCCATCCTGACCAGCGCCCGTCACCCTGGCGCGCTTCTGGCCGTGGTGGCTGATGGCATGGGCGGTCGAACCGGCGGGCGTATGGCGGCTGATCAAGTCATTGCCACAGCGGACAACCTATTCACTGAGCTCTCTGAACAAGATGTCAGCCTCAACCAGCTGTTGCATCAGATTGCCATCGAGGCGCACACCGTCATTCGGCTCAGTGCCCTTGCCAGCGAGAAAGAGCCTCACAGTACCGTCGTGGCCATGATCCTGAAGCGTGATCGGGCCGTTTGGGCGCACGCCGGCGACAGCAGGCTGTACTTCTTCCGTGAAGGCCAGCTAATGCACCGGACTGTAGATCAGACCTACGCCTCTCACCTGGCCGCCGAAGGCCGCACCGACGAGGCCGAAATTGCCGCGCAAAAATTTAAGAACATTCTGATTAGCGCCCTGGGCATTGAACGTGAACCCGCCGTAGTAGTTGGCGAGGCCAAGGATCTGGAAGTAGGTGATGTTTTTCTGTTGTGCAGCGACGGCTTGTGGCCGTACTTTGAAGACTATGAGCTGGGCGGCCTGCTCTATGACCTGCCCCCACGTGATGCCTCGGCCCAACTCATGGAACTGGCACGCATCCGTTCTCAGGGCCGCGGTGACAACCTGTCACTGGCAGTCGTCAAAGTGGAATCTTACGATGCCGACCGCTCGCCCCTGGCGGATATTGAAGTGAATGGGATGCCGGGGTCGGGGTTATTTTAAGTATCTGCCTACCGCCCACTACTTCTGTACCTCTTGGCTGCCTAATACTTAACCACTCTGGCCGGGACATACTCCAAACCCAGCTCTATTACTGCCAGTACTC
This sequence comes from uncultured Burkholderiaceae bacterium, assembly GCA_964652055.1. Taxonomy (GTDB): domain Bacteria; phylum Pseudomonadota; class Gammaproteobacteria; order Burkholderiales; family Burkholderiaceae_F; genus CAZZAD01. The sequence goes on along the minus strand of CAZZAD010000134.1, from coordinate 2,179 downwards.
GGATTAGACTTTGGCGTCAGTAGTTTGCGCTGTGCTTTTTGGCCACTCGATCAAATTCGAGCAACGTTTCCAGCAAGCGACGCATCTGACCCAGCGGCACGGCGTGTGGGCCGTCGCTCAGGGCATGGTCGGGGTTGGGATGGGTTTACATAAATAGACCCGCAATGCCCACCGCGGTGGCTGCACGTGCCAGGACGGGAACAAACTCACGTTGACCACCACTCGTGGTGCCCTGCCCACCGGGTAACTGCACGGAATGGGTAGCGTCGAACACTACGGGGCAGCCGGTCTCGCGCAGGATGGCCAGAGAGCGCATGTCGGCTACGAGGTTGTTGTAGCCAAAGCTCACGCCGCGTTCGCACACCATGAAGCAGTCTTCTGAGAGCTGCGCCTCGCGGGCGGCTTCGCGTGCTTTGTCGATGACGTTTTTCATGTCACCGGGCGCAAGGAATTGGCCTTTTTTGATGTTCACGGGTTTTCCGCTTACGGCGCAGGCGCGAATGAAATCGGTCTGACGGCACAGGAAGGCGGGGGTTTGCAGCACGTCGACCACAGCCGCCACTTCAGCGACTTCATCTTCGGCGTGCACGTCGGTGAGCACGGGTACGCTAATACGTTTTTTGACTTCGCTCAGGATGCGTAAACCCTCTTGCATGCCTAGACCGCGAAAACTTTTGCTCGAACTGCGGTTGGCTTTGTCGAAGCTGGATTTGTAAATAAACGGAATGCCCAGCTGCGCGGTGATTTCTTTGAGCTGACCGGCGGTGTCCAAGGCCATGGCCTCGGACTCAATCACGCAAGGCCCAGCAATGAGAAAAAACGGGCGCTGGGGGCCTACCTCAAAACCACACAGCTGCATCAGGCCACCTTCTGCAAAGCGTTGTCCCCTCGGGCGCGCTTATGAATGAGTGCGGCTTCAACAAAGGCTTTGAACAGCGGATGTCCGGCGCGCGGCGTGCTGGTGAATTCGGGGTGAAACTGCACACCTATAAAAAACGGGTGACCGGGTAGCTCCATCATCTCGGGCAGGTTTTCGCTGGGCGTGCGCGCCGAGACCTTGTAGCCCTTGGCTTCGAGCGTGGGCAGGTAAACGTTGTTGACCTCATAACGATGACGGTGACGTTCATTGACTTCAGCGCCATAGATACGTGCGCCTAGCGTGCCAGACTCCACCGGCACGCACTGACTACCCAGGCGCATGGTGCCGCCCAGGTCTGATTCATTGCTGCGTCGTTCAATGCGGCCGGTGTGGTCCATCCACTCGGTAATGAGCGCCACCACGGGGTGAGGCGTGTTGGGTTCGAACTCGGTGGAGTTAGCTTCCGTCAGACCACACACGTTGCGCGCAAATTCAATGGTGGCCAGTTGCATGCCCAGGCAAATGCCCAGATACGGCACTTTGCTCTCGCGTGCGTACTGAATGGCTTTGATCTTGCCTTCGGTGCCGCGCTTGCCAAAACCGCCCGGCACGAGCACAGCATCCAGGTGCGAGAGGTCGAGCTTGGCGCCCGATTCAAGCGCTTCGGAGTCCACATATTCAATGTGCACTTTGGTGCGGGTATGAATGCCGGCGTGGGCCAGCGCTTCGTTGAGTGATTTGTAGGAATCCGAAAGCTCCACATATTTGCCCACCATGCCGATGTGCACTTCTTCGGTGGGGTGCTCCAGCGCATCGACCAACCGCTCCCAGGCGGAAAGATCGGCCGGGCGGGACACCAGGCCCAGAGTGAAACATACGATCTCATCAGCGCCCTGCTTGTGCAGCATGGTGGGCACCTGATAGATGGAGTCGGCATCCCACACGCTGATGACGGCATTGAGCGGCACATTGGAAAAGAGCGAAATCTTGGCGCGCTCTTCGTCAGGAATGGGCCGATCGGCGCGGCACAACAGCACGTCGGGCGAGATGCCAATCTCGCGCAGCTTTTGCACGCTGTGTTGCGTGGGTTTGGTTTTGAGCTCGCCCGCAGAAGGAATAAAGGGCACCAGGGTCAGATGCACAAAACAGCACGAGCCGCGGCCACGCCGCAGGCTCATCTGCCGTGCAGCTTCCACAAAGGGCAGCGATTCGATGTCGCCCACCGTGCCACCAACTGCAACAATGGCTACATCGGTCTTGCCGTTCCAGGCCGCAGCGGCGCCACGCTCGATGAAGTCTTGAATCTCGTTGGTGACGTGC
>CAZZAD010000133.1:0-7835 GCA_964652055.1 uncultured Burkholderiaceae bacterium | reverse complement strand
AGAGGGGCTTTACTTCCCTCTCCCTCCGGGAGAGGGACCGAGGGTGAGGGAACGGCCTCACGTTTCAAAGTAACGTCTGCACATCAGCCACCGCTGCCAGGTAGCGCGCATCTGCCTTCAGATCCGCCATATCGCGCTCAGCCCCTAAGGGCACCAGGCGCGCGCTGCGGTCAGCAAACGCGGGCGTACTGCGCCACTGCACATGACCCAGCACTTCATCAGCCGCACTGGGGTTGTTGCACACCAGAATGAAATCGCATCCGGCATCCAATGCCTGTTGCGCGCAATCGGCCACACCACCGGCCACACGCGCGCCTTCCATGGTGAGGTCATCACTAAACACAGCGCCGGTAAAGCCCAACTGCGTGCGCAGGATGTCCTGAATCCAGCGGCGTGAAAAACCGGCAGGCAGCGCATCGACCTGCGGATACACCACATGCGCGGGCATGACACTGGCCAGCGATGCACCCAGCCAACCGTAAGGGGCGGCATCAGATTCAAGAATGGCGCCAAGACTGCGCTCATCGGTAGGAATGGCGTGATGCGAATCGGCCTCGGCCCAACCGTGGCCGGGAAAATGTTTGCCACAGTTGCTCATGCCAACGAGCGCCATGCCGTGGCACAGGTGATTGGCGAGCATGGTCACGCAACGCGCATCGGCATGAAAGGCACGGTCACCAATCACATCGCTGCGGCTCCACTCCAGATCCAGCACAGGCGCAAAGGTCAGATCCACGCCGTGCGCACGCAGCTCAGCGGCCATGACATAACCAGCGGACACCGCCACACGGCAGGCTTGCAACACATCGCGCTGCCACAGCTGCCCCAACTGGGCCATGGCGGGGATGGCGGTGAAGCCCGTGCGGAAACGCTGCACGCGACCGCCTTCGTGATCCACCGCAATGAGCAGTGACGGGTTGCGCAGCGCATGAATCTGGCGCGTGAGCTCGCGCAACTGCTGCGGTGACTCGTAATTGCGCGAGAACAAAATGACCATGCCCACCAGGGGATGCGCTAACCGTTCACGGTCTTGCGCGGTGAGGGTGCAGCCTTCAATGTCGAGGACAACAGGACCCAAATTCATGCAATTTCCTCCGCAATGGCATAAGCCATGGCCATCGTGCGTTCATCGGTAAGGGATACATGCAGCCGCAGCCGCCGTGCCTGCAAATACTGTTCAAGCGCGCCGTACGCCAGCGCCAGGGGCGCACCCGAAGGCGCGTTAATGATTTCGACTGCGCGCCAGCTCATGGGCTGCGTCATGCCCAAGCCCAGCGCTTTGGAGATGGCCTCTTTGGCCGCAAAACGCGTGGCCACAAATACCAGGCCACGCCGCGCCGAGCGCGCCTTGCGCGCTTCGTAACGCGCGCGCTCTTGCGGGCCGAGGATGCGATCAAGAAAGCGCTCGCCGTGACGCGCGAGCGCTGCTTCAATGCGTTCGATTTCGATCAAATCGGTACCGATGCCGGAGATGGTCATGGTGGATCTTATGAACAAAGCGCCTCGCAAAAAAATCACGGAACATGCGTCGCCCCGGCCTGCGCCTTATCTCTTGATCACATCTCAATGCTGCGCTCTGCATCCGTCATCCCCGCGAAGGCGGGGATCCAGGCGACCTCTGTCACCGGTACTGGATCCCCGCCTTCGCGGGGATGACGACAAGGGACATCGTGCTGATTCGTAGATGTGATCGAGATACTGGGCCTGCGCCGGGGCGACGAGTGGCGCTGCAGCCTCCTCAATCGTACGACGTATGAACCTGCCCTTACGATCCGCCCCCTCAACAGGAGTCCGTAATGAACAATGCAGCAGCATGGGGCGCCCGCACCATTCGCACCGTCTTCACCTTCATCAGCGCCGTGGCCCGAATGCTATTGGGCTCCTGGAGTGCACCGGCCTGGATGCACGCCCTCGGACGCGCGGGTGGCCGCACGGCCTCGGCCATTGCGGCAAAACCCCTCCATGCCACCGCCATCGTTGCGCTGATTGCGGCCACGACTGCGGGTGGCGTGTATGGCTACCGCTGGTATCAGGCGCGCCCCAAGCCGGTGGAGGCCACGATCTCGGTCACCGATCCGTCGCGCACCGAAATTGAAAACGAACGCGAGCCCAACCCACTCACCGTGGCATTCAGTCAAAGCGTTGCGCCCCTGGGCATGGCCGACAAGGAAGTGACCCAGGGCATCCGCATCGAGCCGACACTGGCCGGCGCCTGGCGCTGGAAAAACGATCAGACGCTGGAATTCCGTCCCAAAGAAGACTGGCCTGTGGGCGCGCAGTATTCGGTCAAGCTGGACAAAGAGGTGGTGGCCCCTCAGGTGGTTTTGTCGGACACGCGTTTCAAGTTTTCGGCGGCGCCCTTCAAGGCAGCCGTCGAGCGCGCGCAGTTTTATCAGGAGCCCACCAACCCGGCGCTGAAAAAAGCCATCTTTGAGCTGCGTTTCAGCCACCCCGTCAACGGCCCCGATCTGGAAAAGCGCATCTCGCTGCAACTGGCGGGCCAGTCCGAAGGCATGTGGGGTCTGGGGCGCGAGACCACCCGGTTCACGGTGTCTTACGACAAGCTCAAGCTGCACGCCTATATCCACTCGGAACCCCTGCCCATGCCGCAGGAGGACAGCGCCATTGCGTTCAAGTTGGCCAAGGGTGCGGTGGCCGAGCGTGGCGGCGCAGCGTTCGATGGTGAGCTTTCGCAATCGGTGCGTGTGCCCGGACTGGCGAGCCTGGCCGTGCGCGAGCTGAGTGCAGGGATCGCACAAAACGCAAAGAACGAACCCGAGCAGATCCTCACCGTCACGCTGTCTGCGTCCACTTATGAAAAGGACATCAAGGGCGCAATCAGCGCGTGGGTGCTGCCGCTGAACCACCCCAAACAGGAAGCAAAAAAGACAAGCTACCCGTACTCGTGGAGCAATCCAGCAGAAATCACGGAAGAGATCCTTAAAACATCCACCAAGCTCGATCTGGACCTTGCCCCAGGCGAACGCGAGCATGCCGAGTTTCACGCCCTGCGCTACAGCGCGCCCATCGGCCGCTACGTTTACGTGCAGGTGGAGCGTGGCCTCAAATCGTTTGGTGGCTACACGCTGGCCAAACGTGCGCAAACCATTGCGCAGGTGCCGCCCTTCCCATCGCAGCTCAACATCGTGGGTCAGGGTGCGCTGGTTTCCATGAGTGGCGACAAGAAGGTGGCCCTCCTCGTGCGTGATCTGCCGGGCGTGAAGATGGAGATCAGCCGCGTGCTGCCGGCACAGCTACAACACATCGTGTCGCAATCGGGCGGCGATTTTTCCAACCCGCAGTGGAGTGGCAACGTAGGCCCGGACAACCTGACGGAGCGCTTTGAGAAAAAAATTCCCTTGGCGCTCAAATCCGGCAAGACGCACTACGAGGCACTGAACCTGGCCGAATACCTGGGCAAAGATGCCAGCGAGCGGCGCGGCATCTTCCTGCTCAAGGTGCAGGGCTGGAATCCGGCTTATGAACCTTCGGCCCAGCCCGTGAATCCGCAGCAAGAACCTGAGCCACAGGAAGAAGGTGAAGGCAATGGCGACGGCATGACCATGCAGACCGATCAACAGGACGCCTCCGAGCGACAGGACACGCGTCTGCTGCTGGTCACTGATTTGGGTGTGCTCGTGAAGCGCTCGCTCGATGGCACGCAAGATGTGTTCGTGCAGTCCATCGCCAATGGCCAACCCGTTGCGGGCGCCACGGTGGATGTCATTGCCAAGAACGGCCTCGCTGTTTTCTCGCAGCAAACCGATGCCACGGGCCGCGCCACCTTTCCCAAGCTCGACGGTCTGACACGCGAGCGCGCCCCCTTGCTCTACCTGGTGCGCAAGGGCGGCGACATGAGTTTTCTGCCGCTGAACCGCAGTGATCGCGGGTTGGATGTCTCGCGCTTCGACGTGGGCGGCATTCGCAACACCGTGCATCCGGGCAAGCTCTCGGCCTATCTCTTTTCCGACCGCGGCATGTACCGGCCGGGCGATGCCTTGCATATCGGCTTCATTGTGAAGAGCGCCAACTGGGGCCGTGCGCTGGCCGGGCTACCGCTCGAAGCCGAGGTGCTGGATCCACGCGGACTCGTGGTCAAGCGCCAAAAACTGCGGCTCACCGCCGGCGGCTTTGGCGAGATTGAACACACCACGCTCGAAACCTCACCCACCGGCCTCTACAACATCAACCTGTACCTCGCCCACGAAGACCAGGCCACCGACAGCCTGGGCTCGGTGGCGGTGAAGGTGCAGGAATTTCTACCCGACCGCATGAAGGTGAGCGCGCGGTTGTCAACGGATGCCACGGAGGGTTGGGTCCATCCCAAAGAACTCAAAGCCAACGTCAACGTGCAAAACCTCTTTGGCACGCCGGCGCAGAACCGGCGGGTTGAGGCCACGCTCACCTTGCAGCCGGCGTTCCCCGCATTCGCCAGCCACCCCGATTTCAAGTTTTACGACCCCGCGCGCGCCAAAGACGGCTACAGCAACAAGCTGGCCGATGGCACCACCAACGAAGCAGGCGATGTGGCCTTCGACCTGGGGCTGGATCGTTACGCGCAAGCCACCTACCGCCTGCATATGCTGGCACGCGCCTTTGAGCCCGAAGGCGGGCGCAGCGTCACCGCTGAAGTGGCCAGCCTCATCTCTGAGCGCAACTTCCTGGTGGGCTACAAGCCCGATGGTGATCTGAACTTTGTGTCACGCGGCGCCAAACGCACAGCAACGCTGATTGCCATTGACCCCAAAGCCAAGAAGATTGCCGCCGAGGATCTCAAGCTGGAGTTGGTCGAGCGCCGCTTTGTGTCGGTGCTGGTCAAGCAACCCAACGACACCTACAAATATCAATCGCGGCCCAAAGAAATTCCAGTCAGCGAAAAGCCCATTTCCATTCCGGCCACGGGCCTGACGTTGGCGCTCGACAGCAGCAACCCCGGCACGTTCTTCTACCGCGTGCGTGATGCCGCGGGACTGGAACTGAACCGCGTGGAGTATTCCGTGGCCGGTGCGGGCAACGTCACGCGCTCGCTGGACCGCAATGCCGAGCTGCAACTCACGCTCAACAAAAAGAGCTACGCCCCGGGCGAAGACATCGAGGTATCAATCCGCGCGCCCTACACGGGCGCGGGCCTGATCACCATCGAGCGCGACAAGGTCTATGCGTATCAGTGGTTCAAGTCCGACACGCAAGCCTCGGTGCAGAAAATCAAGGTACCGGCCGGCTTTGAAGGCGGCGGTTACGTCTCGGTGCAATTTGTGCGCGATGCGGCTTCGGATGAAATTTTCATGAGCCCGCTCGCCTATGGCGTGGTGCCTTTTGCGGTGGATCTGGACCGGCGCACCAACACGCTGGCGCTGTCGGCGCCCACCAAAGTCAAACCGGGCGACACCCTCAAGATGAAGCTCAAGGCCGCGCAGCCCACGCGCGCGGTGGTGTTTGCGGTGGATGAAGGCATCTTGCAGGTGGCGCGTTATTCCAACCCGGATCCGCTGGGTTTCTTCTTCCAGAAACGCTCGCTCGATGTGCGCACCTCGCAGATCCTGGATCAAATCCTGCCGGAGTTTCGCAAGCTGATGCAGGCCGCAGCACCCGGCGGCGATGGCGAAAGCGCGCTGGGCAAGAACCTCAACCCGTTCAAGCGCAAACGCGAGAAGCCTGCGGTGTACTGGTCGGGCATCGTGGACGTGAAAGGCGAAACCGAATTCACCTACGTGGTGCCCGATACATTCAACGGTTCGCTGCGCCTCATTGCGGTGGCCGTGAATGAGCAGACCATCGGCGTGACGCAATCCAGGGCCACGGTGCAAGGCGACTTTGTGCTGCTGCCCAACGCGCCGCTGGCGGTGGCACCGGGCGACACGTTTGATGTGAGCGTGGGCGTGGCCAACAACGTGGCGGGGTCCGGCACCGATACGCCGGTGTCGGCCACGATCAAGGTCTCACCGCATCTGGAAGTGGTGGGCGAGGCCACCCAGGCATTGAAGGTCGGCGCGCTGCGCGAAGGCGTGGCGATCTTCAAGGTCAAGGCCAAAGCGGGCGCGGATTCCCTGCTGGGCTCCGCCACCCTGACCTTTGGCGCCCGCTTTGCCGACGGCAAAACCGCCGGCAGCGCCAAGCTCGCCACTGACGTGAGCGTGCGCCCGGCCAGTCCGTACACCACGCTGGTCACCGTGGGCAGCTTCAAAGGTTCGGTCGAGGTGCCGATCAAGCGCGTGCTGGAACCCAACTACCGCACCACAGAAGCAGCGCTGTCGCCCATTCCGCTGGTCATTGCCAGTGGCCTCACCACGTATCTAAACAACTTCCCGCACCTGTGCACGGAGCAATTGGTGAGCCGCGCGCTGCCGGGCATCGTGCTTGCGAAGCGGCCTGAATTCGGCCGCAGCAAGGATGCGCCCGTGAGCACCAAGCCCTTTGACAGCGCCCTGACCACGCTGCGCGCACGTCAGAACGCTGAAGGAGGCTTTGGGCAATGGACCGCAAGCGTCGAGGCCGATGAATACGCCTCGGTGTACGCGGCACACATGCTGCTGGAAGCGCGCGAGCGCGGCCTGTCGGTGCCCGATGACATGCTGTCGCGTAGCAATGGATACTTGAATCAGCTGGCCGCCAGTCCTGCGCGCGATCTGCACGATGTGCGTGCCCGTGTGTATGCGGCGTACCTGTTGGCGCGGCAAGGCACGGTGGTCACGGGTTACCTCGCCACACAACGCGAAACGCTCGACAAGAAATATGCGAAGGATTGGCAGAACGATTCCATCGCCACCTTGCTCGCCGCCACGTACAAGCTCATGAAGGATGAGCGTGCGGCCAATACATTGCTCGATAGCCCCCTGGAAGCGCTGGCCAAAGTGGGCGAGCCGTATCGCTACGAGCGCTACTACGACCCGCTCATCCGCAATGCGCAGACGCTCTACCTGGCCGCGCGCCACTTCCCCGAGCGCACGAAGACGCTGCCCGAGGCCGCGCTCGAAACCATGGTGCGCGCCGTGCAGACCGGTCACTACAACACGCACTCAGCGGCCTTCGTGGTGCTGGCGCTGGATGCCTACGCCACGCAGGTGGATGGGCAGCTGGCCGGCAAGCTGGGCATCACACAGATTGCAGCCGATGGCAAAGAGCAAGCACTGCCCCTGCCGCAGAACCTGATCCCGCGTGTGCCCTTCACCGAAACCGCCAGCAAGTTGCGCTTCACCAACGAGGCCCCGCTCACCACGTTTTATGCCGTGGCCGAATCGGGCTTCGACAAGGTGCCGCCCACCACGGAACTCAAATCCGGCATGGAAGTGATTCGTGAATACGTGGATGCCGCCGGCAAGCCCGTGACCAAAGTCAAAGTGGGTGAAGAGATCACCGTGCGCTTGTCATTCCGCGCCATCAACCGACCCGCCATACCCAACGTGGCATTGGTGGATCTGCTGCCCGGCGGCTTTGAACCCGTGTTGCAACCCGTGGATGCCCCCGAGGTGCAGTCCAGCAAAACCAAGGGCGGATGGGTCAATCGTTTGGGCAATGTGGGCGGCTGGAATGTGGACTACGCCGATGTACGCGAAGAACGCGTGGTGTTGTACGGCACCGTGACCAGCAACACCTCGGAGTACCGCTATCGCATCCGCGCCACCAACACCGGCACGTTTGTGGTGCCCCCGGCCTATGGCGAATCGCTGTACGAACGCGAAGTTCAGGCACGCACTGCTGCAGGGACGATTACGGTGGAGCGGGCGGGGAAGTGAGGTGAGTCATGCATTTCCCTCCCTTTCAAGGGGAGGTTGATATTGAGTTCCCTCCCCTTCAAGGGGAGCAACTGTGATCCAAGTCAAGCGGTTTTTGCATGT
>CAZZAD010000132.1:0-7932 GCA_964652055.1 uncultured Burkholderiaceae bacterium | reverse complement strand
GCCGCAAACGCGGCTGTATCGCAGCTTTTTTCTGGATGAGATGGGCCAGGACTACGTGCGCACCGCGCGTGCCAAGGGGCTGGGCGAGGGCACAGTGCTGTTCAAACACGTGCTGCGCAATGCGCTCATTCCCGTGGTGACCAATATCTCGGTGCAACTGCCGGGCATTTTTGTGGGCTCGTTTCTGATTGAGCAGTTCTTCTCCATTCCCGGTCTGGGCCGTGAGGTGTTGCTGGCGGTCAACCGCAGCGACTACCCGGTGATCCAGGCCATCACCGTGTATCTGGCGGCCATCACCATGGTGATCAATCTGCTGGCCGATCTGGCCTACAAAGCGGTGGATCCGCGCGTGGTGCTGAAATGAAAGTGCCGCGCTCCTCGCAAGGGGTGTGGCGTGCGGCCTGGGCGCGGCTGCGGGCCGATCGGGTGGGTTTGGCTTCGTTGGCCGTGGTGGGTGTTTTTCTGTTGCTGGTACTGCTCTCGGCCCTGGGCGTAGTGGCCGGTCATTGGCAGCAGGAGGTGGGTGTGCCCAATGCGCCGCCCACCTTCATGGGCGCACGCGTCGAAGTGCAGACCACGGATGCGCTCACGGTCGCTGCGGGTGGCAAGGTCGAGTGGCTGGATTTGACTGAGGTGGATCCGCTCGCGCCCAAATACAAAGAATGGAACGAACGCGCCGCGCAAATCACGGTGACTGAACCCGTACGCGCACAGACCCTGCCTCTGGGGGCGGACCGTCTGGGGCGCGATGTGCTCGCCAAGGCCATTAAGGGCGCCGAAGTGTCCATCTTTGTGGGCGTGTTCGCCGCGGTGGTGGCCACCCTCATTGGCACGCTGCTCGGTGCGTTTGCGGGTTACGCGGGCGGATGGGTAGATGACTTTCTGGAGTGGCTCTACAACGTCTTCACCGCCATCCCCGACATCTTGCTCATCTTTGCGTTTGCGGCCGTGTTGGGGCGCGGTCTGGCCACGGTGGTGCTCATCCTGGCGCTGGTGGGGTGGACCGGCATGTACCGGCAGGTGCGCGCCGAATACCTCAAGCACCGCACGCGCGAATACGTGCGCGCGGCCGAAGCCATTGGTGTATCGCATGTGCAGCGCATGTTTGTGCACATCCTGCCCAACGTGAGCCACGTGGTGCTGGTGCGCATGTCGATTCTGGTGGTGGGCTTCATCAAGGCCGAAGTGATTCTTTCGTTCCTGGGTCTGGGCGTGCCGGTCGATGCCGTGAGCTGGGGCACCATGCTCTCCGAAGCACAGGTGGAACTGGTGCGCGGCTACTGGTGGCAACTGGCCGCCGCCACCGCGTTCATGGCGGTGTTTGTCACGGCCTTTGCACTTTTCACCGATGCGCTGCGCGACGCACTCGACCCCAAGCTGAGGTCATTCACATGAGCGCCCTGGTGACGGTGCGTGATCTGGCGGTGTCGTTCCGGCTGGACAAGAGCAACACCGTGCCCGCAGTGCGTGGCGTGAGCTTTGATATTCCCGAGAACACCACGGTGGCGCTGGTGGGTGAATCGGGTTCGGGCAAAAGCGTCACAGCGCTCTCGCTCATGCGCCTGTTGCCCGACAACGCTGTGATCGGCGCGGCCAGCCGCATTGAGTTCGCGGGGCGTGAGTTGCTCGCCGCCCCCGAGAGCGTGTTGCGCGCTCTGCGCGGCAAGGACATCTCGTTTGTGTTTCAAGAGCCGATGAGCTCGCTCAACCCCGTGTTCACCGTGGGCGACCAGATTGCCGAGGTGCTGCAACTGCATCTGAAGCTGTCGCGCCGTGCTGCGCTGGATCGCACGCTGGAGCTGCTGCAGGAAGTGGGCATCCCCGAGCCGCGTGCGCGGCTGTCCGCGTATCCACATGAGCTCTCGGGCGGACAGCAGCAGCGCGTGATGATTGCCATGGCCATGGCGTGCGAGCCCAAGCTGCTTATTGCCGATGAACCCACCACTGCGCTCGACGTCACCGTGCAGCGGCAGATTCTTGATTTGCTTGCGCGCCTGCAGGAGCGCCGCCGCATGAGCGTGCTCTTCATCAGCCACGATCTGGCAGTGGTGGGTGAAGTGGCCGATCAGGTGATCGTCATGAAAGACGGGTTGGTACGAGAAACTGCATCGGTGGAGCGCATTTTTTCCGCACCCGCAGACGCCTACACCCGCGCACTGCTGGCGTGCCGTCCGCGTGTGGATGTCAAACCGCGACGGCTGCCGGTGGTTGAGGATTTCATTCGTGAGAATGATGCGAATGGCGGCACCGTTTTCCCTCCCTTGCAGGGCGCGCCAGGGCTTGCAGGCCCAAGCCGCTCGACAGGCGAGTCGCATGCGACTCGAAACCCCTGTCTCTCCCCTCAGTCCCTCTCCCGGGGGGAGAGGGAAGTTAAAAGCCCCTCTCCCACCGGGAGAGGGGTTGGGGTGAGGGAAGAGGTGCCGCAATCTGGAACCAGTGCTCCAAACTTGGAGGCGCCTACTCCTCTGATCGAGGTACGCCATCTGAGCAAGGAATACCGCCTCAAGACAGGCCTGTTTTCCACGAAAAGTGTGTTGGCCGCGCAGGGCGTGTCTTTTGATCTTTACCGTGGCCGCACCCTGGGCGTGGAGGGCGAATCGGGCTCGGGCAAAACCACGGTGGGCTTGTTGCTCACGCGGCTCATTGATGCCACGGCGGGCAGCGTTAAATATCAGGGCCAGGATCTATTGCAGTTGAGTCCGGCGCAATTGCTCGCTTATCGTAAGAAGATTCAGATCATTTTTCAGAATCCCTACGCAAGCCTGAATCCGCGCTTTACCGTGGGGCAGATCCTGACTGAGCCCATGCAGGTGCATGGCATAGGTGCCAACGACCACGAGCGTTTCGAGCAGGCCGCGGCCCTCGCGGCCAAGGTGGGTCTGTCCGCGGATGCGCTGGCCAAATATCCGCATGAGTTTTCCGGCGGCCAACGCCAGCGCATTGCCATCGCGCGCGTGCTTGGCCTGCAGCCCGACGTCATCATTTGCGATGAATCCGTGAGTGCACTCGATGTCTCCGTGCAGGCCACCGTACTTAATCTGCTGCTCGACCTGCAAGATGAGTTCAACCTGAGCTACATCTTCATCAGTCACGACCTGGCCGTGGTCAAGTACATGGCCGATGACATCCTCGTCATGAATCAGGGTCAGGTTGTGGAGCGTGGCGCCGCCGATGCGGTCTACGCCGCACCGGCGCACGAGTACACCCGCAAGCTCCTGGGCGCGATACCGCGTGGGTTTCAAGGATGAGACTGAGATATGGCACTGCCTTTGCCGTCATCCCCGCGCAGGCGGGGATCCAGTGCCGGCCTCGGGAAACCGCTGGATCCCCGCCTGCGCGGGGATGACAACGAGTGGGAGTAACCATGGCTTTCTTCACCTCAGGCGACGGAAAAACACGACTGGCCGGTGCCCTGAGCCGTGTCATCGATCTGCGCGGCCGTCTGACCGACAACCCCGAACTGGCTCGCCGAGTCAAAGCCGTCAAGCAGTGGCAGGCCAAGCGCTTGCGCAGCACCTATGAGGATTTGCTGGCCAAACCGCGCTACCGATTGACCTGCGAATTTTTTCTCGAAGAGCTGTATGGCACGCGCGACTTCTCGCAGCGCGATACCGAAGCCCTGCGCGTGGTGCCCATGCTCGCCAAACTGTTGCCAGAACGCGCCGTGCTCACCCTGGCCATGGGTTGCGAGCTCGATGAACTCTCAGAAACACTCGATGCGCGCGTGGCCGGACTGGTCACGGATGAAGAGCTGCGCGACTCGGCACTGAGCGATGAGGGCTACGCCGCTGCCTACCGCACCGCAGGCACGCGGCAGGAGCGCGAACGTCAGATTGCGCAGATCGTGCAGATTGGCCAGTCACTGGACAAACTGGCGCGGCTGCCGCTCATCTCCGGCATGCTGCATCTGATGCGCGGCCCCGCTGAAGCCGCGGGGTTGTCGCACCTGCACGAATTTCTCTCGCAAGGGTTTGACGCCTTTAAGGCGATGCACGGCGCCGCTGATTTCTTGAACGCCGTGCGTGAGCGGGAAACCGCATTGATGAATTCTTTGCTCAGGTAAGCCAAAAAACTGTAGGTTGGCGGTGAGCGCAGCGAACCCCAACACCAGCCATTGTCGCGACAGCTGTGTTGGGGTTCGCTGCGCTCACCGCCAACCTGTCAATGAAATATCGGCACTCAAAGCGACGAGCGAATCACCCCCACCGCCAGCCCTTCAATCGAAAAGTCTTCCGAGTTTGCGTCGACGATGATGGGTTCGAAGTCAGGGTTTTCGGCAATGAGTTCCACGTGTGAACCCTTGGACTTGAAACGTTTGACGGTGACATCCGAGCCAATACGCGCCACCACAATCTGACCGTTGCGCGCTTCTTTTTGCTTGTGCACCGCCAGCCAGTCGCCATCCAGAATGCCCGCATCGCGCATGCTCATGCCGCGCACTTCCAGCAGATAGTCCGCGCGAGGTTTGAAGGCGGCGGGGTCTACGGCAGGGCGCTTGACGATGTTTTCTTGCGCCAGCAGCGGGCTGCCTGCCGCCACTTTGCCGATCAGGGGCAGGCCAAAATCAATGGCGGCGCTGCCCATGGTGCGGATGGCGTCTGTGAGCCGGATGCCGCGTGAGGTGCCGCCCACCAGCTCAATCAGTCCTTTTTTGTGCAGGGCTTTCAGGTGTTGTTCGGCTGCGTTCACCGAGTTGAATCCAAAGGCTTTGGCGATCTCGCCGCGCGTTGGGGGTGAACCCTGTTGCGACATGGTTTTGCGGATGAAATCCAGAATTTCTGATTGACGTTGCGTGGGTTTTTGCGGAGTCAGGTGGGACGCGGCTGCGTTGGACATGAGCATTCCTCTTAGGGGTGGGTTTTAGAGCGGGTGGGAATGTATTCATTGCTGATGAAAAGCGCAAGCCCTTGTTGGGTTGAGGCCTCATCGGGGTAGGGTGCCAGCGGGAAAAAACGCTGGCATCGAATTCGAGTGATACGATCCCGCCCTACCTGCAGACCCATACGGTTTGTTTTGGGACTGAGTTTCGGCAACGCCGCCCTTGAAGAGTGCATCCCGCGTCGTTCTGGAGTCACCCCACAGTTTTCAGCGTTTTAGGACTGCCCCGATCTGGAGTATCGGGAGAAGCCGGGGCCCTCGGGCCAGCCGATTTCCTTAGGTCCATTTGATTTGTGATTTGTGATTTGCACGCTGGTGGTGAATGGCGTCGCGGGTCCAATCATTCCGCAACCTTGAACTCGAATTGTGCTGCGCGGTGACGCGCACTTTGCTGCGGCTTTACTCATGAACCCTCAAGAAACAAAAGCAGTCCTCGAAGCGGCGTTGCTGACCACGCCCACCCCCATGTCCATGAAGGAGATATGCCGACTTCTGGGCGAAGAGTTCAATGCTGAAGCCGTGCGCCCGTTGCTCGACGCATTGCTGCAGGACTGGACCGGCCGCGGTCTTGAGCTGGTGGAAGTGGCCACCGGCTGGCGGTTTCAAAGTTCGGCATTGATGCGCCCGTATCTGGAACGCATGAACCCCGAAAAAGCGCCGCGTTATTCACGCGCCGTGCTTGAAACGCTGGCCATCATTGCGTATCGCCAGCCCGTGACGCGTGGCGACATTGAAGAGATTCGCGGTGTGACGGTGTCGGCCTCAATACTCAAAACGCTGGAAGACCGTGGCTGGGTTGAAACCATAGGGCATCGTGATGCGCCGGGTCGGCCTGCGTTGCTGGCCACCACGCGCGCATTTCTGGACGACCTGGGACTCAGTGGCCTGGACGAGCTGCCCGCCATGGGTGGCGCCGGTGAGATGCCTGCGGAACTGGAGTTGCAGTTCGGCGCAGCGCTGGGTCAGAACACGGCGCAAGACTCGGCGGACCTGACGTTGCCACTGCCTTTGCCCTTGCCCGAATCTGAAGCCGTGTCTGAATCTGTTGTGCAACCGGACGTTGAGTCGGTTGCTGAGGTGACTTCCGCCGACGTGACTTCCTATTTGCCTGCCGAATCTATCGAAGGCGGCTCTGCTGCCGAACCCACCCCGGCCTAGCCCGGATATTTCCTCTCACCGCTTCCAAGAAGCAATGTCATCAAGCGACCCCCCATTCATGACGCATAACCCCAAGCCTGACGCCGATACACCTGCAGGCGTTCCTGCCGAGCAAGCGCAACCCCCCGTTGCCACAAACGTGCCCTCAAGCGCGCCCTCAAGTGCTCCTTTTGTTCCCCATGAATCTGTGGGTTATTCCGCGGTGCCAGCCGATGCGTCGGCGCCTACGGCTGAAGGCGCGGAACCGATGGGCCCACCACGCGAAGGTGAGCGCCCCGGTGCGGGCGAGCGGCGTGGCCGTGGTTTGCATGGGCGCCGTCGTCGCAACCGCAATCGCGGCACCAAGATGGCGGTGCCAGGGGACAGCGCCGAGCAGCTGAACGAAGAAGGTGCACCCGAAGTTTTGGGCGACTTGCCGGCCGCCGAGGCCCCGTCCAACGTGCCGCTGGTGGGAGAGGGTGACGAAATCAATCCGGCCGCCATGGCCACCAGTGCGCTCTCGCGCGATTTGCTGGAGCGTGGCCGGCGCGCGGTGCGTCAGACCGTCGATGCACAAACGGAAAAGCTGCAAAAGGTGCTCGCCGATGCCGGCGTGGGTTCGCGGCGCGACATGGAAGAGCTCATCGTCTCGGGCCGCGTTTCCGTCAACGGTGAGCCTGCCCATATCGGTCAGCGCGTATTGCCCACCGACCAGGTGCGTGTCAACGGCAAGCCCCTGCCGCAGCGGGTGGGCAGTGCCGCGCGTCCGCCCCGTGTGCTGCTTTATTACAAGCCGCCTGGCGAGATCGTTTCGCAAGACGACCCCGAGGGTCGCCCCACCGTGTTTGATCGTTTGCCCAAGGTTTCGGCCGGTCGCTGGATTGCGGTGGGTCGCCTGGACTTCAACACCGAGGGTCTGCTGATCCTCACCACCTCAGGTGAGTTGGCCAACCGACTGATGCACCCGCGTTATGAGATTGAGCGCGAGTACGTGGTGCGTGTGCTGGGTGCACTTGGTGACGAACAACGCCAGCGTCTGCTCACGGGTGTGGAACTGGACGACGGCCCCGCGCGCTTTTCCCGCTGCGAAGACGCAGGCGGCGAAGGCGCCAATCGCTGGTATCGCGTCATCATTGCCGAGGGCCGCAACCGCGAGGTGCGCCGCATGTTCAGCACCGTGGGTCTGGAAGTGAACCGGCTGATGCGTATCCGCTATGGCTCGGTGCAGTTGCCGCGCGGTCTGGTGCGCGGTCGTTATCAAGAGCTTTCACCCGAGTGGGTACAAGCCTGGCTGCACGATCTGGGCATCGGCGCACAGGATCTGCGTGGCGCCAAGGGTGAAGGCAGCGGCGAAGGACGTCCGGGCGGCGGCAAGCGTGGTGGTGGTAAACCGCGACGCGGTGGCCCAGGCGCTGGCGGCAAGCCGCGTGGACGCCCCGGAGGCCCCCCGCAGCACATTGGACCCATGACCAGCGGCAGCGGCATGGACACCGGTTATGGCGGAGGACAACAACGAGGGCGCTTCCGTGACCGCGATGGCAACCGTGCACCCACCGGCGGCATGCGCGACTCGGGCGCAGGTGACGACCGCCTTTATGAGCGTGGGCAGGGACGTGGGCGTGGCGGCTACGGCGGCCAACCCGATCCTTTGACCAGCACGGTCAATTACATCGCCGGTGGCAAGGTGCCGGGCGCTGCCCCCATCATTCGCTACAAGCGGGTCAAGGTTGGGCGCAGCAGCTGAGTTTGTTTTATCTCCTTCCCATCGAGGGGAGGTTGACGTTTTAGTTCCCTCCCCTTCAAGGGGAGGTTGATGTTTTAGTTCCCTCCCCTTCAAGGGGAGGGTTAGGGTGGGGATGGGTTCAGGGCAATTGCATGAAGCCTAGCCCTGTTTTTTGGGTTTGAGGCCGAGCAGGG
>CAZZAD010000131.1:0-7947 GCA_964652055.1 uncultured Burkholderiaceae bacterium | reverse complement strand
GCAAGGGAGGGAACGCCGCCGCAACGAAGTAAAAGATGTGATCAAGAGACAGGGCGCAGGCCGGGGCCCAATTTGCAGCGCATCGCCCAAGTGACCCGCACCCCAAATTGGGCCCCGGCCTGCGCCGGGGTGACGGTTTTCTTTCCCTCAGCGTGCCCGTCAGCGAGTTCACCGCAGGTTCTTGGGTAGGGGTTGAGGGCGAACAAGGCCGCAGGCAACGCGCGCGGCTGATCTATTCAATCAATTTTCGCAGCTGTCGCAGCCAGGTGCCTTCAGCAATATCAGACAGATCAGACAGATCACGCAGTCGCGCTAAGAGGTCAGCATCTCTGCGCACCTGCTCACTTCCGCGCGACAGTGCCTCGGCCTTAATCAATCGGGCACGAATTTCCTTTTTCTGTGGGCCTTCAGGAATTCGCGAATAACTATTTTTCAATAGCTCCGAGTCTTGGCTAAAGCGTTGCGCAGCCGACTGCACCAGGACAGCGCTGGTTTTTTGCCCTGGCACATGAATGGAACGCTTGTAATTCCCCAGCGCCCGGGCCACGTTGAACGGTGGTTCCGCTTGCACGTGTTGCGCGTGCATGAGTTCAACCAGCTTTGGTTTGATGGCGGGGATGGGATAACTCATGATGGTTTCTCCTGTTTTGTCAGGCATACATCAACGCCACATACCCGCCGATCATTCGGACGGGGGTGAGTGTGCTTTGACTATGCGCCACCATGAGTGTTTTGGCTCTCGGTCATACAGACTACCCAAGGGGGAGGGGTGCTCCCCACGGCACTGCCCACGCGCTGCAGTCCTTACACGGGGCGTTTTTTTCTGGGTTTGACGGCTGTGGCCAATAGAGAAGTCACCTGCACCGCGGTCTGCGGACGCGCCAGACCGTAGCCTTGTGCTTCGGCGCAGCCGATGCGGCGCAGGTACTCAATCTGCTCTGGGGTTTCCACCCCTTCGGCCACCACACCCACCTTGAGCCGGCGCGCCAGATCCACGATGCCGGCCACCAGCACGGCGGCTTTTTTGTCTTCGGGCAGCAGCGCCACAAACTGTGTGTCGATCTTGATGGCATCCACGTCATAGTTGTGCAGTGTGGACAGACTGGCCACGCCCGCACCAAAGTCGTCAAGCGCCACACGCACGCCCATCTGCCGCAATGTGCTGAGCGACTCCACCACGTCGAGCATCAGGCTGCACCGCTCGGTCTCGCCGCCCATGCAGCGCAGGCTCTCTTCGGTGACCTCCAGCTGCAGGCGTTGCGGCGGCAAACCGGAGTCCTGCAGTGCCTTGCTGATCGATTCAATCAACGAAGTGCCATGAAACTCTGTGGCCGACAGGTTCACGGCAATGATGCCGCCACCCGCCCAGCGCACCGCGTCCATACAGGCCTGGCGCAACACTTGCACGCCGAGGGGAACGATGAGTCCCGTGGTCTTGGCCAGATCCTGAAACTCGGCCGGGTAGAGCATGCCGCGCTCGGGATGCAGCCAACGCACAAAGGTTTCGGCGCCCACACACGCACCCGTTTTGAGGTTAAAGCGCGGCTGATAGTGGTTGACGAACCGATGCTGCTCGACGGCATTGCGCAGTTCGGCTTCCAACGAGAGCTTCTGATTCATCAGCCCGGTCATCTCCTCATGGAAAAACTCGAACAAACTGTCTTTGCGTAGGCGAGCGCGGCCCATGGCGGTGTCCGCACGCGCCAGCAGTGCCTCTGGGGAGGCCACATCGGCATTGAGCATGGCCATTCCGATGGCGGGAGCCAGCCGCACTGATTGCTCTCCCATCTGAATGGGCGCATCGAGCACCTTGAGCAGCTTGCGCGCAACCACAACGGCATCCTCGCGCAGCCGCAGCTGGGTCAGAGCCAGGGCAAAGCAGTCGTCACCCACGCGAGCGACCAGATCCGAACCACGCACGGCCTGACGCAGCCGCTCGGCTACCGCACGCAGCAATTGATCACATACTGGAATACCCAGCGTCTCGCGCAACTGCGCCAGACGGTCGATACCCAGCAGCATCACCGCCGCAGGTTCTTCCTTGACGGCAGGGTTATCGATCAGAGACTTCAGCCGATTCTCAAAGGAACTGCGGTTGGGTAGACCCGTGACCGAATCAGTGTTGGCCAGCGCCGAAGCATCGGCCTGGGCCTGACTGCGTTCATAGAGTTCGGAGACCAAGCGCTCATTGGCCCAGGCCAGCTCGTCGGAGCGCTGACTGATCAGCGTTTCAAGTTCAGCCAGGCGCTGCAAGCGCTTGGCCACTTCAGCGACGTCCAGTTGAGCCAACTCATCGGTCTGCGTATCACGAGGGTGCATATCCATACTCCTGCCAAAAGCAATTCGATCTTCAGTCTGCGAATGCAATGAGCCTAAGCGGCGCACGCCAACCCAAACGTGCGAATTTGTGCCCGAATGCCACGACATTTCGTCTGGTAGCGCTGCAGCATGTGCGGGAATTGACACACACCCCACCGTCAATTCACAGCCCCGAATGGCTGCGTCCGGGTTAAAACTCAAACCCAACACGTCCAACCGCCGCGCCTTTGTGATTCTTTTCCTCGACTTCGATGGAGTCCTGCACCCTGACCCGTGCTACGACACGGATCAGCTCTTTGTCCACGCCCCGTATCTGGCCGCCACGCTCGAACCGTTCGCCGAGGTGAGCGTGGTGCTGTCGACCAGCTGGCGCACCAGCAAGCCACTGGATGCCTTGATTGCGCCGCTGCCCGAGTCGCTGCGCGAGCGGGTGGTGGACATCACGCCCGACGCCTCAAGTTTCAGACCGCCCCCGCACCTGCTGCCCTACCGACGCCACGCCGAGTGCATGCACTGGCTGGAAACCAACCGCCAGCTCGATCAGGGCTGGATTGCCATTGATGACCGCGAATCATGGTTTGCGCCTGAGTGCGAGAACCTGATCGTGTGCAACTCACAAACCGGGTTCGACGGCACGGCGGCCTGTCGCCTACACGCCATGCTGTCGCTGGCGCGAGAACGCATGCTGCGCGGGATGGATTCATTCTTGTAGGTTGGCGGTGAGCGCAGCGAACCCCAACATCCACCGGTGTCATAACGACGATGTTGGGGTTCGCTGCGCTCACCGCCAACCTACGGCGGGCATTTTTCTGTAGGGAACACCCGCCTACACTGCGCGACCGCTTTTTTTGATCGCCTGCCCGTGTTGCGCTTTTTCGTCCTGCCACTGGCCTTCGCACTGGGGGCTGCTCACGCACTGTCATTTGCCCCCTGGAATTTCTGGTGGCTGCAGCCGCTCACGTTGGCGGCCGTGTTTGCACTGAGCCTGCGCGCGCCCACCCTGCGCGCATCAGCCACGCTCGGTTTTGTGTTTGGCATGGGCTGGTTCGGCACAGGTGTCTGGTGGGTGTACATCAGCATGCACACCTACGGCGGTATGCCCGCCGTGCTGGCGAGCGCGGCCACCGCGGCGTTTTGCGCGTGGCTGGCGATGTTTCCCGCGTTGGCGTTGGGCATAGCCGGGTGGTGGCGTGGCCATCGATGCATGTATCTGGCCTTGATACTGCCCGCGTGTTGGGCGCTGTCTGAATGGTTGCGCGGCGTGGTGTTCACCGGTTTTCCGTGGCTGGCCTCGGGTTATGCACATACCGATGGGCCCTTGGCGGGCTATGCACCGGTGTTGGGGGTGTATGGCATTTCGATGATGGCGGCGCTCGTCGCGGGCGCTGCAGTGTTGGTGACCACGCATCGCTGGGTTGCTGTGGCTTTGTTGCTCATCGTGCCCGCGCTGGGCACCACCTTGCGCACCGTGTCGTGGAGCACGCCGCACGGTGCACCTCTGGCGGTGCGTTTGGTTCAGGGCAACATGCCGCAAGACCTGAAGTTCGGGCCCGAGGGTTTGCTGCAGGGTCACCCGTTGCATATGGCGCTGCTGGACACGCCCGGGCACACTGATCTGGCGGTCATGCCCGAATCGGTATTCCCCATTCCCATCAACTATGTGCCACAAGCCGTGGTGCAGGATCTGGTGGACTACGTGGAGCGCACCCAGGCCACGCTCATGTTGGGTGCCTTCATTGAAGAGCCGCGCGAGCGTTTTTTTAATTCGGTCGTGGTGCTACATCCGGACCGCCACAGCGAGGATTACCGCAAGCGCCACCTGGTGCCCTTTGGTGAATTCATTCCACTGGGCTTTCGCTGGTTTGTGGATCTGATGCGCATGCCCATAGGCGATCAGGAGCGCGGCGCACCCTATCAGGCGCCCATCGCTCTGAAGGATCAGCGTATTGCGCTGAACATCTGTTACGAAGATTTGTTTGGTGGCGAGATCATTGAGGCCTGGCGCGACCCCGCACGCGCGCCCACCGTGCTGCTCAACCTCTCCAACCTGGCGTGGTTTGATGATTCGATTGCGCTGGACCAGCACCTGCAAATTTCACGCATGCGGGCGCTGGAGACGGCCCGTCCCATGCTGCGCGCCACCAACACCGGGGCCACAGCGCTCATTGATGCGCACGGTCAGACGGTGGCCGCATTGCCTTACCTCACCCGCAACGTGTTGGATGTGCGGGTGCAGGGACACACGGGTCTGACGCCTTACGTGCTTTGGGGCAACGTGCCGGCACTGGCCTTGGCGCTGGGGATGCTGGTGCTGGGGTTAGTGTTTCTGCGTCGCCGAACCCAGGGCTCATAGAATCGCGAGCCTTGGCTAGACCGCTTCCCTCACCCCAACCCCTCTCCCGGTGGGAGAGGGGCTTTTAACTTCCCTCTCCCACCGGGAGAGGGACCGAGGGTGAGGGAAAAGCCCCACGCACTCGAACCACTAAGCGAAAAATGATCTCCTTCCAAGAAACCATCCTGCGCCTGCAGACCTACTGGAACGCGCAAGGCTGCGCGCTGTTGCAGCCCATTGATCTGGAGGTGGGTGCGGGCACCTCGCACACCGCCACGTTCCTGCGCGCCATCGGCCCCGAGCCTTGGCGCGCGGCGTATGTGCAGCCGTCGCGTCGCCCTAAAGACGCGCGTTATGGCGAGAACCCCAACCGTCTGCATCAGCACCATCAGTTTCAGGTGGTGCTCAAGCCCTCGCCCACCGACATCCTGGAGCTGTATCTGGGCTCGCTGCGCGCGCTGGGCATCGACACCCTCAAGCACGACATCCGCTTTGTGGAAGACGACGGGGAGAACCCCACGCTGGGCGCCTGGGGGCTGGGTTGGGAAGTGTGGATGGACGGCA
Source organism: uncultured Burkholderiaceae bacterium (assembly GCA_964652055.1). Classification (GTDB taxonomy): domain Bacteria; phylum Pseudomonadota; class Gammaproteobacteria; order Burkholderiales; family Burkholderiaceae_F; genus CAZZAD01. The sequence goes on along the minus strand of CAZZAD010000131.1, from coordinate 2,732 downwards.
TGGAGATCACGCAGTTCACGTACTTTCAGCAAGTGGGCGGGCTCGAATGCAAGCCCATCACGGGCGAGATCACCTACGGGTTGGAGCGCCTGACCATGTATCTGCAAAACATCGACAACGTGTTCGATCTCGAATACACGCGCTGGAGGGACCGCGGCACCGAGAAGCTGCTCAAGTACGGCGATGTGTTTCACCAGAACGAGGTGGAACAAAGTCATTACAACTTTGAGGCGGCGGACGTTGCCACGCTGCTGGGCCAGTTCACCTTGTTTGAATCGGAGGCCAAGCGCTTGATGCAAGCCGAGCTGGCCCTGCCCGCTTATGAAATGGTGCTCAAGTGCGGGCACACGTTCAACCTGCTCGACGCACGCGGCGCCATCAGCGTGACCGAGCGCGCGGCCTACATTGGCCGCATCCGCAATCTGTCGCGCGACATTGCGAAGAGCTACTACGACTCGCGCGAGCGGCTGGGCTTTCCCATGCTGGGCACCGCCGTGAGCAAGGAGGCCGCATGAAGCCCGCCTCGCTCCTGGTGGAACTCAACACCGAAGAGCTGCCCCCCAAGTCACTCAAAGCTTTGTCGGCCGCATTTGCCTCAGGCATTGAAGCCGGGTTGCGCGCGCGGCACTTTCTCACGGACGAGAGCCAGGTCACGGCCTATGCCACGCCCCGCCGCCTTGCCGTGCACATCAGCCACGTCAAGCCACGTTCGGCCGATCAACCCGTGCGCTGGAAGCTCATGCCACTGGCCGTAGCACAAGACGCCGCCAAAAACTGGACTGCGGCGTTTCTCAAAAAACTGGAGTCGCTCGGTCGCGGGCATCTGGGCAAGTTGGCACTAGGCGCCGTCGATGGGCCTGACTGCCTGGTGGTGGAAGGCGACGGCAAAGCTGAAGCGGTGTTTCTGAACAGCGTGGCGCAGGGCAGCGTCTTGGTCAACGGCTTGCAAGAAGCCCTGGACGAAGCGCTGGCCAAACTGCCCATCGCCAAAACGATGAGCTACCAAGTGGCTGACGGCATCACCACCGTGCAGTTTGTGCGCCCCGCGCATCGCCTGGTGGCGCTGCATGGTCATGCCGTGCTGCCGGTGCAAGCGCTGGGCTTGTTGGCAGGCACCAAAACGTTTGGACATCGCTTTCACGCTGCAGGCGAACTGGCGATTCACTCGGCCGACACCTATGAAGAACAACTGCGGCGTGAGGGGCATGTCATTGCGTCATTTGAAGCGCGCCGCACCGCCATCGAGCAAGATCTGCACAGCGCCGCGCACGCCTTGCAAGCTGCGCCGGTCATGCCCGATGCGCTGCTCGATGAAGTGACCGCCCTGGTGGAATGGCCCAGCGTGTACGAATCGGGCTTTGAGGTGGAGTTCCTGGCGGTGCCGCAGGAATGCCTCATCCTGACCATGCAGCAAAACCAGAAGTACTTCGCGCTCAAAGACATGAGCGGTCATTTGCGCAACCGCTTCTTGCTGGTGTCCAACATCAAAACCAACGACCCCAGCGCCATCGTGACCGGCAACGCGCGCGTGGTGCGAGCACGCTTGGCCGATGCCAAGTTCTTCTTCGATCAAGACCGCAAGCAAACGCTGGAATCGCGCGTGTCGGGGCTGGCCAGCGTGGTCTATCACCACAAGTTGGGCAGCCAACTCAATCGCGTGGAGCGCGTCATCAGCATTGCAGTGGGCATTGCCAAGTTGCTCAAGGCGGATGTGCCGCATGTGGAGCGCGCCGCGCGTCTGGCCAAGGCCGATCTGCGCACGCTCATGGTGGGTGAATTCCCCGAGCTGCAAGGCTTGATGGGCCGCCTCTACGCCCTGCATGACGGCGAGGCCGCCGATGTGGCGTACGCCATTGAGCAGCACTACTGGCCGCGCTTTGCGGGTGATGCCCTGCCCACGGGGCCCGTGGCCACTTGCGTGGCGCTGGCCGACAAACTCGAAACCCTGGTGGGCCTGTACAGCGCGGGCGAACGGCCCACGGGGGACAAAGATCCCTATGCGCTGCGGCGCCACGCGCTGGGCATCTTGCGCATGCTGCTGTTGCGCCCCGACGCGCCGGAGCTGCGCGCGCTCATCACGCTCGCCCAGGAAGTGTTGGGGCCGGTGGATGCACGCCTGACCAGTGATGTGGAGACCTTTGTCTTTGATCGTCTACGCGGCCTGCTGCGCGATGACGGCTACACCGCCCATGAGGTGGAGGCCGTGCTGGCCCTGCGCCCGCAGCACCTGGCGCGTTTGCCGCACCAGTTGGCCGCCGTGCGTGACTTCATGGCGCTGCCCGAGTCCGAGAGCCTGGCGGCCGCTAACAAACGCATCGGCAATATTTTGAAAAAGGCCACGTCGGTGCCGGCAGCGTTTGACGAAAAGCTGCTGGTCGAACCCGCCGAAAAAGAACTGGCGCAAGCCACCGCCCGCGTGGCCCGCGAGGCCGACCCGTTGTTTGCACGCGGGGACTACACCGGCATGCTGCGCGCCCTGGCGCCGCTCAAGACACCGGTCGATCACTTCTTCGACACCGTGATGGTCAATGCCGAAGACACTCGCCTGCGCGACAACCGCCTGGCCCTGCTGGCGCAGATGCATACCTTGATGAATCGCGTGGCCGATATTTCGATGTTGGTGGCGGGGTAGGCCAGTGGCACTGACATAGGAACTGAACATTCACATGCACAACAAAACGTCGTCGCCCCGGCGCAGGCCCTGTCTCTTGATCACATCTTGGCCTTGTCTT
>CAZZAD010000130.1:0-8026 GCA_964652055.1 uncultured Burkholderiaceae bacterium | reverse complement strand
TGAAGTTCTCCGCATACAAGCCCATCCCCACCCCCGCCCTCCCCTTGAAGGGGAGGGCGTCAACAGCGTGCACGGCGTAATGAAGAGATAGACCTTGTCGGATTAAATCAATGACCTCACGCCGCACCGCCCTCAAGTCCCTGATTGCCGCATCGGTTCCCATTCCGCTCACTGATCCAGCCTGGGCCGCGCAGGAGGCCAAAACAGAGTCATTGAAAGTGCTGCGTTACGCCTTTCCCGTCGCGGAAACCGGCTTTGATCCGGTGCAGCTCATTGATCTGTATTCACGTGTGGTGACGGCGCATATCTTTGACGGCCTCTACACCTATGACCACCTGGCGCGGCCCTTTCTCATCAAACCCAATACGGCGGTGGGCATGCCGGAACATTCGTCGGACTTTCGCGTCTGGACGATCAAGATTCGACCGGGAATTTTCTTTGCTGCGGATGAAGCGTTCAAGGGCAAGAAGCGTGAACTCGTGGCTGAGGACTACGTGTATTCGTGCAAGCGCTTTTTTGATCCGCGCTGGAAATCGCCCACCTATGCGTCGTTTTCCGAACTGAAAATCTTAGGCATGGATCGGCTCCGAGAGGCCGTCACAAAAAACAAGCAGGCCTTTGATTACGACACGCCGGTCGAGGGTCTGCGCGCTCTGGACCGCTACACCCTGCAATTTCGCTTGGCGCAGCCCAGCCCGCGCTTCATTCAGATGCTGGCGGGCGGCGATGTATTTGGCGCACTGGCGCGTGAGGTGGTGGAGCACTACGGCGACGCCATCATGGCCCACCCCGTAGGCACGGGGCCGTTTCGTTTGGGTGAATGGCGGCGGTCCTCAAAGATCGTGCTCGAACGCAATCTGGACTATCGCGAGCATTTCTTTGATGCCGAACCCAACGCGGACGACACTGAAGGGCAAGCCTTGGCGCAGCGCTTCAAGGGGCGACGTCTGCCGATGATTGATCGCGTGGAAATCTCGGTGGTGGAAGAAGCGCAACCGCGCTGGCTGAGTTTTCTCAATGGCGATCAGGACCTGCAAGAGCGTTTACCGAGTGAGTTCATCCAGAGCGCCGTGCCCGGGGGCAAGCTCGCACCCAGCCTGGCGCACCGCGGCATCGCGCTCTCCCGCAACATGGCGGCGGATGTAACGATGACGGTGTTCAACATGGAAGACCCCGTGATTGGCGGCTACGAACCACACAAGGTGGCCCTGCGGCGCGCCATCGGTCTGGGGCTCGACGTCAAGAAGGAAATTGTGCTCGTGCGTCAGGGGCAGGCCATTCCGGCGCAATCGGGCATCGTGCCCTTTACCTATGGCTTTGATCCGAACCTGCGCACTGAAAACAGCGAGTACAGCGTGCCACGCGCCAAGGCGCTGCTCGATACGTACGGTTATCTCGATCGCGATGGCGATGGCTGGCGTGAAGACCCCGACGGCAATCCCTTGCGCCTGCTGTGGGCCACGCAGACCTCGCAGATTGACCGCCAGTACGACGAGCTGCGCCAGAAAGACATGAAGGCGCTGGGCCTGCGGATGGAGTCGCGCCCCGCGCAGTGGCCCGACAACCTCAAGAACATGCGCGCCGGCAAGCTGATGATCTGGTCGGTGGGCAACAGCGCCTCGGCCCCCGACAGTCAGGACACCTTCGATAGCGGCGCCACCGCGCACATCGGCGGCGGCAACCTGGCGCGCTTCAGCCACAAGCGCTACGACGAAATCTGCGCATTGACCAACACCCTGCCCGATGGCCCCGAGCGACTGGCGCTGTTTCGCGAAGCACTGCGCATCCTGGCCGCCTACATGCCCTACAAGTACTACGTGCACCGCATCGTCACTGATCTGACGCACCCCTGGCTGGTGGGCTACCGCAAACCACCGTACTGGAACCAGTGGTGGCAGTACGTAGATATTGAACCGCACGAACACAAGGCGGGCTAACTCATGTCACTCGCACGGTTGCTGGCATGGGGAGCAGTGCTGTTGTGGAGCGGCGCTGCGGGGCTTGCGTGGGTGCTGGTGCACTGGGGCGTGCCCGTGTGGGTCGCCATCGTCATCGCCGTGCTCATGGGGCCTGCATCGCAGGGCGGCTTGCTTGCCATTGAGTTCATTACCGGCGCCTTGATCGACCGGCGCCCTGGCCCGCGCCTGAGCCCCGGTGTGGCCCTGCGCTTATGGGCCTGTGAAACCTGGGCCTGGTGGCGCATGTTCGCCTGGCATATGCCCTTTCGCGCTTCGTTTGCCGAGCCGCTCATCACGCACGACCCACAGCGCCGTGCGGTGCTGCTCATTCACGGTTATCTGTGTAACCGCGCCGTGTGGAAACCTCTGCTCGACTCGGGCGCATTGAGCCACTGCAACCTGGCCACGATCAATCTGGAATCGGTATTTGGCTCGATCGACGCCCATGCGGAACCCATCCATCGCGCCGTTGAGGCGCTGCGCATCAAAAGCGGTGCCTCACACGTCACGCTGGTGTGTCACAGCATGGGCGGCCTGGCCGCGCGCGCGTATCTGCGTCAGTACGGAGATGGCGCCATCAACCACGTCATCACCCTGGCCACACCACACGCCGGCACCGTGTTTGCCCACTGTGGTCATGGCATCAATGCGCGCCAGATGCGACCGGGTTCTGATTACCTCAAGCAACTGGCCACGGACACCGCACCCTACGCCACGCGCCTGACCTGCATCGGCTCCATCGATGACAACCTCATCGTGCCGCGCACCAGCGTGTGGCTTCCTGGAGCACAGCCCATCAAAGTCGAATGCGTGGGCCACCTGGCCCTGCTGTGTTCAAGTGAAGCCCAACAACGGCTAGCACTCGCCGTCGATATGCCAATAATTGCCTGAGCACCGACCGCGTCGCACCCGGCGTGAAGGCTCAAAAGTGAATCCCCCGCATCAAATTAGCCATCGCAATCTGATCGGCACTGGCTTTGGGTTTCTCACCTTCTTTGGCGCCTTTGGCGGCGTCTGAATCGGGGAACATGCGGAAGGTGGTGTTCATCATGATCTGCGCCACTTTGGGTGCCAGGGCATGCAGCAACTGTCCAAAGATGCCCAGGCGCGTAGCAATGCGCGCGGGTTTGTAGACGATGGCTTGCACGATGAGGTCGGCGGCTTCATCAGGGCTCAGCGTGGGCACGTTCTGATACATCTTGGTGGGCGCAATCATGGGGGTGCGCACCAGGGGCATGTTGATGGTGGTGAAGGTCACACCTACGTCGATGAATTCACTGGCAGCGCAGCGCGTCCAGGCGTCCAGTGCGGCTTTGCTGGCCACATAGGCAGAAAAGCGCGGCGCGTTGGTGAGCACGCCGATGGAGCTGATGTTGACCACATGTCCCTTGCGCTTGGCCACCATGCCCGGCAGCAAGCCCATGGTGACGCGCAGGCAGCCAAAGTAGTTGAGCTGCATGGTGCGTTCAAAGTCGTGAAAGCGGTCGTAGCTCGATTCAATGCCGCGGCGAATCGAGCGGCCCGCGTTGTTGATGAGCACATCCACGCCGCCGTATTTTTCAACGAGCCAGGCCACGGCTTTGTCGCAACCTTCGTTTGAGGCCAGGTCAGCCGAGAGCGTGACCACTTGCCCGTGATTGGCGCGCGTTTTTTCGTCGGCGGTGATGGCCTCTTCGATCTCTTTTCTGGCGGCGTCCAGCTTGTCTTGATCGCGGCCCACGATGACGGTGATGGCGCCTGCGGCGGCAATTTTGTGTGCTGCCGCCAGACCGATACCCGACGAGCCGCCCGTGACCAGCACCACCTTGCCCTGCACCTGACCCTTGAGGGTGCGGTCAATAAATAGATCGGGGTCGAGATTGCGTTCCCAGTAATCCCACAGGCGGTAGGCGTAGTCCTCCAGGCGCGGCACTTCGATGCCTGTGCCTTTGAGTGCGGCCGCCGCGTCGCGTGCATCAAAGCGCGTGGGGTAGTTGACGAACTGCAGAAGGTCTTCGGGCAGACCCAAATCTTTCATCACCGCATTGCGGATGCGCCGCACGGGCGTAAGCGCAAGCAGGCCTTTCTTGATGCTGTTGGGAATGAAGCCAAAGAGCGCGGCGTTGATGCGCAGGTTCATGCCCGGCGCATGCGCGGCCTTGGCAAAGATGTTGAGCACATCGCCCACGCGGTAGGGCGTGGGGTCCACCAGGTGGAAGGCACGCCCATCCAAATCGGGCTTGTGCGCAATGGCGTCCATCGCATCGACCACAAAATCCACCGGCACGATATTGATGCGGCCGCCCTCGATGCCGATGCTGGGCATCCACGGCGGCAACAGCTTGCGCATCTTTTGAATCAGCTTGAAGAAGTAGTAGGGACCGTCGACCTTGTCCATCTGGCCGGTGTGGCTGTCGCCCACCACCATGCCGGGCCGATACACGCGCCAGGGCACTTTGCATTCCTTGCGCACCACCTTCTCGCTCTCGTGTTTGCTGGAGAAATATGGGTGGTCGAGATTCTCAGCCTCATCAAACATGTCTTCGCGGAATACGCCTTCGTACAGTCCCGCGGCGGCGATGGACGAAACGTGCTGGAAACATCCGGCTTTGATTTCATTGGCCAGCGCCACGGCGTTGCGCGTGCCTTCCACATTGGCCACGAGCTGGCTTTCAGCATCGGCCTTCAGGTCGTAGATGGCGGCCAGGTGAAAGAAGTGATCGATCTTGCCTTTGAGCTCGCGCGCGGTGGTGGCAGACAGCCCCAGGCGCGGTTGCGCCAGATCGCCATACACCGCAACGGCCCGCGCTTCCGTCACGCCCCACTCTTCGAGCAGCGCCGGCACCTTGTCGCGACTGGCCTCACGCACCAGGAAGTGCACCACGGCGCCGCGCCGCTTCAGAAGTTTCTTGACCAGGCGTTTACCGATGAAACCCGTGGCACCCGTGATGAAGTACTCCATTGCGCTCTCCTGAAAGTCATGCACCGACCGGCCAAACGTGGCGGGCGATTCTAGGGCGATCACGTGGGGGCAAGAGCAGATACACCGAACTATCGTCGCCGTGGCCTGCACGCTGTCTCTTGATCGCATTTTCGAATCAGGAACGTGACCCTCTCCGTCATCCCCGCGAAGGCGGGGATCCAGTACCGGTGACGCAGACCGCCTGGATCCCCGCCTTCGCGGGGATGACGGACGAAGAGCGCGACGTATAGATGTGATCAAGAGACAGGGCCTGAGCCGGGGCGACGACGTTCTGCAGCGCATGCAGTACCCAACCTAAATGCGTCACAGTTAACCTGTCTCAATAGCGCGCGATGACAGGCGCCTTGCGCCTTCGTAGACTGCGCGCTTGCGGGCGGTTCAAATCAACCCGTTGCCTTTCTTCTCCGGGAGTCAAAGATGGTCAAGAAACTGAAAGCCATGGCGGAATCTTCTTCTAGCGACAGCGAGCTGGCCGCCGCCGTCAAAGAATCTGCACAGCAAATCTGGCAGGCCGGTTTGGGCGCGTTTGCCAAAGCACAGACCGAGGGTCAAAAGCTCTTTGGAGCATTAGTCAAGGAAGGCAGCGCGCTCGAGACACGCACGCTGCGCGTGGCCGAGAAAAAGGTAGGCGAGGCCTCGGGGCGACTGTCGAGCATTGCGGGTCAGTTTCAGAAGCAGGCCACCGGCACCTGGGACAAGCTCGAATCCGTGTTTGAACAACGCGTAGAGCGCGTGCTCGACAAATTGGGCATGCCCAACACCCAACAGATTGAACAACTGACCAAAAAGGTGGAACAACTCACCGCGGCGATCAATGAGCTCTCAGGAGGCGCGCCCAAGAAGGCCGCCAAGAAAACCACTCTGAAAAAATCCGCCACCAAGCGCGCCAAAAAAGCGGGCTGATCAGTGCGCAAGAAAGTCGGCGGCATCGGCATTGCTCTGGCGGGCGGCGGGCCGCTGGGTGCGATTTACGAAATTGGCGCGCTCGCGGCCATTGCCGATGGCATGCCGGGCCTGAACCTCAATGACCTTGACGTTTACGTGGGGGTCAGCGCGGGCAGCGTCATTGCCGCGGGGCTGGCCAATGGCTTTACCCCGCGGCAGATGTCGCGGTTGTTTATCGAAGGTGAATCCACGGTTCACCCGTTTAAGCCGGAAGAGCTGTTGCCGCTGGCAGGAGCAGAGTTTGCGCACCGCTTGAAGCAGGTGCCGCCCCTGCTGTGGGCCACGCTGCTGACGTACCTCAAACGCCCAGGCAGCGTCTGGCGCGCACTGGAGCACCTGGGCCGCGCCATTCCCACCGGCGTTTTCAGCGGCGATGGCATTGATGCCTTTTTGCGGCGTGTGTTTGCGCAGCCCGGCTGCACGAATGATTTCCGCGAGCTGCGTCACAAGCTCTTTGTCGTGGCCACTGATCTGGATACCGGCACCGCCGTTGAATTCGGCACCCCAGACACCCTGCACGTGCCCATCTCGCGCGCGGTCCAGGCTTCGGCGGCGCTGCCGGGACTATTTGCGCCCGTTGAAATTGACGGCCGTTATTTTGTCGACGGGGCGCTGCGTAAAACGCTGCACGCTTCGGTGGCGCTCGATCAGGGCGTGCAGTTGCTGCTGTGCCTGAACCCGCTGGTGCCGTTTGATGCCACGCCACAGGCACCGTCCAAGACTCAATCTCAGGCCCATGAATTCGCGCTCGACCGCCTGGTCGATGGTGGCTTGCCGGTGGTGTTGTCGCAGACGTTTCGCTCGCTCATTCATTCGCGGCTCGACACCGGTCTGGCGCGCTACAAGAGTGCTTACCCGCACGCCGACATCGTGATGTTTCAACCTAATCGCACCGATGCGGACATGTTCTTCACCAACATATTTTCCTATTCGGGCCGCCGGGCGCTGTGTGAACACGCCTACCAGCGCACGCGTGAATCACTGCTCGCACGGCGCCGCACGCTCGCGCCCCAGCTCGCCCGCCACGGCGTGCGCCTGGACATGGATGCGCTGCGCGATTCCCAGGCCAAACTGGTGGCGCATGCGCAGGACGCTGCTCCCGCGTGTATGACTCGCGGCAGCGCCGCTACGCTGCGCCAGCTCAGCCACACGCTGGATGATCTGACCCATTGGGTGCGTGCGCAGCGCTAATTAATTTCGGAGACTTTCATGGCAAAAAGCTGGACCCCGTTTCCCTACGCCGACAAAAAATATGTGTACACCGCCGCTTCACTAAAGAAGACCTGGGGCCGTCTGCACCAGGGCGATGCCGAGCCGTTCCCCAAGGACGATGCCGTCATTGAAGCCTGGATTGCGTTTCATGCGGGCCATTTTCAGAAAGCCACAGAACTCGGCCTCAAGGCCGGAGGCGCAGGCGTGACCGCAGCCAACAAGGCCACCGCCATGTACGCCACCTATCTGGAAAAAGATGACAACAACAAACTCGCGCTGTTTCAGGAAGTGGCGCAACGGGCCCAGGCGCAGCAAAAGCAGGAACCCAAGAACGCCAATGCCTGGTACTGGCAGGCCTACGCGCTAGGCCGTTATGCGCAGGGCCTGTCGGTAGCCAAGGCACTGGCGCAGGGTATCGGCCCCAAGGTCAAATCTGCCATCGATCACGCCCTGAAACTTGCACCCAAACACGCCGACGCCAACATTGCCGCGGGCAGCTACCACGCGGAGATCATCGACAAGATCGGCGCCATGATTGGCGGCCTGACCTACGGCGCCAATAAAGACACGGGGCTGGCGCACTACGAAGCAGCACTCAAGCTCAACCCGGAATCGGCCATTGCCCGCATTGAATATGCCAATGGGCTGGTGATGCTCGAAGGCAAGAAGGCGCTGGCCAAAGCGGAAAAGCTCTACGCCGATGCGGCGCAGTGCGAGGCATTGGACGCCGCAGAGCGGCTGGATGTGGAGCTGGCTAAGGCTGAGCTGGAGGACTGATGCTCACCGGATGCTCACGTTGAGTTCGCGCAGGTTGGGGTTCGCAAGCTCACCCCAACCTACAACCTACAAACTGTTCAGTTGGTGAAAACGCACATAGCCCACAGAACGTCGTCACCCCGGCGCAGGCCCTGTCTCTTGATCACATCTTTTGCACAATTTGTGGTTTGTA
>CAZZAD010000129.1:0-8069 GCA_964652055.1 uncultured Burkholderiaceae bacterium | reverse complement strand
GCTGTGGGGTGCGCAAACCCAGCGCTCGTTGCTGCACTTTGCGGTGTCCACCGAGAAGATGCCCGCCGAGCTGATTGCCGCGCTGGTGCGCATCAAGCGCGCCGCGGCGGAGGTGAACCACGAATTGGGCGCACTGGCCAGCGACAAAGCCGGCGCCATCGTGGCGGCGGCCAATGAAGCTTTGGCCGATCCGCGCTACGCGCAAGAGTTTCCCCTCTCGGTCTGGCAGACGGGCTCGGGCACACAGACCAACATGAACGTCAACGAGGTGTTGGCCAATCGGGCCTCCGAACTGCTCGGCGGCACACGCGGCGCGGCGCGTTTGGTGCACCCCAATGACGAAGTCAATTGCGGCCAGTCGTCCAACGATGTGTTCCCCACCGCCATGCATGTGGCCGCGGCCGTGGCCCTGGAGACGCATCTGCGCCCGGCCCTGTCCGCGCGGCGCACCACGCCCGATGCCAAAGAACACGCCTTCAAGGCCCTCATGACAATAGGCCGCACGCACCTGCAAGACGCCACACCGCTCACCCTGGGGCAAGAGTTCTCGGGCTATGTAGCTCAGCTCGATGCCGCCGCGCGCGCCCTCGATGCGCTGCGCCCCGCGTTGCTGGAGCTGGCCATCGGCGGCACCGCGGTGGGTACGGGCTTGAACACCCACCCCGAGTTCGGCGCGCGTGTGGCGGCGCAGTTGGCCACCGATACGGGGTTGGCTTTTGTCAGTGCGCCCAACAAGGTTGCGGCGCTGGCCGGGCACGAGCCCTTGCTGGCCGTGCACGGCGCGCTCAAGACGTTGGCGGCAACACTCAACAAAATCGCCAACGACATTCGCTGGCTGGCCAGTGGGCCGCGCGCCGGGTTGGGCGAGCTGTCCCTCCCCGAGAACGAGCCGGGCTCATCGATCATGCCGGGCAAGGTCAACCCCACGCAGTGCGAGATGCTCACCATGGTGGCCGCGGCCGTGTTCGGCAACGATGTGGCCATCAACATTGGCGGCGCCAGCGGCAACTTCGAACTCAATGTCTACAAGCCCCTCATCGCCCATGCCTTCTTGCAAAGCGTGCGGCTGCTGGCCGATGGCATGGCCAGCTTCGATGCGCACTGCGCGCGCGGCATCAGCGCCAACCCCGAGCGCATCAGCGAATTGCTTGAACGCTCGCTCATGCTGGTGACCGCGCTCGCCCCTCACATCGGCTACGACAAAGCCGCCACCATTGCCAAAGACGCGCACCACCGTGGCAGCACGTTGCGCGAGGCGGCGTTGGCTTCGGGCTTTGTCAACGCTGATCAATTCGATACCTGGGTCCGCCCTGAAACCATGTTGGGAGCTCATTAATGTCTATCACCATGCCTGCCGAAATGTCCGTGATGCCCTCCGTGGCCCATTGCCTGGCCGCCTGCGCCCTGCCCGCGCTGGAGGCACGCGCCCTACTGGCCCATGTCAGCGGCCTGTCGCGCGAAGCGCTCATTGCGTTTCCTGAACGCGCGCTCGATGAAACCTTGCAAGAACGCTTTGAAGTGCTCAGCACGCGACGCCTGGCCGGCGAGCCGCTGGCCTACCTGGTGGGCGAGAAAGAGTTCTACGGCCGCCCCTTTCGCGTGGGCCCCGATGTGCTGATCCCGCGCCCCGAAACCGAGTTGCTGGTGGACACCGCCACCGCACACGCGCGCGCCTACCCCACGCCGCGTGTGCTCGACCTGGGCACAGGCTCGGGCTGCATCGCCATCACCCTGGCGTTGGAGCTGGATGACGCGCACGTGTGTGCGGTGGATCAATCCGCCGCCGCGCTGGCTATGGCGCGCGCCAACGCTCAGCAGTTGGGCGCGTGCGTGGACTTCATACACAGCGACTGGTTCACCGCGGTGCAGGGCACGTTTGATCTGATTGTGTCCAACCCACCCTATATCGCCGCCGACGACAAACACCTGCATGCGTTGCGCCACGAGCCGCAACGCGCCCTGACCGACGCCGCCGATGGGCTCTCGTGTCTGCGCCACATTGCGCGCATCGCCCCCGCCCACCTGACGCCCGGCGGCTGGCTGCTGGTGGAGCATGGGCACGATCAGGGGCTGGCCGTGCGCAAGCTGTTTGCGCATGCGGGGCTGGTGCAAGTACAAACCCTGCGTGATCTGGAGGGGCGGGAGCGCTTGTGCATGGGGCGGCGCGCTGCCCACTATTGAGCTTTCCCTAACTCATAACAGCGGCTCAAGAGCGCGAGATTTTTCCCTCCCCCCAACCCCTCTCCCGGAGGGAGAGGGGCTTTAAACCTCCCACTCCCTCCGGGGGAGGGATTGAGCGTGAGGGAAAACGATGTCGCAAATTTTGGAAATCTCAATATGGAAGAACATTCGTCACCCCGATTGCACGCCCACTAAACTCGCCCCTCTTTTTTCTCTACCGGAACCCACCATGGACGCCAGAGAGGTCATCCAGAAGACCATCACCGACAACCCCGTCGTGCTTTTCATGAAAGGCACCGCCCAGTTTCCGCAATGCGGCTTTTCCGGCCGTGCCTTGCAAGCCCTCAAAGCTTGCGGCGCCAAAAACGTAGTCACCATCAATGTGCTGGAAGACGAAGGCGTGCGCCAAGGCATCAAGGACTACGCCAACTGGCCCACCATTCCGCAGCTCTATGTGGGCGGCGAATTTGTGGGGGGCTCCGACATCCTGGCCGAGATGCAGCAAAGCGGCGAGTTGAAAGCGCTGCTCCAAAAGGTCAACGCGGCCGAGTAATTCAGCGTGAACTCTCCTGCCCGGCGCCTGATCGTCGGCATCACCGGCGCCTCGGGCGCGCTCTATGGCGTGCGGCTGCTGCAGCACGCACGCACGCTGGCACTTGAAACCCATCTGGTGCTCTCCAACGCGGGCGTGCTCAACGCTCAACAGGAACTGGGCATGAAGCGCGGTGACGTGGAGGCTCTGGCCAGCCACGTCCATGCCGCACGCGACATCGGCGCCTGCATTGCCTCAGGTTCATTTGCGTCCTTGGGCATGGTCATTGCGCCCTGCTCCATGAAAACCCTGGGCGCCGTCGCGCATGGCTTGTCCGACTCGCTCATCAGCCGCGCAGCCGACGTGTGTCTCAAAGAGCGCCGCCGCGTGGTGCTGCTGGCACGCGAAGCGCCGCTCAACCTCGCGCACATCCGCAACATGGAAGCCGTCACGCTCATGGGCGGCGTGATCTTCCCACCCGTGCCCGCGCTCTATCTCAAGCCCACCAGCATCGAAGCCATGGTGGATCACACCCTGGCGCGGGTGTTGGATTTGATGGGGGTGGAGAACGAACTGGCGCCGCGCTGGGCGGGACTCTCAGCCCCTGTGGCCTGACAACGCCACCACCTGCCGCACCTTGCCGCTGCATTCAACACACGGCGCTGCGGTGTCGAGTTCGACCTTGGTTTTCCCGGCGCCGTGGTGCACCAGAAATTTTCGCAACACCGCAAGCGCCTTGCGGGCAGCGGTGTGGTCGGCACCGTGGCAGGCGCCGACGCGCAGCAGCAACTGATCAGGCTGGGTTTGCACCACCTGGAACAACGTGATGCCGGCGCCTTCTTCGAGCGCGCTTTGCACGGCCAGTGGGAATACGGTGGCGTAAGTGCCATCGCCGCGTGGCAGGTGCAACACGTCGTCGGCGCGGCCGCTCACGGAGAACGAGGGGCGAAGGCACCCACAGGGGCACGGGTCGACGTATTCGGTGATGCTGTCGCCCAGGTCGTAGCGGATGAGGGGCTGGATGGGGTTGGCCAGATTGGTGAGCAGGCTCGTGTGTGAGGGGCGCCCGGGGGGCACGGGGCGGCCATGCTTGTCCACCGCCTGCAGCACCACCCAGTCGGCGTTCAGATGCATGCGGCCGTGCGGGCATTCAAAGGCAAGGCTCATGCATTCCGAGGCGCCGTAGTCGTTCATCAGGCTGCAATTGAAGGTGCTGACGATGTGTTGCCGCGCGACCGGGGAGAGCGCTTCGCCGCCGCTCCACAGCAGCGTCGGGGCGATATCGAGCCGGCCCTGCACTTGTTCATCGGCCAGACATTGCAGCACCGAGGGGTAAGCGGCCACAAAGCGCGGCTGGATGGTGTTGAGCTGCGCCACCAGTTTTTCCAGGGGTTCGGCCACTGAGAGCGCGCGCATCTGCGAGGCCAGCCACGGGGTGGCGCGCTGCATGCGGCGCCACGTGACGATGCCGGCGTAGTGGCCATCGATGGCAGCAATCAATACGGCGGGCAGGCGTGTGGCGGAAGGTGCTTGCGATGCAGTGCCCTGGCCAGGCAGCGAGCGCGTAGCCAGTTCAGCGTCGTACACCGCCAGGGCATCGTGCGGCTGCACAAAGATGCCCCACTGCGAACACGTGCCCGAGCTGGTCCACACGGCGTAACGACCCAGGTAGTCCTCACTCAAGTTGTCGCGCCCGGCCAGGAATTCATCCACGCTGGCTCGGGTAATGGCGCGGTCGGTGGCCCAGTCATCGAACTGCGCCATGAGCTGCCCGCGTGTGATCGGGGGGAGATCCGTCAGTGCAGCATCGGGGGGCAGGTTGCGGTAGAGCCGCGCATACAAAGGGGAGTTCTGGCGCGCATAGCCAATGAGCGCCGCGGCGCGATGTTCCGCATGGCGGTGCAGCGCTTCGGGCATTTCCGTGTTGGCTGAACACACCAGACCCCAGGTCATGGCCCGCGTCCAGGTTTCGGTGCAGGCATGGGCCCAGGTACTGGCCCATGTGCTGCCGGCCCACGTGTTTGTCCACCCCGCCCAGGGTGCAGTCAACGCCGCATCAGCATGGGACGAAACCATGGCTAGCCCGGATATTTCATCAGGGACGCGGGAGTTGCGCGGATGCAGGTGCGAGCGATGTCGAGCGAGAGGGGCGCAGACGAATGCCCGTAGGCATTCGCGAGCACTTGAGCGCAACAGCGCCGCACATGCGCCGCGCAAGCCCGCGTAGCCCCGACGATCCAATTTGGATTTTGGATTTGCGCCGTGGAAATCAGCGTTCGGTGAGGAGAAAGACTCATAAACGGGGGCGACCTGATGAAATATCCGGGCTGAATCTCCCGTATGAACACAGATAGTGCGGCCACAGCCAGCGCAAGCCGATCCCGCAGATAGAGAGGGGGCGAACGCTGGAGCGAATAAGGCGGGGCGGTGAATCTGGTGCCGGCAGAGGGACTCGAACCCCCGACCTTCGGTTTACAAAACCGCTGCTCTACCAACTGAGCTATGCCGGCTATTTCAGTTATTTGATCCGCGTCAAACGGGGACGGTCGCCGCCGGCGGGTGGGGTGGCGGGGCCCGGAGCGTCGGGCTTGTCGCCCGCGGGACCCGATTCCTGATCCACGCTCGACGTGTTGTCCGCGTCGCCCTGGGGGGGCACCTGGGTGACGGTGTTTTTGACCAGGGCATCGACCGCGCGCAGCCGGGGGGCAGCGCCGCGCACTTCGTCCTGCTGCGCCGTAGTCGCAGTGGTGGTGGCGGTGGTGGTGCCCGGCGCGCCGCGCTTGAGCGCGCGCGGCACCTCAAAGGCCATGCCCTGCCCGTTTTCCCGGGCGTACACGGCAATGACCTGCGCCATGGGGACGTACACGTCACGCGCCACGCCACCAAAGCGCGCCTGAAAACTGATGGCTTCGTTATCAATCAGCAAGCGGTTGGTGGCAATGGACGAGATGTTGAGGACGATCTCGCCATTGCGCACGAACTCCTGCGGCACCCGTACTGACTCTTCCACCGCCACGGCCACATACGGTGTAAAGCCGGCGTCGTTGCACCACTCGGCAATGGCACGAACCAGGTACGGCTTGGTCGGCACGTCGGCCATAACTCACGCGCGCGCCGCTTAACGGCGCATGACTTTCTCGGACGGGGTCAGTGCTTCGATGTACGCGGGGCGGCTGAAAATGCGCTCGGCGTACTTCTGGATGGGCGCCGCGCTCTTGGGCAACTCAATGCCGTAGTGATCCAGGCGCCACAGCAGCGGTGCAATGGCCACGTCGAGCATGGAGAACTCTTCGCCCAGCATGAATTTGTTCTTGAGCAGGATCGGGGCCAGCTTGGTCAGGCTGTCGCGGATCATGATCTTGGCCTTGTCGATGGCTTTTTGATTGCCCGAGTTCTCGATCACCTGCACATGAGCAAACAGTTCGCGCTCAAACGAATACAGGAACAAGCGCACGCGCGAGCGCATGACGGGGTCGGGCGGCATCAATTGCGGATGCGGGAAGCGCTCGTCGATGTATTCATTGATGATGTTGGATTCGTACAGGATGAGGTCGCGCTCAACCAGGATGGGCACCTGGCCGTAGGGGTTCATCACGTTGATGTCTTCGGGCTTGTTGAAAAGATCAACGTCCTTGATCTCAAAGTCCATGCCTTTTTCAAACAGCACAAAGCGGCAGCGCTGCGAAAACGGGCAGGTGGTTCCAGAGTAGAGCACCATCATTGTTGATTCCTTTTAAGTAACTCAGAACAAGGCAGCCAGGCTCGGCTGCTACTTGAGGTCTTTCCAATACAGCGCGTTCAGGCGCCAGGCCAGCACGGCAAACAGGCCAATGAACAGCACCACCCATACACCCAGGCGCATACGGCTGGCGCGCACCGGCTCAGTCATGTAGTGCAGGTAGGCCACCAGGTCGGCCATATCGGCATCAAATTGCCGGGCTTGCGCGGCGTTGGCAGGTTTGACGCTGACGGCCACCTTGGCCTGTGGATGGCCTTCCAGCGCCTGGCGCTGCGTGGTGACCTGGCCCTGCGCGTCGTACACCGTGACCGTACGCACCATGACATGGTCCTGCCCGGGGTGCTTGCCCGCCTCGGGTGCAACTTGATTGATCGTCACTTCACGCGGCCCTTGCAGCTCCCACAAAATGTGCGGCATGCCGATGCTGGGGAAAGCAATGTTGTTCCAGCCGGTGGGGCTGGCGGCATCACGGTAATAACCCCGCAGCAACGTGTAGAGGTAGTCCACCCCAGCAAAGTCAAACGAGGTGCGGGCACGGGTAATCACGGACAGATCGGGCGGCGCCTTGCCCAACCAGACCTTGGCATCGGCAGGCTTCATGGCAATGGTCATGAGATCGCCCACCCGCGCACCCGGCGGCAGCAGAAATTCTTCGATCTGTTTCTTGTCCAGGCCAAGGTCTTGCAGGCGGTTCCAGCGCATGGAGGTGGCCGAATGACATCCGAGGCAGTAGTTGGCGAAGATCTTGGCGCCATTTTGTAGCGCGGCCAGATCATGGGCCTTGGCACGATCCCACTGGTCGAGTGGCACACCCGTACCCCCAGCCGCAAAAGCGACGGGGGCAATCAAAAACAAAACAAGCGCAAATATTTTTTTCATGGCGGTATTCATCTCTTAGTGCGCGCCGGTCAAACGCTCGGGCACCGGCCGGGACTGGCCCATGCGGCTCCACCAGGGCATCAGCAGGAAGAAGGCGAAGTACACCAGCGTGAGCCCTTGGCAAATCATCGTCGGTATCGGTGCGGGTGCCTGCGTGCCGAAGTAGCCCAGGATGACGAAGGTGATTACCCAACCGATCAGCATCCAGAAATGCCACGTGGGCCGATAACGCATGGACTTGGCCGTCGCCTGATCGAGCCACGGCAAACCAAAGAAGATCATGACGGACACGCCCATCAACACCACGCCCCAGAACTTGGGGTCCAGTGCCATGGGGCTCTTGGGCAGCATGAACACCAGCACGGCCAGCGTGACCACACCCACGGCCAGACGCACCCACGCAGTTCGCACCGCCAGGACCACCAGCCCCGCATACAGCACCACCCCACCCGAGAGCACCCACATGAAATCTTCTGTAGTGGCACGCAGAATGGAGTAGTACGGCGTGAAGTACCACACCGGGGCAATGTGCGGCGGCGTGGTGAGTGAATCGGCCGGAATGAAGTTGTTCCACTCCAGGAAGTACCCGCCCATCTCCGGCGCAAAAAACACCACCGCAAAGAACAGCATCAGGAACACCGCCAGACCAAACACGTCGTGCACGGTGTAGTAAGGATGAAAGGGCACGCCATCAAGGGGCTTGCCGGAAGCATCTTTCTTTTCCTTGATCTCGATGCC
>CAZZAD010000128.1:7745-8079 GCA_964652055.1 uncultured Burkholderiaceae bacterium | reverse complement strand
CAGGAAGGCCAGCAGTTGTGCCAGCCGCACCCGCCGCTCCGGATCGGTGCAGGCGGCATAGTCCCGCCGCAGCCGCGGCAGATGGCCGGCGGGGTCGGCAAAAACCAGCCCCAGTTTCCGGGCGGTGCCGATGGGCACGGGTGAATTGCGCAGGATCCATTCGCGCGTTTCGTGAATGTGTTTTCCGGTGGACAGGTCCATCACGGTGTCGCCACCCCAGCGGATGGCCCAGGTCATTTTTTCGACCTCTTCACCAATGCTCGAGCCCAACGCCGAGTTGCCAATGTTGGCGTTGATCTTCACCAGGAAGTTGCGCCCGATGCTCATGGGCTCG
>CAZZAD010000128.1:0-7735 GCA_964652055.1 uncultured Burkholderiaceae bacterium | reverse complement strand
ATGATGGCGCGGCCACGGGCCACTTCGTCGCGCACGAACTCGGGGGTGATGGCTTGGGGCAGATTCGCGCCCAGGCCCAGCCCAGGGTGCTGGCGCCGCAGCATGTCGGTATACAACTCCACGCGCTGGTTTTCGCGCAGAGCGATGTACTCCATCTCGGGTGTGATGAGCCCCTGGCGCGCGTAATGCATCTGGCTCACGTTCATGCCGCTCTTGGCGCGGCGCGGCTGGCGTTGCAGGTTGAAGCGCAGCTCGGCGAGCTTGGGGTCGTGGAGCCGCTCCACACCAAAGCGTGAGCTGGGGCCCGTGAGCACTTCCGTGTCATTGCGCTCGGTGATCCAGGCCGCGCGCAGCGGAGCGAGGCCCGAGCGGATGTCGATCTTCACGTCCGGGTCGGTGTACGGGCCCGAGGTGTCATAGACAAACAGCGGCGGATTTTTCTCCACACCGCTGCTGGTGGGGGTGTCGCTCTGTGTGATCTCGCGCATGGGTACGCGCACATCAGCGCGCGAGCCCTGCACGTAGATCTTGCGTGACTTGGGCAGGGGCTGCACCGCGGCTTGATCAACCTCGGCGGTGGCAGCAATAAATTCTGGATGGGCACTCATGCGGTTCTCCTCAACGCAAAAAGGGAACACGCAAGCGGGCAGGAGTGCAGCCGGCGCGTTTCCCTACGCCGGCATTACCCGGATCAGGTTCTTGGGGACTGTCTCAACCGCAGGTGTGGATCACCCGCAGTACCCCCAACGCAGGCGGGACGATAGCGCAGCGGGGATACGCGATCAGCGCGTAGGTTGGCGGTGAGCGCAGCGAACCCCAACACCCACCTGTGCTGCGGCAACGATGTTGGGGTTCGCTGCGCTCACCGCCAACCTACTTGCTACTTCCAGAACGTCGGGAAGTGAAACACCGGCCCATGCCCATGACCCACCTTGAGTTCATCTGCGCGCGCCAATGCAGCGCTCAAATACGCCTTGGCGCGGCGCGCCGCGGTGGGCACCTCTGCGGATTGCGGCAACAGCGCCGCCAGTGCAGCGCTCAGCGTGCAACCCGTGCCGTGCGTGTTGCGCGTGGCCACGCGCGGCGCAATGAGCTCAATCATCTGATCGCCATCGTGCAGCAAATCAATGGCTTGCTCGTGCGACAGATGTCCACCCTTGAGCAGCACCCAACGCGCACCCGCGTGCGTCATGGTTTCGCGCAACGCTTCGGCGGCTTGGCGCATTTCTTTGAGGTTGTCAGGGGCGCGCCGACCCAGCAGCACACCGGCCTCGGGCAAGTTGGGCGTGATGACAGTGGCCTGCGGCAACAGGGCCTCGCGCAGCGCGCCCATGCCGTCTTTGTCGAGCAGCGCATCGCCGCTCTTGGCCACCATCACCGGATCGAGCACCAGGTGCGCGGGTCGCTTACGCGCCAGGCCTTCGGCCACGGCAGCGATCACCGCACGGCCACCGACCATACCGATCTTGGCCGCGGCCACGTCCACATCGGTGAGCAGCGTGTCGAGCTGTTCGCGCACAAACGCTGCGGGCACCGAAAAAATCCCCGTCACCGCTTGCGTGTTTTGCGCCGTGAGCGCAGCAATAACCGCACAGGCATAGGCGCCGTTGGCCGAAATGGCCTTGATATCGGCCACCACCCCGGCGCCCCCCGAAGGGTCCACACCGGCGATGGTCAATACGTTGGCGATGGGCTGAGCTGTCACCGACTACCCCACCTGAGCGTTAAGCACCGCTTCCACCACGCGCCAGGCTTCAAGAGTCTGAGCATGCACTTGTGCCAGGTTCTCAAACGAATCACCCCCGGCCCCCGTTTCCAAGGTTGCGGCCACCAACGACAGTTGCTTTGCACCCATGTTGGCGGCCATGCCGCGCAGTTGATGCGCCGCGGCGGCCAGTGCTTGCCGGTTGCTGTCACTGAGCGCCTGCGCCATACGCGCCTGCAGTGAGGGCATGAGCTTGAGGCACTCGCGCGCCACACGTTCGGCCAGGGCCTGATTACCCACCACTGCCGCAAGCAGCATGTCAAAAGCAAACGCCCCGCCCTCGAAAGCTGGTTGCATGGTCCGTGGTCTCCCATCAAGCGGGCGAATCTAACGCAGTCTGATGTGTCGAGAGCCGCTGATAACATCGCCGCCGCTTTGTTCCCTGACGCTGCTCCCAGCCTCCTCTGACCATGACCGCCATTGATTTCGACTTCGACCGCGCACGTTTCAACATGATTGAGCAGCAAATCCGCCCCTGGGAGGTGCTCGATTCGTCGGTGCTGGAGTTGATCTCAGCCGTACGGCGCGAAGACTTTGTGGCGCCCGAGCTGCGCACGCTCGCCTTTACCGACATGGAACTGCCGATACGCGCGGACGGCACTGAGACCGGCGAAGTCATGCTCGCCCCCAAAGTGGAAGCGCGCCTGCTGCAGGCACTGGCGCTGCGGGCGCAGGACACGGTGCTGGAGATTGGTGCGGGCTCGGGCTATATGGCTGCACTGGCCGCACACCGCGCCGCGCATGTCATCACGGTAGACATACAGGCGCCCCTGGTCCGGTTTGCGCAAGCCAACCTGCAGCGCGCCGGGCTGCACAACGTGGTGGTGGAACACACGGACGGGCTGCACGGTGACCTGAGCGCCGACGCACCTGATCAGTTTGACGTCATCATCGTCTCAGGCGCTGTGGCCGCTGTCCCGCGCAACCTGACCGACCAGCTCAAGGTGGGCGGACGCATGGTGGCCATCGTGGGCGAAGCACCCGTCATGACCGCACAGCTCATCACGCGCGTCACCAACGACGCCTTCGACACCGTGCCCCTGTTTGAAACGCTGACCCAACCCCTGGTCAATGTTGTGCCCCGATCGCAGTTCAAGTTTTAGTCACACTTTCATTCGGTCAGAGGAAATTCATGAACCTGCAATTTGCCTCACTCGTCTCACGCGCCCTCGGTGGCGCCCTGATCGCTGCGCTTTGCCAAGGCGCAGCAGCACAAACCAATGACCTGTTGACGATCTACCGCGACGCACTGGCCAACGACCCCACCTACGCCGCCGCGCGCTACACCCAACAAGCCGCTGTCGAGCGCGAACCCCAAGCCCGCTCCACCCTGCTGCCCCAGGTCAACGCCACCGCCGGTTATGCACGCACGCAGTACGACTCCGACACGCCTGACGTGTCCCGAACGTTTTCCAGCTGGGGGCCCGCTCTCACCCTGACGCTGCCCTTGATCCGCACACAAAACTGGACCGCGCTGTCGCAAGCGAAGTTGGCCGTGGATCAGGCTGATGCCATCCTCGCCCAAGCCCGACAAGACCTGGTGCTGCGCGTTACGCAGGCGTACTTTGACGTGCTGGCCGCAGAAGACCAGCTCACCGCCATTGGCACCAACAAAAAGGCCGTCAGTGAACAACTGGCGCAGGCCAAACGTGAATTTGAGGTAGGCACCAAAACCATCGTCGATGCGCACGAAGCACAGGCGCGCTATGACCAGAACGTGGCGCAAGAGCAGGTTGCGCTCGGTGACGTGATAGTCAAACGCAATGCCTTGCGCGCCATCATTGGCCGCGACCCCGGCGTACTGCTGCCTTTGCGCGACAAGCCCAACCTCGCCACCCCTGAGCCCGCCAACGTCGAGATCTGGGCCAAGCGCGCAGAAGACGCCGGTTATCCCGTCGCCATCGCGCGGGCCAGCGCCGAAATCGCCCAACGCGAGACCACCCGCTCACGCCAAGGGCACTGGCCCACATTGGACTTCAATGCGCGCATTGGGCAAGACCATTCCACGGGCAGCACACTCACAAACTCCGACAACACCTCGCGCACCCGTACCGTGGGCGTGACCCTGACCGTGCCGCTCTACAGCGGGGGCTTGACCCAAAGCAAAGTGCGCGAATCCCTGGCCCTTGAAGAAAAAGCACGGCGAGACCTCGAAGCCGCACGCCGCAACGCTTCACAAGCCGCGCGCCAGTCCTACACCGGCGTGGACTTTGGCCTGTCGCAAGTGCGCGCCCTTGAGTCGGCCGAGGTCTCCTCCAAGAGCCAACTGGACAGCACCCGTCTGGGCTATCAAGTGGGCGTACGCATTTCACTGGACGTGCTCAACGCCACCACGCAACTCTTCAACACCCAGCGCGACTTGAAAAAAGCGCGCTATGACTTCCTCATCAATGGACTGCGGGTGAAATCCGCTGCGGGTGAGCTCGATGATCCGGATGTGCAGGCGATTAATGGGTTGTTGGTGAGGTAGGTAAATAAGTCGGGCCGGTGCATCCACGCCAGAGACCCCCAACCTTCTTGACAAAGCGGCTCTTCTCACCGACCTGCGCGCACTCATCCGGTCGGCCAGACGGCGGATTGCGACTGTTGCCAACTCCACCTACACGCTGCTGTGCTGGCAGGTTGGGCGCCGTCTGCTCAAAGAAAATCTTCAGGCAGGACGGACCGCTTACGGCAAGCAGATTCTTGCGACTGTGTCGCAAGAATTGACCACAGAGTTCGGAGCGAGCCGCGCCTAATCCTCCCAAACTCTCAACAGCGTTGAGAGAAATGCAGCCGCAAACCAATCAGCACTTCTTCAATTTTGTCATTGGACTGTCATGCTGACCCTCTACAAACTCGCTCTTGCGCCCGCCCTGCTCTTGCAGGCGCGCACGCTGCGTTCAACGGCACTGCGCCTGCCCGAGCCTGAAGGCGAGCGGGCCGGGACAACGCAAGCACCATCGAATACCGACACCACGGGCACCCCGCTTCGCATCCTTGTCGTGGGTGATTCCTCTGCGGCGGGCGTTGGCGTCGCGCACCAGCACGACGCGTTGGCCGTGCAGGTTGCCCAATGCGTTGCCAACAAAACCGGGCGTCAGATTCAGTGGCATCTACTTGCGAAGTCGGGACTCAGTGCGGCCAAGGCGGGAACCTTTATCTCGCAGCAACGCCTTCCTGTGACTGACATCATCGTCTCGGCATTCGGCGTCAATGACGTGACATCACAACGTTCGGCCGGGCAGTTCATTGCGGACTATCGACACCTGCTGCAAACGCTCATCAAGCTAACCGGGGCAAGGGGCGCTGTCATTTCGGGGCTGCCGCCTCTACATATCCTCCCCGCTGCGCCACAACCGCTGCGTTGGTATCTCGGCCAGTGCGCAAAGCGGCTGGATCGTTCACTGCAAAAGCTGTGCGCCCGTACCTCGAACCTCGCCTATGTCTCGTTGCAATGGGCTCAGGCCAAACACATGGCACGAGACAAATTTCATCCTGGGCCAAGCCAATACCGGCAGTGGGCACACCTGATCTCTGACGAAATTACGCGCTTACTGACCATCGCCCCTGAGTCCAGAGCGACGGTGCTTGTCTAGCTCATCCAGCAACACCCGCACCGCGCGCTGCGTCGCCCCGCCATACGCCTGCGCAAACGCCCGCGCCGCGGTGCGCATCGATTCCAGCCGCGGGACATCGCCCAGCAGTGCACGCGCCACATGCACCGCCTCATTCATATCCGCCACCTGCACCGCTGCACCCGTAGCGACGGCATCGCGCACCACCTGCGCAAAGTTGTAGGTGCTGGGCCCCACGATGACGGGGGTGCCCACGGCGCACGACTCAATCAGGTTTTGCGAACCAAAGGGGCCGAAGCTGCCGCCCATCAAGGTGACGTCGGCCAGCGCGTAATACAGCGGCATCTCACCCATGGTGTCGCCGAGAAAATAATGTTGATCTGACCCCAATTGTTTTGCCGATTGTTTTGAGCGGCGCAGGAGGGTGAGGCCGCGGCTGGCGCAGAGTTTTTCCACTTCGTCAAAGCGCTGCGGATGGCGCGGGACGATCCAGACATTTAAATAATTGGGGTCAGATGAACATTGTTTTGCCGCCAGTGCGTCCAGTAGCAAGGTTTCTTCGCCTTCACGGCTGCTGGCCAGCAACACGGTGGGTTGGGTGCTGCGCAGGGCGTGGCCTTGTGCAATGAGTTCGGGCGCGGGCGCCAGATCGAATTTGAGGTTGCCCAGCACGTCGATGGGGCCGTCATAAAAGCGCGCCAGGCGGGTGCGATCAGCTTCGGTCTGCGCCAGGATGCGCGTGAAGCCTTGTGCGGCGGCGCGGATGAGCGTGGCAAAACGTTGCGCACGCGCGGCGGATTTTTCTGAGAGGCGCGCATTGACCAGCACCATGGGCACACCGGCCTTGCGCGCAGCAAACAGCAGCTTGGGCCAGACCTCGGTTTCCATGACGATGCCAAGCCTCGGCTGCACCTCGCGCAGAAAGCGCCATTGCGCGGGGCCCAGTTCATAGGGCAGATAACGCACGCTGATGCGGCCGGGCCAGTTACGGGCAATGGATTCACCCACCGCGCGGCCCGTGGGGGTCATGTGGGTGAGAACCAGATGCGCGTCAGGTCGTTGCTGCAACAGGGCGTCGATCAAGGGCTGCGCGGCGCGGGTTTCACCCACAGAGACCGCATGCAGCCAGTGCACTACACCGCCTGGTGCGGGCCGAGCGCCGGTGCCGCAAAAGCGCTCACCCCAGTGCTTGAGGTATTCACGCTGACGCCGGCCACGCCACAACAGATAGAGCGCGACCAGCGGTGTGGCCAGCCACCAGGCGGCGGTGTAGAGCGCGCGCGAAAAATGTTCACTCATGGTCGAGGCCACAGCACACGTTGCAGGGGTTCGCTGCGCTCATCCCAACCCACGTGCGCTCATCACGCGCCCAACCGCAGCGATCACCTGCTCGGCTGTGGGTCCGCCGTTGACCCCGCCCAGGCTTGCACACGGCGCGTCACCCGTGATGCCCACGAGCGCGGGGTCGTAGTCGCAGAAGATGCCCACGGTGGGCACACCCAGCGCGGCGGCCAGATGCGTGAGGCCCGTGTCCAGGCCCACCACCACGGCTGCGCCTGCAAGCACGGCAGCCACCTGCTGCAAGCCGCAGCGTGCAGCCACGGTGGCGCGTTGCATGCCGCGCGCGCGGCGTTCGGTGTCGGCCTGCTCGGTGCCACCGCCCCAGAACAGCACGCTGCTGATGCCGCGTGCAGCCAATGCGTGTTCGACGGCGTGCCACTGCGCATCGGGCCACAGCTTGGTGGCGCGACTGGCGTTGGTCAGTAACACGGCGGTGGATGTGGACGGCGTGATTTGTGAGGGCGCCTGCAAACCAAACTGCGGCGCTCCATCGATGGCGTAACCCAAGGCCGCTGCGCCGATGCGCCGATTGCGTTCGATGGCATGCAGGGTGCGTGCCACGCTCACGCGCTGGTCGTAGAAACGCGCGGCGATGGGTTCACGTGCGCTGGCGCGGTCCGGGCCGCTCACCACGGTACCTGTGCGACGCGCCCAGCGGGTGAGCCAGGCGCTTTTGAGCAATCCCTGGCAATCAATCACGTGGTCATAGCGCGCACCCTGCAATTGCGCACGCACCGCCTGCACCTGGCGCCACGTGCTCGCGCGCAACACGGCCTTGCGCCAGCGGCGCACGGCCACGGGGATGACCTGGGCGACGGCCGGGTGCAGCTGCGGGATGGCGGCAAAGGATTCCTCCACCAGCCAGTCGATGTGTGCATCTGGAAAATGCCGGCGGATGTCGCTCACCAGGGGCGCGGCATGTACTACGTCGCCCATGGAGGAGGTTTTGACGATGAGGATGCGCACTGCGTGCTTTGCTATCGAGTCCACCCGCAAGGCCTTGCCTTGGTTCCCCCGTTCAAGGGGAGGTTGATATTGAGTTCCCTCCCCTTCAAGGGGAGGGTTAGGGTGG
>CAZZAD010000127.1:0-8091 GCA_964652055.1 uncultured Burkholderiaceae bacterium | reverse complement strand
CCCTCTCTTGCAGGGCGCGCCGCATGCAGCGCGAAACCCCTGTCTCGCCCCTCAATTCCTCTCCCGGAGGGAGAGGGAGGTTTAAAGCCCCTCTTCCCCCGCGAGAGGGGTTGGGGTGAGGGAAAACGGTGCCGCGAATTACGGAAAGCTCACTAGGACAACAGTCGGGTCAGGTCGTTGTACAACGCCAGCGCCGTCAACATCAACAACGCAGCGGCCCCGGCACGCTGACCCCAATCCACCAGCCACTGTGCCGGTGGTTTGCCTATGAAAATTTCCGCGGCATGGTACAGCAAGTGACCCCCATCGAGCAGCGGAATGGGCAGCAGATTGAGCACACCCAAGCCCACTGAGACCAACGCCAGAAACGCCAGGTACGGTACCCAACCCACACGCGCCGTCTGGCCCGCATAGTCCGCCATCGTGACGGGCCCGGAAAGATTTCTCCACGACACATCGCCCTGCACCATGCGCACCAGCATGCGCAAAGAAAACGCCGCCATGTCCCAGGTGCGGACCACGGCCCGAGCCACGCCCTCAATGGGACCCTCACGCACCTGAACCAACGCCCCCGGAACAAACTCGACGCCGATTCTTCCAATGCGCTGACCTTTGCCGTCTACGCCGCTGCCCGCCTTGAGCGCAAACGTTTCGCGCCGACCTTCGCGCAACACATCGACCGCCAACGCCACATCGGGACTGGCCCGCACCAGCGAGATGGCGTCCAGGGCGTTGTGCACGGCATGACCGTCGACAGACAGCAGTTCATCACCCTCGCGCAAACCCGCTTGAGCGGCCGGCAGGTCCTGAGCCACACGACGAATGCGCGCAGGCCCTGGCGCCAAAGCAAAACCCAGTGTGCCCACCACATCGCCTTCCATGTTGGGGACGTCATCGGCGGCGATCAGCACGCTCAGATCACGTGTCACACCCGAACCGCTTTGCACCTGCAAGCCAAATTCACCGCGCGTGGTGGCCGCTTTGAGCAGCTGCCAGCGCAGCTCGTTCATGGAACGCACGTCCGCACCATTGAACTGCACGGCCACGTCTCCCGCACGCACCCCGGCCCGATCCGCCACAGAACCAGCCGGTGCAGCCGCAAGCACCGCCTGAGGTTCAACCGTGCCGATCACCGCTAGCAACCAGTACACCACCGCCGCGAGCACGAAGTTGGCCAGGGGCCCGGCCACCACGATGAAGCTGCGCGCCCAGACACTCTTGCGGTTGAACGCGCGCGGCAAATCTTCCGGCGCAATGGGGCCACAGTCTTCATCACGCTCATCGAGCATGCGCACGTAGCCGCCTAGCGGCAGGCTGGCCACCACCCACTCGGTGCGGTCTGCACCGCGCACCACCTTGAACAACGGTCGGCCAAACCCCACAGAAAAACGCAGCACCTTGACCCCGCAGCGCCGCGCGGCCCAGTAGTGGCCCAGCTCATGCACCACGATCAAAATCGCCAGCGTGACCAGGAAGGCCAGCAGTGAGGTCAGAACACTCATGCCACCCCCAACGAAAAACGTTGCGCGATTTCTTGCTGTGCCACTTCACGCGCGGACTGGTCGGCTTCGAGCACGTGCGCAATGGAGGTGGGCGCCGGATAAGTATTGGCCGACATCGTGGCCTCAATGACCTGCGCAATGTCGGGAAAAGACAGACGCCGATCCAGAAACGCCTGCACCGCGATCTCGTTGGCCGCGTTCAATGCAATGGCCGCACCGCCGCCCTCACGCAGTGCGCGATAGGCCAACGCCAGACAGGGAAAGCGCGAATGATCGGGCGCTTCAAAGGTCAGCGTGCCCATGGACAAAAAGTCCAGACGCTCCGAGCCACTGTCAATGCGCTGCGGGAAACCCAGCCCGTAGGCAATGGGCGTGCGCATGTCGGGGGTGCCCAGCTGCGCCATGACCGAGCCATCACCAAACTCCACCATGGAATGAATCACGCTTTGCGGGTGAATCACGACGTCAATGCGATCGGCCGCAAATCCAAAGAGCCAGCTGGCCTCGATGACTTCCAACCCCTTGTTCATGAGCGTGGCGGAATCGATGGAAATTTTTCGGCCCATGACCCAATTGGGATGCGCCAGCGCTTCTTCTGGCGTGACATCAGCCAAATGGGGACGCGTGCGAAACGGTCCACCGGAAGCGGTGAGCACCAGACGCCGCACATCACGCTCGTGGGCAGAACTGCCCGCCAGGCATTGCGCAATGGCGCTGTGTTCGCTGTCCAGCGGAATGAGTTCGGCGCGGCCCGTGCGCACCGCCGCCATGAGCAATGAACCCGCGCACACCACCGCTTCCTTGTTGGCCAGCAGCAGGCGTTTGCCTGCCTGCGCCGCAGCCAGGGTGGCGGGCAAACCCGCGGCGCCCACGATGGCAGCAATCACCACCTGCGCGCGCTCAAGGCGGGCCGCTTCAATCAGGCCCTCGGGCCCACTGGCCGTGCGCGTGGCCAGGCCACGTGCGTGCAGCCCTTGCGCCAGTGCCTGATGCAACGACGCATCAGCAATCACAGCCAGCTCAGGCTGCCAGCGTTCACACAACACCAATAATTTGGCGACATCGCGCCCCGCGGTGAGCGCGGCCACACGAAAGCGGTCGGGATGACGCGCGAGCACATCCAGGCTGCTACTGCCGATCGAGCCCGTCGCACCCAGCACTGAAACGCCCTGCATGGTCATGACCCTCCCCAATGTCGTATCAGCAGCAGTGCAGGCAACACCGGAAGGAGCGCATCAATGCGGTCGAGCACGCCCCCATGTCCGGGCAACACCACGCCGCTGTCCTTAACGCCCGCACGACGCTTGAGCAAACTTTCAAAGAGATCGCCCACAATGCCCAGGACCACCAGCGCGGCCAGCAACGCCAGCGCCCCCACCCACGAAAAACGCTGAATCAACGTTGTTGTGAAGAGCGCTGTGGTCGGCCAGAGGTACGCGGCGCCAAGCGCCAACACCATCACCACCACGAGGGCACCAGCCACACCCGCCCAGGTTTTTCCTGGACTGATGAGCGAGGCCAGCTTGCGTTTACCCCACGCCCGCCCCGTGAAATACGCCGCGCTGTCGGCCACCCACACCACCGCCAGCGCCGACACCAGCGTGAGCGGGCCTGCCAGGCTCAAATCCATCAGCGCAAACCACGCAGCGCTCATCGTTACGGCACCGAGCAACGTACTGACGGCACGGCTCAGCGGCGCCGCATGACCTTGCTGAACCCGCCACAGCAGCACAAACACGCCGACCCAGATGACCAGCGCACTGCCCGCCAGAGCCTGCTGCGCGCCCAGAGGCAAACCCATGCGCTCCAGCCACCACAACACCCCGCCACACACCACAGCCAGGGCCGCGGTCAGGCTGCCCGACGCATGCCCGGCCAGACGCAGCCATTCATAAATGCCCGTGGCCACACACACCACCGCCAACAGGGCGAAGGCCTCATGCCCCCAGGCCAGCGCACCGGCAATGAGCAGCAGCAGCACGATGGCCGTTAATACGCGTTGTTTCAACATTGGTTTATTTCCGTGCAGGC
Source organism: uncultured Burkholderiaceae bacterium (assembly GCA_964652055.1). GTDB lineage: Bacteria > Pseudomonadota > Gammaproteobacteria > Burkholderiales > Burkholderiaceae_F > CAZZAD01. The sequence goes on along the minus strand of CAZZAD010000127.1, from coordinate 4,558 downwards.
ACTAAGGATCGTGTTGCCGAGCCGCATTCCAAGGCCGCTTTGCGCCCATTGAGGCACAGTGTTTACTCCCTCCCCTTCAAGGGGGCGAAGGTGGGAATTCGCAAAGCACAGCTTTGCACCACCGCAGCGACGCGCGCTTGCAAGCGCGTGGCTGCGCCACGGGTGGGGATGGGGTGGTACGGGAAACATTTCACTTCGTAATGCACCCCATCCCCACCCTAACCCTCCCCTTGAAGGGGAGGGAATAAAAGCAGTGCACCGCCATCACGACGCCGCCTGCACCTGTTCACTGGTGCGGCCAAAGCGTCGCTCGCGCCCGGCGTACCAGTGCAGGGCCGCGTCCAGCGTGCTGCCATCCACATCGGGCCACAACACGTCGGTGAAATAAAGCTCGGTATAGGCCAGTTGCCACATCAGGAAATTACTGATGCGCGCCTCGCCGCCGGTGCGGATCAGCAAATCAGGGTCGGGCGCAAAGGCCATCGACAACTCACCGGCCAGCGCAGCCTCGTCTATGGTTTCGACGGGCAGCCCCCTGGCGACCAGCGCCTTGGCCGCGCGTGTGATGTCCCAACGCCCGCCGTAACTGGCGCAGATGGTCAGGTTGAGTTTGGTGTTGTGTGCGGTGGATGCCTGCGCTTCGGCAATCAGGCGTTGCAAGGGCAGATCGAAGGTCTGCAGATCACCCACCACGCGCAGACGTACACCTCGATCACGCAGCTTGCCCACCTCGCGCTCCAACGCCATCATGAACAGGCGCATCAGCAGCGACACTTCTTCGGCGGGACGGCGCCAGTTTTCAGAACTGAACGAAAACAGCGTGAGGTATTCGATGCCCCGCTGCCCGCAGGCTTCCACCATGTTGCGCACCGAATCCACACCACGGTGATGCCCGGCGGTGCGCGGCAGGCCGCGCGCGGCAGCCCAACGGCCGTTGCCGTCCATGATGACGGCAACGTGTCGTGGAGGCGTTTGAGGATTCACAGTCAATACGCGCCTGAATCGGCGCTTCGATGGAGCAATGTGAAGTGCGGCAGCTCAACCATCACACCGTCATGATTTCTTTTTCTTTTTCGGCGATGAGCTTGTCGATATCGACGATATGGCGATCGGTGAGCTTTTGAATGTCGTCTTGCGCGCGGCGCTCGTCGTCTTCAGAGACTTCTTTTTTCTTCAGCAGCTCTTTCAGATGCGTGTTGGCATCACGACGCAGGTTACGCACGGCCACCCGCGCGCCTTCGCCTTCATTTTTGACAATCTTGACCATTTCTTTGCGGCGCTCTTCTGTGAGCGCCGGCATGGGCACGCGGATCAAATCGCCCGTCGTGGAGGGGTTCAAACCCAGGTCCGATTCACGAATCGCTTTTTCAATCACCGGCCCCATCTTTTTTTCCCAGGGCTGAATGGTGATGGTGCGTGCATCGCCCAGACCCACGTTGGCCACCTGAGTGAGCGGCACCATGGAACCGTAGTAGTCCACCTGAATGTGATCGAGCAGCCCGGTATGGGCACGGCCCGTGCGCACCTTGGCCAGATCGTGCTTGAGCGCCTCAAGCGATTTGTCCATTTTTTGTTCGGTGGCTTTTTGAATCTCAGCAATGTTCATGTTTAAGCGTCTCCTGAGGGGCTCGGGTTCAAACGTGCACCAGGGTGCCCTCGTCTTCACCCATCACCACACGCCGCAGCGCGCCGGGCTTGGTGATGTTGAACACTTTGATGGGCAACTTCTGGTCACGACACAGCGCAAACGCGGTGGCATCCATGATTTGCAAGTTTTTGGCCAGCGCCTCGTCAAATGTGAGTGAGGCATAGCGTGTGGCCTTGGGGTCTTTCTTGGGGTCGGCGCTGTACACGCCATCGACCTTGGTGGCCTTGAGCACAATTTCCGCGCCCACTTCCGATCCGCGCAACGCGGCCGCGGTGTCGGTGGTGAAAAACGGATTGCCTGTGCCGGCCGCAAAAATCACCACACGCCCTTCTTCCAGATAGCGCAGCGCTTTGGGACGGATGTAGGACTCCACCACCTGCTCAATATTCAGTGCCGATTGCGCCCGTGCCTCCACGCCTGCCCGGCGCAAAGCATCTTGCAGCGCCATGGCATTCATGATGGTGGCCATCATGCCGAGGTAATCAGCGGTGGCCCGGTCCATGCCCGAGGCCCCCAACGCCACACCGCGGAAAATGTTGCCGCCGCCAATCACGATGGCCACCTCCACGCCCAGCTGCACGATTTCGCGGATGTCTGCCACCATGGATTCGACCGTGGAGCGGTTGATGCCAAAGGCATCCTCGCCCATTAAGGCTTCACCCGATAGTTTCAGCAAGACGCGCTTGTAGGCAGCAGGCATGGGAGGCTTTCTTTAAGGTAGTGATTAGGGAACGACTGCACTCAGTGCGCGCGGGCCGCTGCAGCTTGTGCTGCCACTTCTGCCGCAAAGTCAGTCGTCTTTTTCTCAATACCTTCACCCACCACATACAACCAAAAACCGTGGATGGTGGCGCCTTTGCTTTTGAGCAGTTGCTCAATGGTGAGCTTGTCGTTCTTGACAAACGGCTGACCCAGCAGGGTGACTTCCTTGAGGTATTTCTGCACCGAGCCTTCGGCAATTTTTTCCAACATGGCTTCGGGCTTGCCCGCTTCGCGCGCTTTTTCCAGCGCAATGCGGCGCTCGGCATCGAGCAGCTCAGCTGATACGCCGGAGGCATCGAGCGACTTGGGTTTGCTTGCCGCAATGTGCATGGCGATGTCGCGGGCCAATTCAGCGTCACCCCCACTGACGTCCACCGCCACACCAATCTTGGCGCCGCCGTGGATGTAGTAGCCAATTTGCCCTTGCGCCTGGATGCGCGCAAAGCGACGAATGGACAGGTTCTCACCAATTTTTCCCACCAACGTGGTGCGCACCGCTTCGACGGTGCCCGAGGCGGCCGGATGATTCAGAGGCAGGGCCGATAGCGCGGCCACATCGGCCGGGTTTTTATCGAGCACCAGTTGCGCTGCGCCCTTGGTGAAGGCGAGGAAGTCATCGTTCTTGGCAACGAAGTCGGTTTCGCAGTTGATCTCAACAATGGCGGCCTGCTTGCCTGCTGCGTCCACTGCAATGGCCACGATGCCTTCGGCGGCCACGCGACTGGAGGCCTTGGCGGCTTTGTTGCCCAGCTTGACGCGCAGGATTTCTTCGGCTTTGGCCAGATCGCCCGCGGCCTCGGCCAGCGCTTTTTTGCATTCCATCATCGGCGCATCGGTTTTGTCGCGCAGCTCTTTGACCATGCCCGCAGTAATTTCTGCCATTTTTTCTACTCCCAGTGATTTAGTTCAGTAATTGCTCAATTTTTGGTTTGCAAAAAGGGGGCACGCGCCCCCTTCATGCCTTGTGCAGCAAGACCCAAAGCGGTGTTACTGCGCCTGCGTTTCTTCGTCGACCTCAACGAACTCCGCGCTGTCTTTGACAGCCGCCACGACACCTTCCATGGCTTGCGCGCGGCCTTCGAGCACGGCGTCAGCCATGCCGCGGGCATACAGACGCACGGCACGGCTAGAGTCGTCATTGCCCGGAATGATGTGGGTCACGCCTGCGGGAGAGTGGTTGGTATCGACCACGCCAATGACTGGAATGCCCAGCTTGGCGGCCTCGGCAATGGCGATCTTGTGATAGCCCACGTCAATGATGAACAAGGCATCGGGCAACGAGGGCATGTCTTTGATGCCGCCAATGGATTTGTTCAGTTTTTCAATCTCGCGCTGAAAATCGAGTGCTTCTTTTTTGCTCATGCGCTCGGTGCCGCCTTCCTGGGCGATCTGTTCCATTTCTTTGAGGCGCTTGATCGATGTCTTCAGGGTTTTGTAGTTGGTGAGCATGCCGCCCAGCCAGCGCTGATCCACAAAAGGTTGTCCGGCGCGTTTGGCTTCTTCGGCCACGATCTCGCGCGCTTGGCGCTTGGTGCCTACAAACAGAATCGTGCCGCGATTGGCGGCGAGCTGGCGCGCAAACTTGGCCGCCTCCTGGAATTTTTCCAGGGTGCTCTCCAGGTTGATGATGTGAATCTTGTTGCGATGGCCGAAAATGAACGGGGCCATCTTGGGGTTCCAGAAACGCGTTTGGTGGCCAAAATGCACACCGGCTTCCAGCATTTGACGCATGGTCACTGACATATCAAAACTCCATCCAAGGTTGGGTCTGACGCCACTGCCGAGGTCTGAAGGTTGAGTTTTGAAGCTCAGACACCCAAACACCCTGGAAATGCAGCGCGCGAGATTGATTAACAATTGCGCCCGGAAGAATTTCCGGAGGCCTGCCTCTCATGTAAACCGGCAAAAAACAGTCTGCATCAAAGACAGCCGCTTATTATACGGGCTGCTGCGCACCTACCGTTACGAGGGTGCATTCCCATTACTCACCAGGCGACAAGTTGCTCTACAGCCCGCAAGCGTGCAGCCACGGCTTATGCGGGTTCCCGGGCAGCTGCTGTCGCCTAACTTGCTGACTACTGTGCAAAGAACTGTGCATTCATGACCATCACCCTTAAAACCGCCCAAGACATCGAACACATGCGCGTC
>CAZZAD010000126.1:0-8138 GCA_964652055.1 uncultured Burkholderiaceae bacterium | reverse complement strand
GAGCTGGCACGCGAGAACCGGGTGCCGATGTTGTCGGCCCCGCCGCTGGCGCGTGCGCTGTACCGCCACGTGGAGTTGGGCACGGAAATTCCTGCGGTGCTGTACACCGCAGTGGCCCAGGTGCTGGCCTATGTGTTTCAGCTGCGGCACTGGAATGGCGGCGCCGGCCGCATGCCTTACCCGTCACAACCGCAAGACATTGAGGTGCCCGAGGGGCTGGACCCCGGCCCCGGCGGTGCGGCGGATACGGATAACGATATCGACGAGAAGGTCAGCGCATGAACGATCTGCTCAACGCCCCGTGGATGAGAGCGGTGCCATGGAAGGCGCTGGCGGTGCCACTGCTGGCCTTCATGGTGCTGGCCATGATGGTGCTGCCGCTGCCCGCCTTTGTGCTGGATCTGCTCTTCACCTTCAACATTGCAATCGCCATCATCGTGTTGCTGGTGTCGAGCTACACCAAGAGGCCGCTGGAATTTGCCTCGTTCCCGACCGTGTTGCTGTTCACCACCTTGCTGCGCCTGTCGCTGAACGTGGCCTCCACCCGTGTGGTGCTGGTCGATGGCCACACCGGCCCCGATGCCGCGGGCAAAGTGATCGAAGCCTTTGGACACTTTCTGATTGGCGGCAACTTTGCGGTGGGCATCATCGTATTTGCCATTCTGGTGGTCATCAACTTTGTGGTGATTACCAAAGGCGCGGGCCGCATTGCCGAGGTGGCGGCGCGCTTCACCCTGGATGCCATGCCGGGCAAGCAGATGGCCATTGATGCTGATCTGAACGCTGGCGCCATTGATGACAAAGAAGCCAAACGTCGGCGCACCGAGATTTCGGCCGAGGCTGACTTTTACGGCGCCATGGATGGCGCCAGCAAATATGTGCGCGGCGATGCGGTCGCGGGCATCCTGATTTTGTTCATCAACGTCATTGGCGGCATTGCCATTGGGGTGCTCTCACATGACCTGACGTTTTCACAGGCGGTGAACAACTACGTGTTGCTGTCCATTGGTGATGGTCTGGTGGCGCAGATTCCCGCCCTGGTGATCTCGATTGCCGCGGGCATGATCGTCACGCGCGTGGGCAAGGACGATGAGCGCGACATCGGCGGCCAGATGGCTGCGCAACTCTTTACGGCGCCGCGGGTGATGGGCATTACCGCGGCCATCCTGGGGCTGCTGGGGGTGATCCCCGGCATGCCGTGGTTTGCCTTTTTGCTGTTTGCTGCGGTGCTGGGATACATGGCCTGGACGATGAACAACCGGCAAACCGAAGCGGCCGCCGCCAAAACGCAGAAGGCTGCGGTCGAGCCGGCGCGTCCCAGCAATGAAGCCAGCTGGGACGATGTGGTGCCGCTGGATGTGTTGGGCCTGGAAGTGGGCTACCGCCTGATTCCGCTGGTCGATCAGGCCGCCGATGGTGAACTACTCAAGCGCATCAAAGCGATACGCAAAAAGTTTGCGCAGGACATTGGCTTTTTGCCGCCGCCCGTGCACATCCGCGACAACCTGGAGCTCAAGCCCAATGGTTACCGCGTGATGCTCAAAGGCGTGGTCATCGGTGAGGGTGAAGGCTTTAACGGCATGTGGCTGGCCATCAATCCGGGCGGTGTGACGCAAGCCGTGCCGGGCACCGCCACGCGCGACCCCGCCTTTGGGCTGCCCGCCATCTGGATTGAACCGCGCACGCGCGAGTCGGCGCAGGTGCTCGGTTACACCGTGGTGGATTGCTCCACCGTGATCGCTACGCACCTCAATCATCTGCTGCTGGCCAACGGGGGTGCACTGTTGGGTCGGCAGGAAACGCAGGCGCTGATCGATCACGTGAGCAAACTCGCACCCAAACTGATCGATGATCTGGTGCCCAAACTCATTTCGCTCTCCACCTTTCAGCGCGTGCTGGCCAATCTGCTCGATGAAGGCATCCACATCCGGGATCTGCGCACCATCGTGGAAACTCTGGCGGACATGGCCACCAAAACCACCGATACGGCCGAGCTCACCGCGCACGTGCGCGCTGCGCTGCGTGCCACCATCGCGCAAACCCTGTTTGGTGGCACGAAAGAGTTGTCGGTGATTGCGTTGGATCCTGAACTTGAAAAAGTGCTGGCCTCCAGCCTGACCGGCACGGCCGACAGTGCAGCCATTGAGCCCGGGCTGGTGGATCTACTTCAGCGCAGTGCCGCGGTGGCCACGCAGCGGCAGGAAGACATGGGGCTTGCGCCCACACTATTGGTGCCCGATCGGTTGCGCGTGCCTTTGGCGCGGCTGCTCAAACGCGCCGCGCCGCGCCTGCGTGTTCTGGGGCATGCCGAGATACCGGAAACAAGCACGGTGCGCGTGAGCGCCGTGTTGGGTGGGGCAACATGATGAGGTGGTTGTCATTTGAGTTGTCGTTGTTAGGAATCAATTGAGTTTTCCGTAAGTTGCGACGCCGCTTTCCCTCATCCTCGATCCCTCTCCCGGGGGGAGAGAGAAGTCAAAAGCCCCTCTCCCCCCGGGAGAGGGGTTGGGGGCAAGACAGGGAATTCGAGCCGCTTGCGGCTCGCCTGTCGAGCAGTTTGGGCCTGCAAGCCCAAGCGCGCCCTGCAAGGGAGGGAGCGTCGTTGCATCAAATGGAAACTAGGGAGTTAGGGGGACACATGAGCTTTCGTCGATATATCGCTGCCAATTCGCGTGACGCGTTGGCCCAGGTGCGCCGCGAACTGGGACAGGATGCCGTCATCCTGTCCAACCGGCGCGTGCCCGAAGGTTTTGAAGTGGTCGCGGCGGCCGCGCGTGCGATGGAGCGCATCGTTCAGGACGCGCCAGCCACACATGTGCGTGTGCGCGTTGCTCCCCCAGTGGCCCCGGCGCAGGCCCCGGTGCCAGCGCAACGGTCAGTCGAGCCCCCAATACGGTCGGATGAGTCGTTCCAGGAATTTGTGCGCCGTCAGTCACAGGCCAAGAGCGGGCAGGGCGCCAAGACGGCAGGCCGCGGCAAGGAGGTTGCGGCGCCCCGGGCTCAACCTCAGGCCCAATCCCAATCCCAGGCCCAATCCCAGGTTCAACCCCAGGTTGCCGAGCCACACATCGAACACACGCCCACGCCCACGCCTACGTCTGCCGCCCGCTACCGCGATGTGGCTCAGGCGTCCGTGACCGATGAGTCGGAAGAAGATATCTGGAAGCCCACCACGTTTCACATGCCGCTGTCTGCGGCCTTGAGCGCACCCAGTCCGGCGACGCCGCCCAGTGCTGGAGCGCAACGTGCCACGGGCCCGTCATTGCATGGTGCGTCGGGGCGTCTGCCCACGCGCTGGGGTGGTGCGCCGTCCCAGCCAGTCGCGACAGCAACCCCTACAGCCTCGATCCCCGCCGCGCCTCCCGCTGTGTTTCGGCGCAGGGCCGAACCCGTCACCACGCCCAAGGTGCCTTTTGCCACGGTGGCCTCGCTTGCACCGCAGGCCGCATCTCAGGTGGCACCTCAGGTCCAGGTGCTCGAAGAGCTGCAGGCTATGCGTGATCAGTTGCAACAACAGCTGGCCAGCCTCTCGTCCACGGTGGCGGCCAGTCGGCAGCAGTTGCATAGCCAGATCGCGCAAAGCCTGACGCAAATCTCTGCGCAAGCGCAGCACGGCAAACAGGCCATGCCAGCGCGCGTGATGTCGCGCCTGCTCACTGCGGGCTTTTCTCCCGAGGTGGCACGCAAGCTGGCGCAGCACGTGCCCACACAGGTCACCGTGGCTGAGGCCGAAGCCTGGCTGCACGACGTCATTGCTCTGAACCTCAAGGTGACGAACGAAGCCGAGAGCATCGTCGAAGCAGGTGGTGCGTATGCCCTGGTGGGCCCTACGGGCGTAGGCAAAACCACCACCGTGGCCAAGCTGGCCGCGCGCTTTGCGGTCAAGTACGGCAGCGGTGCGCTGGGCCTCATCACGCTCGATGCTTACCGCGTGGGCGCGCATGAACAGCTGCGCGCCTACGGCCGCATCCTGGGCGCCCCCGTGCATCTGGCGCAAGACAGCGCCACCTTGCGCGAGCTGCTGGTGTCGATGCAGAACAAACGGCTGGTGCTGATTGATTCGTGCGGCGTGTCGCAACGTGATGACCGGCTCAATGAACTGCTCGCCATGATTGCCACCGCCAGTCTGGGCGTACCCGAATCCATGCGCATCCAGCGCGTGCTGCTGGCCAATGCTGCCTCGCATGCGGAAACCCTGGATGAAGCGGCACGCGCCTGGCGCGCGGCCGAGTGCGGCGGTTGCATCCTGACCAAGCTCGACGAAGCGGTGCGCATTGGTGGCGCGCTGGACACCGCGCTGCGCTACAAGCTGCGCCTGATGGGCGTGACCAACGGCCAGCGTGTGCCCGAAGACTGGCACCCCGCGCATGCGCGCGTGCTCACCCATCTGGCGTTGCGGCCCGGCGCGGACAGTTTTGCCATCGATGGGGCCGAGGCCCTGGCGGTGGCTAACGAGAACGCAGTGCGTACTTCTACTTCCGCGGTTCATCAGTGAGTTGTGATTCGCAGCCTTGGCCACCGGTTCGTGTGTTTGAGCGGACCTGCCGTGGCCGGCACCGGTACGTCGCGCTCTTCGTTCGTCATCCCCGCGAAGGCGGGGATCCAGGCGGTCTGCGTCACCGGTACTGGATCCCCGCCTTCGCGGGGATGACAACGAGGGACATTGCGCTGATCCGTAAATGTGATCAAGAGGCAGGGCGTAAACCGATGCGACGACAGCACCTACGGCACGCCAACGTGTGAACCCAACTTCGGAGACCCCATTGCACGCCACCCATTCAGCAGATGACCAGGCCGCCACGTTGCGGCGTCTGTTTGCGCGGCGGCAGGCGCGGGTGCTGCCGGTGTGGGTGAGCCCGGCGCGCGATGCCCAGCTGGTTCTGTGGCTGGCCAAACTGGCGCAAGCCTTTGCGCACGCTGGTGAGCGCACGCTGGTCATTGACGCGGCGCGTGTACACCTTGCGGCCGCGCTGGGCTTGCGGGCCCGTCACGATCTGCAACATGTGTTTGCCGGCGAATGCGCCTTGTCCGATGTGTTGCTCGATGCTGCACCCGGCCTGCATGTGGTGCCCGCGGCGCGCGCCTTTGATGCAGCAGCGCCCACGGCGCGGGGTCATGGGCCGCATCTGCAGGCCCTAGCTGGCGTGCTTCCGCGTCTGGCCGCAGCCAGCGGATGTGATCGCGTGCTGGTGCTTTTTTCTTCGGCGCATGCGCCCCTGTTGCCCGCGGGCTGCGACTGCGTATTGCCGGTGCATGGCGCCAGTGCGAGACATCTGGTGCGTGATGTGCGCGGACTGGATGCGCGTGCAGACATTGCCGGATTCCGCCTTCTTTTTCTGGATATGGATTCGGCGCTTGTCACTACGCTGGGTTCAAGATTGGGTGCGTTGACCGGAACACTGGGCAAGCGCCTGCAAACAGGAGGCCAGGCGCGAGTTGGCCGGGATCTGGTGCATGTGGTGCGAGCGGCGGCAGGCTGGCGCAGCGCGCCACTTGCCACGGACGCGACGGAGTACACGGTTTGAAGAGCGATGCCTTTGTATATGACGCCAGCGGGCGGGCCCCGCGGCAAGAGGAAGCCCTGGCAGCAGCCGGCGCGGGTCCGTCCATCGATGCACAGATTCGCAAATACGCACCGCTCGTGCGCCGCCTGGCGCATCAGATGATTGCGCGGCTGCCCGCCAATGTGGAACTGGACGACATGATTCAGGCCGGAATGATTGGTCTGATGGATGCCATCGGCCGCTTTGAAGAAAACCAGGGCACGGCCTTTGAGGTGTATGCGTCCAGCCGCATCCGCGGCGCCATGCTCGATGAGCTGCGTGCCAACGACTGGCTGCCGCGCTCGGCACGCAAGAGCCAGCGCGACATTGAAAACGCCATCCACCGTATTGAAGGGCGCTTGAAGCGTGCGCCGACCGAAGCGGAAATTGCTCGGGAGCTGGGCATCGGCGTGATTGAGTATCAGGAGATGCTCAACGATGCCCGCGGCGCACAGCTAATTTATTTCGATGACATGGGCAGCGGCGATGACGACGAGGACTACCTCGAACGTCACGTGGTGGATGAAAGCGGCGAGCCTGGCGAGATCCTGCGCGACAAGCGTTTTCGCGCGGCGTTGGTGGAAGCCATCAAAGAACTGCCCGAGCGTGAATGTCAGCTCATGGGTATGTATTACGAACAGGACATGAACCTGCGCGAGATCGGTGCCGTCATGGGCGTGACCGAATCACGCGTCTGCCAGCTGCACAGCCAGGCTGTGGCGCGTCTGCGGGCGCGGCTCAAGCAGTGGTAGCCCCTTAAGCCAAAAAACCGGTAGCAGTTGTAGGTTGGGATGAGCGCAGCGAACCCCAACAGCGGTGCCTCCATCGCCGTCGGTGTTGGGGTTGCACTTGCAGTGCGCGCCTGGGCTTGCAAGCCCAGGCCGCTCGACAGGCGCGCCGCATGCGGCGCGAAACCCCTGTCTCGCCCCCAACCTACAAAACTGTGTAGGTTGGCGGTGAGCGGAGCCGAACCCCAACATCTGTCGTCGCCACGCAGTGTGTTGGGGTTCGTACCTCACCCCAACCTACAAAACACACTTGCACAGCGACACGCTCACTCGCTGGACCACGCATGCACTTGCCAACACTGATGCAAGTGTTTTTGCATGGGCGCACACCATGAACTGGATTGCTTGCGGATTCCGATTCTTATTCACAGGTCAGGCGCAGGTGCACGCAATTAAGGTGCTGCGGTCGATGCCGATGCGGTGGTTGACATCTGCGGTGTCGAGTCTCTTCGTCGATTAACAACAACTTCTAATGGAGTGTGTTTATGCGCTGGTTAAACAATTTGAAGATGTGGCAAAAATTCATGCTGCTGGGGGTGATTGCGCTGGTGATGATGGTGCCGCCGTTCCTGTATCTGCTTGGCGACATGATGGGTTCGGCCGGTCAGGCCAAGAGCGAAGCGGCAGGCATCAAGCCGGCCTCCGATGCACTCAAACTTATTCAACTGACTCAGCAACACCGGGGGTTGTCGGGCATGGTGTTGGGGGGCAATGAAGGTGCAGCTTCACAGCGTTCAGCCAAGGAAGCCGAGGTCACTGCAGCGCTTGAGGCGGCGTTGGCCTCCGCAGGGAACTATGCTTATCCGGAGATGGCCGCCAAGCGCAATGCGGTGAGTACCCAGTGGCGTTCATTGGCGCAGGACGTGTCCAGCAAATCCACCACGGTGCCCGAGAGCTATCAACGTCACACCGCATTGGTGCGCACTGAAATGGCGCTGCTGCAGGAAGTGGTGGCCGCCTCAAAGATGGCTCTGGACACCGAGGAAGAGACCTACTTCGTGATCCAGGCCACTCTCGACTACATCCCGGCCCTGACTGAATTCATGGGCCAGTTGCGTGCGCGTGGCGGCCCCATGTTGGCGCGCAAGGAAGTCAAGCCTGAAGAAAAAGATCTGTTGCGCTTTACCCGCAACCTGGCCAACCAGTCACTTGAGCGGGCCCATGGCGCCTTGAATGTTGCGGTGAAAAAGCACGCCGGTTTTGCTGCGGATCTGAAGCGTCCCATGGAGGAATCTCAAGCGGCCTTCAGTGAGCTGAGCAAGCTGGTGGATGAAGAATTGCTCAAGCCGCAGACCCCAACGCTGACCGCGCCCAGCTATGTGGAGAGCACCACCAAGTCGATTAACGCACAGTTCGCGCTGCTCGATGCCAGCTTCAAAGCCCTGTCAACGGAGTTGGCCGCACGCGAGCAACAAGCATCGCGCACCAGTGTGGTCGCGGTGGTGGTGTTTGTGGCCCTGTTGGCCTTTGGCTTGTGGATGGGCGCCATGGTGGCGCGCCTGGTGGCACGCACGGCCGGCGAGGCGCTGGCTGCCGCGCAGGCCCTGGAGCGTGGTGATCTGTCGTATACCGTCAAAGTTGATTCTCATGATGAGATTGGTCAGATGGCAGAAGCGCTGGGTCGCGCCATGACCAACCTGGCCCGCATGATTGGAGACATACGCTCCACCAGTGAATCGGTGAGCACGGCCAGTGGCCAGATTGCCTCGGGTAACCAGGACCTGTCCAGCCGCACCGAAGAGCAGGCGAGCAGCCTGCAGGAAACTGCTGCCAGCATGGAGCAACTCACCAGTACCGTAAAGCAAAG
>CAZZAD010000125.1:0-8185 GCA_964652055.1 uncultured Burkholderiaceae bacterium | reverse complement strand
TGGTGCCGGAGATAGGAGTCGAACCTACGACCTTCGCATTACGAATGCGCTGCTCTACCAACTGAGCTACACCGGCCTTGAGCTAACGACAGGATTCAATCAATAACCTGTGCAAAGCGGCGCGGATTATATGGGTATTCCCTTGTAGGCATCCCTTGACCTGCCTTCCAGGCAAGGAGTTGTTACCGATCACCTCCATCGGCCCGTTCAATCTAAATCTGCACGCACACTATTTACCGCCGGAGGCCAGCGGCACAACACCCTCAAGCGCCTCGGTCACCAATTGCTCACGCTTCTTGCCGTAGAGCGGCTCATACAGCGCCTCGGGGTTTTCAGCGGCATACAGCGAAAGAAAACGGTCCAGTCCACCCAGTTCAATGAAGTGGTTCACGAACTCGTAGCTCGCTTGGTAGTACGCGCTACGAAAAAACGAGTGGCCGAAAATGTTGTCAGGTGGCGGTTGGGTTGTACCCAGTCGTTCCGTGATGGCTAGAACACTCGTTTCGGAAATGTTTGCCAGCGCGTTGACGTGCTCCGGCTTAGGCGTCTGCAACGCATGTCCGACTCCGAAAAGACCCAAAGCTTTTGCACCTAACGACTCGATCGCTTTCGTCATCGAAAAATCACCTGATGGCTTGGCCTTAGGCGCGTGGTAATGGGTCCCAGGTCGAACTGAAAACGCCAGGTAGTCCGCCAAACCTTCACGCAAGGTGTGGCTGTGGTAGCGCCAGGTCATGAGGTGAGTCATTTCATGCACCTCGACCGAGTTTTTATTTCGCACACTGTCTGCCGCGCGTTGCGGCGGCAAAAAAATGATGGCCTTGGGATCGGCCGGGTGTCGGTAGCCACGCCACACATGCCCATTATTGATGTCGGGTGAAATGTAGATACGCACCGGAGTCCCCAGAGCGTCTGTGTCCAGCGGGCGCTCCAATATGAACTCCAAGACGTTCAGCGCGCGATCAGCGGCACCCGCCAAGGGCTCAAGCAGCGGCAACTTTTCATCAGCAACACCATGCTGATACAGCTGAACTCGTCCAGACGAGGCAAACAACTTTGCGTGCTGTACGACGTTATCGTCAATGGCGTCGCGCTCCAGTCGCGGCGCCATTGCGGCAACGGTCTTAGGAACATCGGTCGCCGCAATGGGGTCGTCCAGCAGCGCGACATTAAGCCGCTCGTTCACTAGGCCTTGTGCCGCGACCGACGGACTAGTGGCCCTGAGCAACGCTTTCTCGGGTGCCCTAACACTGACCGATGCGGGCTGTTTGGCGGCCGTTGAGGAGACGTGCAGGGAATGCGCATCTCAATCCATGCCAGACCCACCCAAAGCCCCTTTCGGTGCGGGATGATTTTTAGACCTTTGTTCCCAATGAGTGCCGTCCTTTGGATCCAGCGCCTTCAGATCCAGGCTGTTTATTCCAATGCGTTGAGCAAATGACATCGTCCCCTCCCCAACCAAAAGGCGTTTTTTAAGCTTCAGCGCAGTCTTCCTCAACGGTCGGGCAATGACAAGCTTTTTTTGCCCGCCTGGCACCCACCGCCCAGCCCATACCCTGCGTGGGAAAGATGGGGCGGGGGTATAGGCGAGAATTTGCGAGGAAGCACTTTGCGAACGCTCACTCCCACCTTCTTGGTGAAGCAGTCAAACTGAAACGTTTCCTCCTCATGACCGCCCACCCCCTGCTACTTCTGCCCGACTTCACCGTGATCCTTCTGGGTACCGTGCTCGCACGCCGCGTGAATTTGGGCGAGCATTTTTGGAGCGGCGCAGAAAAACTCGTCTACTACGTCCTGCTGCCGCCCATGCTGTTCATGGCGATCAACACCGCAAAATTTGCGCTGGGCGATGCGGCGTACTTTGTGATGGCGGGCGTGATCGTGGTGGCCCTGGGTGTACTGGCCTCGTGGCTGGCCTGGCCGCTGCTCAAGCCGCCAGCGCAGTTGTTTGCCTCATGCATGCAAACCGGCTTTCGCTTCAATTCCTACGTGGGCCTGGCGCTGGCTTCGAGCTTGTGGGGCCCCAAGGGGGTGGCACTGCTGGCGCTGCTCATTGCGGTGTGCCTGCCCTTGGCCAATGTAGCGGCGGTGGTAGCCCTGGCAAGGCATCAGAACCTGCATGTGGGCCGCGAACTCATACGCAACCCGCTGCTGCTTGCCACCGTGGCAGGATTGATTTCCAACCTGGTGGGCCTGACCTTGCCCGATGTGGCGGTCACCCTCCTGCAACGGTTGGGCCACGCCAGTCTGGCGGTGGGTCTGCTGTGCATAGGCGCCGGGCTGAAGTTCCCCACCCACGCTGCTGCGGCACGCA
This sequence comes from uncultured Burkholderiaceae bacterium, assembly GCA_964652055.1. Classification (GTDB taxonomy): domain Bacteria; phylum Pseudomonadota; class Gammaproteobacteria; order Burkholderiales; family Burkholderiaceae_F; genus CAZZAD01. Next base: position 5,871 of record CAZZAD010000125.1, on the reverse strand, counting down.
CCCTGACCTACTTCACCGTGCTCAAGCTCGTGGGCCTGCCGCTCATCGCCTGGGCCGTCATCACCCTGCTGCAACCCCAACCGCTCGAAGGCGCGGTGTTGTTGCTGTTTGCCGCTCTGCCCACGGCATCAAGCGCCTACATCCTGGCCACACGTATGGGCGGCAATGGGGCGGCGGTTGCGGCCATCATCTCAGCGCAAACCTTGTTGTCGATGCTGACGCTGCCGGTGGTGATGGCGTTGGCGCCGGGTTAAGAACACGTTGTAGGTTGGCGGTGAGCGCAGCGAACCCCAACACGTTCATCGTTGCAGCGGATTGTTGGGGTTCGCAAGCTCACCCCAACGGTTAGCGCCGTGCTGAGCGCGTGCCCACGCCACATGTTCACGCACCAGGACTGAAGGATGTGTCGCCCGCGCTTCGAGTGCCTGCACCACCGCGGAGGTCGTCGGTGCATTGCCCAACGCCACCGCAAGGTTGCGCAACCAACGTTCGTGCCCGATGCGCCGGATGGGGCTACCGGCATGGCGGTCGAGGAACTCCTGTTCGGTCCAGGCAAACAGCTGCACCAGCGTAGCGGCATCCAACCCGTGGCGCACGTCAAAGTCGGGCAGCGTGCTGACCTGCGCGTATTTGTTCCAGGGGCAGACCAACTGACAGTCATCGCATCCGTACACATGGTTGCCCATGAGCGGGCGCAGCTCGATGGGAATGGCACCCTTGTGCTCAATGGTCAGGTACGAGATGCAGCGGCGCGCATCCAGTTGATACGGTGCGGTGATGGCGCGGGTGGGGCACACGTCGATACATTTTGTGCACTGACCGCAGTGGTCGGTGGTGGGCTCATCTACGGGTAGCGGCAGGTCAGTCAGGATCTCGCCAATGAAGAACGTGGACCCCGCTTCACGTGTAAGCAGCAGCGTGTGTTTGCCGCGCCAGCCCATGCCGCTCTTGCGTGCCAGTTCCACTTCCATCACGGGGGCGGAATCGGTGAACACGCGATAACCAAACGCGCCCACCTCAGCTTCAATCTTTGAGGCCAGCTGCTGCAGGCGGTCACGCAGCACCTTGTGATAGTCGCGGCCGCGGGCGTAGACCGAAACCACGGCGGCCTGCGGATCGGCAAGGCGTTGCCATTCGCGCTGCACCCACTGCGCATCGTCGCTGCGTGGGCGGTAGTCGATGCGCGCCATGATGGCGCGACAGGCACCAGGCACCAGTTGCGCCGGTTGCGCACGCAGCTCGGCGTGGCGTGCCAGATAGTCCATATCGCCGTGCTGACCTTGTGCGAGCCACGCATTCAGGCGCTGCGCGGCACTGTCCAAAGACAAATCGGCAATGCCCACGGCGCTCAAGCCCAGCGCAGTGCCCCAGCCTTTGATGCGCGTGGCGAGCACGGCCAAGTCCGTAGCCGTTGGGGGACTATCCTCGCTGCCTTCTTTCATCTGCTTCTTTTCTCTCTTGTGCCGTCAGTGACCTGGACCACGATGCTTGCTGATGATGCCGCCACAGCGCGCATTGGTGCGCTGCTGGCTGATGCCATTGAAGCGCAGCGTGAACTCATTGCACGTCAGGGGTTGGTGATTGCGCTCGAAGGTTCATTGGGTGCGGGCAAGACCACGCTGGTGCGCGCACTGTTGCGTGCCGCCGGCGTGACGGGCCCCATCAAGAGCCCCACATTCGCGGTGCTTGAACCCTATGTTGTTGCACACTTGGACTTCTATCATTTTGACTTCTATCGGTTCAGCGATGCAGCGGAGTTTTCTGACATTGGTTTTCGTGAACTCTTTGGTCCGGGAAAGATCTGTGTCATGGAGTGGCCTGAGCGCGTGGCAGGCCGATTGCCTGCTCCGGATCTGCGCCTGGTGCTGCGCGTGGCCGGTGAAGGTCGAGAGTTATTTATGGAGGCCACGAGTGAGTGTGGGGCGTCATGTCTGAATTTGATCCACGCCAAGTTTTGAACTCTTCGCGCCGTTATTGGTTGCGTGATGCTGCCAGCGCTGCTGGCACGCTGGTGTTGAGCCTTGCCCCCTGGCAGATCGCCCACGGCGCCACGCTGCTGGGTGTGCGTGTGTGGCCTGCGGCCGATTACACGCGCGTCACGCTGGAGCACGACGCGCCCCTGTCGTTCAGCCACTTCATGATCAATGAGAGCCCACGGCGGCTGGTGGTGGACATCGAAGGCATTGACCTCACACCGCAACTCAAAGAGCTGGTGGGCAAGGGCGATGGCAGCGATCCCTACATTGCCGTGATGCGTCTGGGCCAGAACCGCCCGCGCGTGGTGCGTCTGGTCATTGAACTCAAAGAGGCCATCGAGCCGCAGGTGTTTGCACTGGCGCCCGTGGGGCCGTATCAGCATCGCATCGTGCTGGATCTGCGGCCTCTGGCGCAGCCCGATCCGCTTATGGCATTGGTGCGCCAGATGGAAGAGGCCAACGCCGCGGCGCCCTCTGCCACGGCAGCGGCAGTGCCCGTACCTGTGCCTGCACCCGCCCCCTCCACAACCTCGCGCCTCATCACCATTGCCATTGATCCCGGTCACGGCGGTGAGGATCCCGGCGCGGTAGGCAAACGCGGCACGCTGGAAAAGAACGTGACCTTGGCGGTGGCCCGGCGCCTGGCCAAGCTCATCGCCGCCGAACCCAACATGCGCGTGATGCTCACACGCGATGGTGATTTTTTTGTGCCCCTGGCCACGCGCGTGGCCAAGGCGCGGCGCGTGCAGGCCGATTTATTTGTATCGATCCATGCCGATGCCTGGATCAAACCCGATGCGCGCGGTTCATCGGTCTTTGCGCTGTCCGAGCGCGGCGCCACGAGCACGGCTGCGGCCTGGATGGCACGACGTGAAAACGATGCCGACCTGATCGGTGGAGCGAACATCGGTCAACACGATGCGCAACTGGCACGCGTGCTGCTCGACCTGTCCACCACCGCGCAGATCAATGACAGCCTGCGCCTGGGCTCGTCGGTGCTGCGTGAACTAGAGCGCGTGAACCGCCTGCACAAACCGCGCGTCGAGCAGGCGGGCTTTGCAGTGCTCAAGGCGCCCGACATTCCTTCCATCCTCATTGAAACTGCCTTCATCAGTAACCCTGAAGAGGAGCTACGCCTCAAAGATGAGGCGTACCAGAACACGATGGCGCTGGCCGTATTCAACGGCATCAAGCGGCACTTTGCAGCGCACCCCCCGACCGCACGCGGGCCGTTAGGGTAAAACCCTGCTCCATGAACATCACAAAATTTCCCACTGCCATTTTCATGGCGATCTGTGTCCTGTCGGCGGGCCTGTGTACCGGCGCCCACGCGCAGCAGGTGTCTGAGTCGGGTTGCAATCTCGAATTGCGCAATGCCTTTGGGCCGTTTGATTACCGCACCGCCACGCAAGAGCAAAGAAACATTGTTGAAATCAATCACTTCACCGGCGCGGTGGAGAACCTGATCCGCGGCATCACCGGGCCCATCGGCGGTGATCTGGACTACACGCTGCGGGTCTTTCCCAATCATCCGCGTGCACTGATGTCCATGGCGAAACTCGCACGCCGCGAGGGCAGGCCCAAGCCCGCGGGTGCGCACTACACGGCCGAATGCTGGTTTGAACGCGCTCTGGCATTTCAACCGGAAGACCCGCAAGTGCGCCTGGTCTACGGCATTGATCTGCTGCGTGACGGCAATGCCCCGCAAGCCATCGAACAGATGCTGCTGGCAGAAAAACTCATAGGCGCCGAAGATGCCAACGTCGCCTACAACCTGGGATTGGCTTACTTCGAGATGAAAGATTACGAACAAGCGCGCCAACGCGCACAACAGGCCTATCAACTGGGTTTCCCTCTGCCCGGCCTGAGAGAAAAGCTCCAGCGTGCTGGCCAATGGCGCGACTGAGCCCCGATCCCGTGACCACTGCCCCTACAGCCAACCTAAGCGGTTGGATCAATTTGCGTGCCGCCAGCATGTCCACCTCAGCCCTGGTCCGGGGCGAGGTAGGTTCACGACTGCGCCTTGAAGCGAACTGCCTGCAGGTTGAATTTGATCCAGCGGCGCTGGATCGTTACATCGACACCGACGCCATCACCTTGTGTACCGGCACACCGCGTAGCGAAGCGGGCGAGCGTGTCAGCGCGCAAACCATTGCCACCTACGCTGCAGCACACGATGCCACCGCACTGGCGCGCCTTCGCGGGCATTTTTCTGTGGTGCATATCGACACACGCACACGCGCCGTCACCCTGGTGACCGACCGCTTTGGCATCCGGCCATTGGCCTGGGCATTGCACGAGGGCAAGCTGTGGTTCTCTGACCGTGCCGACGTGGTGGCCGCAGCCTGCGGTGCGCCCATCAGCCCACAAGCCATTTACGACTACGTTTACTTCCACGTCATTGCCGCGCCGCGCACCATTTTTGAAGGCGTGCAGCGGCTGGAGCCTTCGCGCCAGCTGCGGGTGGATGCGCAAGGTCATCACGAGACCGTGTTGTGGTCGCCGCACTTTTCACGCAACACCGAGCGCAGCCTGCCGGAGCTGGAGCAACAGTTCCGCACGGTGCTGGCGCAATCCGTGGAGCACGAACTCGGCGCCGAACCTCTAGGGGCCTTCCTGAGCGGCGGCACCGACAGCTCCACGGTGGCCGGCATGCTCAGCAAGGTCAGCGGCAAAAAGGCCGCCACGTTTTCCATCGGGTTTTCGCAAGACGGCTATGACGAAATGTCCTACGCCCGCATCGCCGCGCGGCGCTTTGGCACCGATCATCACGAGTACTACGTCACGCCTGATGATCTGCTGCAAAACATTCCCAAGGTGGCCGCGCACTACGACCAGCCCTTTGGCAATTCCTCGGCTCTGCCCGCCTATTCCTGCGCGCTGATGGCGCGCGGTCATGGCGTGTCAAAAATTCTGGCCGGCGACGGCGGCGACGAACTCTTCGGCGGCAACACCCGTTACGCCAAGCAAAAGGTGTTTGGTGTGTACGAGCAGTTGCCTCTCGGGTTGCGCGAGCAGCTGCTCGAACCCTTGCTCACCGGCGATTCACTGGCCAAGCGCATACCGCTGCTGCGCAAGGTGGCGAGCTACGTGGAGCAGGCACGCGTGCCCATGCCCGACCGCACCGAGACCTACAACCTGCTGCAGCGCTTTGGCACCGCGCAGGTGTTCACACCCGCCCTGCTGAACCAGGTGGATGTACAGGCCCCACTGGCTCTGCAACGCAGCGTTTACAACAACGTGACGGATGATTCGCTCGTGAACCGCATGCTGGCCTACGACTGGCGCTTCACACTGGCCGACACGGATCTGGTCAAAGTCACCGGCACCACGGCGCTGGCCGGAATTGACGTGGGCTTCCCCTTGCTCAGCGATGCGCTGGTGGATTTTTCGCTCGCCCTGCCCGCCTCCATGAAGGTGCGCGGTCTGACGCTGCGCTGGTTCTTCAAGCACGCCCTGCGCGACTTCCTGCCGGAAGAAATTCTGCGCAAGAAAAAGCACGGCTTCGGTCTGCCCTTTGGCCCTTGGCTCACACAGCACGAGGGTTTGCGCCACTTTGCCCGCAGCGCCTTGGACCAACTGGTAGCGCGCAACCTCATTCGCGCCGAGCTGGTGGACGATCTGTTTTCATCGCGCCTGCCCGAGCACGCGGGCTACTACGGCGAGATGGTGTGGATCTTGATGATGCTGGAGCACTGGCTTGCGGCCCATGCGCCGGACTTTGTGTTGAAGACAAGCGCAGCAACGCGGAGCCTATGAGGCGACGCCTTTCCCTCACCCCAACCCCTACCCAGGAACCTGCGGCGAACTGGCTGGCGGTCACGTTGATGGCAAGAAAACCGTCGCCCCGGCGCAGGCCCTGTCTCTTGATCACATCTTGGTCCGAGTTCAGTGT
>CAZZAD010000124.1:253-8203 GCA_964652055.1 uncultured Burkholderiaceae bacterium | reverse complement strand
CCCCGGGCGGCTGATCGACATCGTGGCCCCCATCGGCAAAGGCCAGCGCGGCCTGCTGGTGGCCAGCCCTAAAAGCGGCAAGACCGTGTTGATGCAGCACATCGCCCACGCCATTTCCGCCAACCACCCAGATGTGATCCTTATCGTGCTGCTCATTGATGAGCGGCCCGAAGAGGTAACCGAGATGCAGCGCACCGTGCGCGGCGAAGTCATCGCCTCCACCTTTGACGAACCCGCCCCACGCCACGTGCAAGCGGCCGAGATGGTCATCGAGAAAGCCAAGCGCCTGGCCGAGAGCAAAAAGGACGTGGTAATCCTGCTCGACTCCATCACCCGTCTGGCACGCGCCTACAACACGGTGGTGCCCACCTCGGGCAAAGTGCTCACGGGTGGTGTGGACGCCAATGCCTTGCAGCGGCCCAAGCGCTTTTTCGGCGCGGCGCGCAACATTGAAGAAGGTGGCTCACTGACCATCATCGCCACGGCGCTCATCGAGACCGGCTCGCGCATGGATGAAGTGATCTACGAAGAGTTCAAAGGCACCGGCAACATGGAAATCCACATGGAGCGGCGCCTGGCAGAAAAACGCGTCTACCCGGCCCTGAACGTCAACCGCTCCGGCACCCGCCGCGAAGAGCTGCTGCTCGAACCCGCCGTGCTGCAAAAAGTGTGGGTCCTGCGCAAACTGCTCTACGGCATGGACGAAATCGAAGCCATGGAGTTCATGCTCGACAAGATGCGGGCTACCAAGAACAACGCGGAGTTCTTCGAAATGATGAAGCGCAGCGGCTGAAGCGGGGGATGGCCCAAGCCGCAGCGAACCTTGCCAAAATTTGCCAACACTTGTAGCGTCTGCCCATGGGCTCCATGAACATATCCATCCCCGACTCGCTCAAGTCGTTCGTCGACGAGCAGGTTTCGCAACGGGGCTACGGCACCAGCAGTGAGTACGTGCGGGAGCTGATCCGCAAAGATCAGGATCGTTTGCGATTGCGCGACATTCTTTTGGCGGGCGCCGCTTCGGAACCTGCCCGACCCGCGGATGCCCGCTACTTCAAGACACTGCGTAAACGTATTCAGGACTTTAGTAAGCCAAGTAAACAAAAGTGAAAATCAAGCACGTGATTCCGCGTGCCTTGGCTGTTACAGACATTGACCGCGCCTTAGAGCACTACCTCACCGAAAGCTCAGCGCAGGTTGCGCTCGGCTTTGTTCAGGCACTGGAACGCGCCTTTGCCCACATTGAGCGCCACCCCGCCTCCGGATCCACCCGTTACGCGCATGAACTTAACCTTCCAGGGTTGCGTTGCTGGCAGATCAACCGCTATCCACAGCTCGTTTTCTACTTTGAGGCCCATGACCACATTGACGTTTGGCGTGTCCTGAATGGCCGACAGGACATCCCGACCTGGCTGCTGGAATAAATGGGCAAACCCCGTGACCCCATCACCGTTTGCCACCCTCCCCAAGAGTCTGGATAATCCGTCCCCTTTCTTTGCTTTCCCCCCAGGCACGTGGTTTCCAGCCTCCGCTGCAGTCTTGCGGATGCGTTGAACGAAGCTGGCGGCCTTAATCGATCGACCCCAAGGAACTTTATGAAACCCGGCATCCACCCCGAATACCGCGAAGTTGTTTTCCTCGACCTGCAAAGCGACTTCAAATTCATCACCCGCTCCACCGCCCAGTCCAAAGACACCATCAAGGTGGACGGCAAGGAATACCCGCTGATCAAGCTCGACACCACGTCGGACACGCATCCGTTCTATACCGGCGCCCAGACGCGCATTGTGGAAACCGGTCGTGTGGAGAAATTCCGTCAGAAGTTCGCCGCCAAGACCCAACAAGTCAACGCTGCAGCCAAGGACGCCAAAGAAGCCAAGGACGCCAAAGAAGCCAGCGTGCGTACACGCAAGAAGTAATTTCGCAGCGATGCAATCCCCACGGGCAGCTCATCAGGCTGCCCGTTTTTGTTTTGAATCCCCTGCCCTATGAAGCACGGCCCCCGTTCCTACGAAGCCACCCGTCCCACCCCGGCACGCGTCAGCGCTGAGGCCGCCGCCAAATTTCCACGCCTGGCGCTGTGGGCGCTGCTGCTTGTCTATGTGGCGGCGGGCCTGTTCGGTCGCGCACCCTGGCCGCAGGACGATGCCGCTGGATTTGGCGTGATGGTCACGATGGCCCATGGCCTGGCCCAGGGTGACGCCACCGCGTGGTGGCTTCCCTCGGTGGCGGGCATGTACATCACTGATGAAGGTCCATTGGCGTTTTGGGCTGGGGCCTTGTTGCAGCACGCCTTGGGGTCCACCCTGGGCGATGTGGCGGCGTCCCGCCTGACGTGCCTGCTGTGGTTTGCCCTGGCCACCGTCTGTATTTGGCATGCCACCTGGCGTCTGGCGCGCCGCGAGGAGGCGCAACCCATTGCCTTTGTATTCGGCGGGGAAGCCTCGTCCCTGGACTATGGCCGCATGCTGGCCGACATCGCCGCATTGCTATTCATCGGCACCGTGGGCATTGCGCTGCGTATTCACGAAACCAGTGCCGAACCCGCAGCCCTGGCGTGGTTGGCCGCCAGCGTGTTCGGACTGGTGCTGACGCTGGAACGCCCCCTGGCAGGCGCCGTCGTCGCCGGTGGCGCCCTGGGCCTGTGGGCCATGACACGTGGCATCGGGCACGCCCCCTTTGTCATGCTGGGCATGGTGTGCGCGTTTGCCACGATGCCCCTGCCGCGCAGTCACCGCGTCTGGGTGATCATGGCGTTCATCATCAGCGCGGGGCTGGTATTTGGCCTGTGGCCCGCAGCCGCGCTTCACTACGCCCCAGAAGCTGCCCCACGCTTCTTTGATCTTTGGCTCAACGCCTGGCAAGCCAGTTATGACATGCCGACGTGGAGCACGCTGACCTGGACCGCACGCAATACGCTTTGGTACACGTGGCCCCTATGGCCTTTCGCAGGCTGGACGCTGTACTCGTGGCGCCATGGTATGGACAACCCGCATCTGCGATTGCCGGTATGCCTTGCAGCCAGCGCACTGGTGGCCACCCTGCTGAGCGCCACCCCATCGGATGCAGGGCTGATTCTGCTGCTGCCTCCGCTGGCCATTCTGGCGGCCTTTGGCGCCACGACGCTGCGGCGCAGCGCGGATGACAGCATCGACTGGATGGCCATCGTGCTCTTTTCGTTGCTGGCCTTTGTGCTGTGGGCCTACTACATCGCCATGCAAACCGGTGCCCCCGTCAAAATGGCCGCTTCCATTGCGCGACTGACACCAGGATTTGACGCCACCTTTACGCCCCTTGCAGCGGCCTTTGCCGCACTGGCCACCTTGGGCTGGGTCGTGTTGGTGGGTTGGCGCCTGCTGGCGCGGCCCACCGTACTGTGGCGCGGCCCCCTGCTGGCCGCCAGCGGCACCGTCATGTTGTGGTCGGTGTTGTCCAGCCTGTTCATGCCCGCCGTGGACTACAACCGCAACTACGCCCCTCTGGCGCAGCAAATTGCTGCCGAGGCACAGGCCCATGGTGGCCCGGATGCCTGTTTCATGCCCCACCGCCTTACCCCCGCCCACATGGCGCTGTTTTCTCACTTTGGTCGCGTGCGTTTTGCCCAGATGAACCAGGGCGAGGTCTGCCCTCTGGCCCTGCACCGCGATTCGCGCCGCACCCTGCTCGATGACGACCCGCCACCGGGCAATTGGCAACCGGTCTGGGAGGGCGGCTGGCCCGCCCGGCCCGATGAAACGTTGCGGATTTACAAGCGGCTGGTGCGGTAGCCCCACACGCCTGAGCGGTGCTCACGGTCAGAAAACCCGCATGGCTCCACAACATTTCATCTCCATGGCTCTTTCATACTGCAGTGCGGTGCGCCTATAACGACAGTCATCTCAACCCACCGATGCGCACGCTCCCGAGGCCATGCACAAGAACACTCATCGCTGCCCGTTCTTGACATCGCCCCCACGCGGTCGTCGCTTGGTTTGGCCAAAATGACACTGATAAAACCGGAATATTTTTTTCGCCTTACTCCGCAAACCGCCGGAACGGCCTCCTCATTTTCTTCGTCGATCAAGAAGTTTCCAACGGCCAATGAGGCCTTGATCCCGCGTTCCAATTCAATTGGACCCACCCATGAGAACCTTGCGCTACTGCAAGCGCGACAGCCAAACACAGCCGCGGTAAATCTCGCCTGGCGCCAAGACGGGCCTCCCAGTGTGGTGCAGCAGATCAAAAGCGCCAAACTCACTGCAGATCGAACGGCGATGACCCACACCCCGCCTCAGGCGCCGCGTAGCCCAAGAGTGCAGGAGGCGCTTGAGTTTGCCCAGAGTGCGCGGGATGGAATGCGCAATGTGTTCTATTGGGGTAAGGCTGTGCCTCAAGTCGGTGCGAGCATGGTTGGGAACATGGCCTCAACGATTTGGACGGCAGCAGGGGCGTACGCAGACGCCACAAATCCTCGTGTCACGGCACCCACCCCCGACATGTTGGCCCTGAGTCAGGCGGGGAAAGAACTGACGCAAGTTGCAAAAGCATTGACGACAGATTTCACGGGGACGGTGGCCAACGCCGGCGTGGCGCTGGTCAATGAGTGGCAAACCGCTCAGGCGTTGCGGGCACAGGGACGGATTGAAGAGGCCGCAGCGCGGGAGGTGGATCTGGTGGCGAACGTTGGGCTGGCGGCGGTGCCTTCTTTCTATGGCTTAAAGACGGCTGGAAGCTTGGTCACGCTGGGGGCCGAAGTCAGCGGTGTGGAAAAGATGCTGCGGGCGCCGCGGGAGTTATTTCATCGCACCGCAGGCAAGGTGAATGATGCGGTGGTGCGAAACCCGTATTCAATGCAGATCATTAATAAGGCAGAGGGCGTCATAAAGAAAACGGGTCATAGGGTTGAGGATATGGCCAATAACAGTAAGTACGTTCCTGAAAGGTTGAAACCAAAAAATCGACCCAAAGTCGAGGCTGCACCGACTGCGCCAGCCGCGGCGGCGTCGATCCGGGATCTGCCGCCTGGCAATTGGACCTTGGTACGGCGGGGCGCACTGGCCATTGGGGCGGCAGAGACCGCGCACCAGGTGATCAAGAATGAACCTATTAAGGTTTATGAGACCAGTGCAGAGACGGTGGGCCTGGACGGTGTGTACCCCATGCATTTTGTGCGTTGGAATGCATCCCCCTTTGCAGATGCCCGGATCTACCAAGTGGGTGATTTGTTTCATGTGATGGCGTGGTCCATCCCATTTGACGCACGGCCGCCGTGGTTGTCGGGGTCTGATGTGACGAGCTTGTGGTATGTAAGAAAAAGTGCGTCGGGTTACTCCGTGGCTGATGCGCCACGGGTGGGCGGGGAATTCGCAATTTCGTTTTCTTTTGGAGATAACAACGCATGGGTCGGTGCGCAAGCCATTGCGCGCCCCATGAATTTGACGTCGCCAACGCAAGTCAACGTTGATACCAAGAAGGGATTCAGCGTAAAAGACATGACCTCGCAAACAAGCGTGAACCCGCTCTATACAACGATCCAGTCGCACGCCGCTGCAGGACCGATTCAGCTTGTATATCGGGACATTCTTGCCAATGGGGTTGCGGGTTGGCAGTACCCGCCTGCAGTGGGCGGCAAGGTACTCACGCCAAGAAATAAGAACGTGCCCGTAGATTTCTTTGCCTTGATGCCCAATCCCGGTTTCGGGGAAACCAACCTTAGTAATGGTTACGTTCCCAATAAACTTATTTACCCGGCAAACATCCTGTCCAATTTGCTTTCAGGTCGACCGATCTATCAGGAAGCATTGCGGCCACTCCCTCTGGCAGATCGCAGTCTGGCCAAGGTAATTAATGATGGCAAGTTGGTGCCATTGTCAGATGGGTTGGAGATCGTGATAGATAAACAAGGTCGGGCACGTGCTATGACGGTGCCTGAATTGCACAAGCATTATTCTGGAGTGCCTCTATCCGAGTTGGGTTATCCCGCGCTGCTATTGAAGGACGGTGGAGTCGATTTGAAGGCGTTGGATCGGAGTAAGGTTGTGGTTGTTGATGGTCAGGGTCGGGTTAGAAAGCTGGAAAGCACCGAGACGCTAACAATCAATGCAGATGGGAGTTTGTTGGCTGTAGGAGAGGGGGAGTTGGAATACTCGGCCTATGTGAGTGATACCCCCTTGGTGAATTGACGCAACCATCAGCGCCCTGGGGAGCCGCAGATTGGCAGATAAAAAACGCCGGAACATCCCCGGCGTTTTTTATTACCTCTTTTTTTACCACTTTAGCCACGTGCTGCCTGCAACGCCGCAATACGCTGCTCAATCGGCGGATGGCTGGAAAAGAGTGCCATCAAGCCACTGGGCGCGGCATTGATGCCCATGGTTTTGACTTGCTGCGGCAGCTCGCCCGCCTCTATGCCACCCAGGCGGGCCAGGGCGTTGATCATGGGTTGGGGGCGGCCCATCAATTGCGCAGCACCGGCGTCGGCGCGAAATTCCCGTTGACGCGAGAACCAGGCCACGATGATGGCCGCCAGGAAGCCCAGCACCACGTCCAGCACAAACACTGAGAGGTAATAGCCCGCGCCGGGTGCGTCGTTCTGGTTGCGCAGCACAATGCGGTCCACCACATAACCAATCACGCGCGAGAGGAACACCACGAAGGTGTTCATCACGCCCTGGATCAGCGTCATGGTGACCATGTCGCCATTGGCCACGTGGGCAATCTCGTGACCGAGCACGGCTTCCACTTCTTCTTTGCTCATGGAGCTGAGCAGGCCCGTGGACACGGCCACCAGGGCTGAGTTTTTAAAGGCGCCCGTGGCAAACGCGTTGGGTGCACCCTCAAAAACGGCCACCTCAGGCATGGCAACGCCGGCGCGTTGCGCGTGACCGCGCACGGTCTCCACCAGCCATTGCTCCATGGCGTTGCCCGGCTGTTCGATCACCCGGGCACCGGTACTCCACTTGGCCATGGGTTTGCTGATCAGCAGCGAAATAAACGCACCACCAAAACCCATGACCAGCGCCATCACCATCAACCCGCCCAGGTTCAGGCCGCGCCCCCCCTGGTGCAAGTTCACACCAAACAGGGCCTGGATGACCGACAGCGTGATGCCCAGCACCACCATGATGGCCAGGTTGGTCAGCACAAACAGGGCAATTCGCTTCATACCGTTTCCTCTCATCAGAAAAATCAGCGCCTGACATTAGCAGCGCGGATCGGCAAGTGAGGGCGCCAGTTTAAAAATCAAGGGCGGTGCGCCCAGCGCCACGTCATTACACTCGCCCGCCTTTGGAATCACTGCGGATGCTTTTATGACCCACCCCAAATCCAGCCCCACCCAGCTCACCCGGCCCATCCCCCCACTGCCACGACTGATTTTTCTGAGTCGCTGGTTGCAGTTGCCCCTGTATCTGGGCCTGATTCTGGCCCAGGCCGTCTACGTCTATCACTTCTGGGTAGAACTCACACACCTGATTGAAGCGGCCTTTGGCAACCAGCAGGCGCTGCAGCAGCTCATCGGCAGCGTGGGTTACTCGGCCGGCGCCACCCTACCGACGGGCCTGAACGAGACCATCATCATGTTGGTGGTACTGGCGCTCATCGACGTGGTGATGATCTCCAACCTGCTCATCATGGTGATCGTGGGTGGGTACGAAACCTTCGTCTCTCGCATGTACCTGGAAGGCCACCCCGATCAGCCCGAATGGCTCTCGCACGTGAACGCCAGCGTGCTCAAAGTGAAGCTCGCGACCGCCATCATCGGTATCAGTTCGATCCATTTGCTCAAGACGTTCATCAATGCTGGCAACTACATCGACAAGGTGCTGATTGCGCAGACCGCGATTCACATCACGTTCCTGTTTTCCGCCATGGCGATTGCGTACACCGATCGGCTCATGACCCACGCGCCCAAATCTCACGAGTAACGCCGCCCTGACCCTCATCAAGCAAGACGATCCCATCGAAAGCGTG
>CAZZAD010000124.1:0-243 GCA_964652055.1 uncultured Burkholderiaceae bacterium | reverse complement strand
ATTCATCTGCTCAAGACCTTTATCAACGCGGCCAATTACAAGAATGAAGTCCTGATTGCGCAAACCGCCATACACATCACGTTCCTGTTCTCGGCCATGGCCATTGCCTACACCGACCGACTGATGAGTCACACCGCCAAATCGCACCACGAATAAACCCACCACGAGTCAACATCATGACCACCATCAAACAAGACGACCTCATCGAAAGCGTGGCCGCCGCGCTCCAGTACATCAGCTACT
>CAZZAD010000123.1:0-8217 GCA_964652055.1 uncultured Burkholderiaceae bacterium | reverse complement strand
CACCTACGCCGCCAACAGCTCCACCGCCCTCGATGCACAACCGGCCACACAACGCGCCAACTGCTCGGCCAGTTCCGGGTCTTGCATGATGGACCAGTGGTCACCATTCAAGGTCACGGCGGACAACACCTTGCTATCGACCAAGTCGGACCAGTCGTTCATGTAGTTGGCAAAGTTGCTCTTCGACGCCCGTACCAGCACGGTGTTGCGCGGACTGATGCGGGTGGGCTTGAAGTCGCGTGCGTTGAACAGGTTGGCGATGGCCACCTTGCTGTAGCGCTCCATCTGATCATCGGGATCCTGGCCCGAGTAACCGAGGAATTTGTAGAACTGCTGCCGCGGGTCTTCGCTGTCGTTGGCACTGAAGCCAAAACGCGCGCCAAACTTGCTGAGCAAGGTGTTGAGCGTCTGATCCTGATACAGATCATCCAGACTCAGCACATTGTTCGTGCGGATGAATTCATCAAAGTCCTTGGGCACGTGCGGCGCTTCGGCATCAATGGAGATGAACATCTCCACCTCTTCACCGCGCCGCATCAGCTCCTGCGAAATGTGGAACGCCACGGACACGCCGTAAGACCAGCCCCCGATGAGGTACGGGCCCTGCGGCTGCGTTTCCTGGATGAGCTTGATGTACTCGGCCACCATTTCATCCAAATTGGCAAAGTGCGCCTGCCCCGCTTTGAAGCCGTTGGCCTCTAAGCCGTAAACGGCGATGTCGAGGTTGTGTTTCTCCAGCAAGGTTTGCTTGAGGTTCTTCACCAAGGGATAGAACGAGGCCAGATGCCCGCCCAGGCCATGCACCATGAAGAGCGGCCGGATCTTCTGTGCCTCGGGCTTTTTGCGGCCCTGCTCAGGAAAGCGAATCAGGTTGGAGGTACTTAAGTCGCCCGCCTGACTTTCCACATAGGCCAGCAGCTTGGCCACGGTGGGGTATTCGTAAAGGGCATTGATGGACAGGTTGGTGTTGAACTGTGTGTTGATCTCTTTGACCAGCGACATCACCAGCAGCGAATGTCCGCCCAGGTCCATGAACTCGTCATTCAGACCAATGCCGCTCACACCCAGCAAGCTTTCCCACAGGGCGGCCATCTTGAGCTCAGAGGGCGTGGTGGGTTGTGCATAGTCCATCTGACCAGCCGCGTTGACCTCCAACAACTCCAGTGCCTTGCGATCCACCTTGCCGTTGGGGTTCATGGGGATGGCGTCCAGCGGCAACATGAGGTTGGGAATCATGTAGCTGGGCAGCTGTTCTTCGAGGTACGCACGCAGTGCCGTGGCGGTGAGATCACTATGGCGCGGCGTGTAGTACGCCACCACCTTCTTGCGCGTGTCCACTTCCTTGAGCACCACAGCCACTTCTTTCACGCCGGGGTGCGCGCCGATCACGCTTTCAATGGCACCCAGCTCAATGCGGTAACCGCGCACCTTGACCTGGTTGTCGGTGCGGCCGAGGAATTCCAGCTCGCCGTCTTGCGTCCAGCGCACCAAGTCGCCCGACTTGTACATCTTCTCGCCCGGCGCAAACGGGCTGTCGAGGAAGGCTTGCGCGTTGTTCTCGGGGCGGTTCAGGTAACCGCGGGTCACGCCCGCGCCCCCGATGTACAGCTCACCCACACTGCCCGGCGGCACCGGGTTGAGTTGGGCGTCGAGCACCAGCGCTTGCGTATTGGCAATGGGCCTGCCGATGGTGATGCGCTCTTGCGGCCCGTGGAGTACGGCATAGCTGGCGGTGACGGTGGTCTCGGTGGGGCCGTAGGTGTTGATGAGCGGGATGTTGGGATTCGCCTCACGCCACACGCGGTACTTGTGCACGTCAGCGGCTTCGCCACCAATGGCCACCAGGCGCACGCCCAGCGCCTCGGCCGGCAGCTCACACGTGGCATGCCAGAAGGCGGTGGAGAACTTGAGCACGCTCACTTCGTTGTCCACGATGATCGATTGGAGCCGCGCCACGTCGGTGAGGTCTTCCTTGCGCACCAGCACCAGCGTGGCACCGGTAAAGAGCGTGGGAAACACTTCTTCGATGAACGAATCGAAGTTGACGGTGGAGAACTGCAGCAGCCGATCGCGCGGTGTGAGCCCAAACGCTTTCATGAGGGCGTAGTTGTGGTTGACCACGCTGCGGTGTTCCACCAAGACGCCCTTGGGCTGGCCGGTGGTGCCTGAGGTGTAGATGATGTAGGCGAGGTCAGTGGATTTGATTTGTGGGCGGGCTTCCCTCACCCCCAACCCCTCTCCCGGAGGGAGAGGGGAGCTAAACAGCTCCACATCATCCACGACCAACAGCTTCTCGCCGTGGTGCGCAAGCTGCGCCTGTGAGGCGCGGTCTACCAGGATGTGCGTGGCGCCGCAGTCTTGCACCATGAAATCGAGACTGGCCACTGGGTAGGTGGGGTCGAGCGGCACGTAAGCGCAGCCCGCTTTGAAGATGCCCAGGATGGAAGCAATCAACGCCGGTGAGCGGTTGACCGACAGGCCCACAAACTGCCAGGGCTGCACGCCGGCGGCGATGAGGTGGCGTGCCACCCCATTGGCGGCTTCATCCAGTTCACGATAGGTGGTGGCTTTGCCGTCAAAGCGCAGCGCCACAGCGTGGGGCGTGGTTTGCGCCTGCGCTTCAAAGAGCTCATGCAGGCAGCGGTCTTGCGGATAGGGCGTGGCGGTGTCGTTCCACTGCGCAATACGCGCCATTTCCTCCTGAAAGCTGCGGCCGGTCGGCGTGGGCAGTGCATTGCTGCGCACCAGGAAGTTCACGGTTTTTTCAAACCATGAGTCGATGAACTTGCGCTCCATGCGCTCCAGCACGGCCGGGTCCATGTGCTGGCGGAAGTTGCTGCTGTCGTAGAACGACTCCACCTTGGCGGTGGGATCTTCAAACAGGCGAATCACCAGTTGCCGATACGACTTGCAGTGTGGATCCCACTGATCGAGCGGATAGTTGCGCAGGCGCTCCACCAGCTCGGCACGGCTCACTTCCTTCAAGTCGTACCCCATGCTGCGCAACATCACCGCGATGCGCTTCATGTCGATGGATTCTTTCGACTGACTGGTGACGTTGTAATCGGTATTCAGTGCTTTGCCCTGCAGCGAGGCCATGGCATCGGCCATTAGATCCACCGGCACGATGTCATGCAGATAGTTGCCCTGCGGGTACACGCCCAGCGTGAGCAAGATGCGCAACATGATGTTCAGGCCATCGTTGAGTTTGGTCAGGCCCGTGTCCACGTGCCCGCCCACCCACACCAGGCGGTAGATGTTGCAATTCAGACCTTCAGCGCGCGCCAGCTTGCACATGGATTCGCTGGCGTATTTGCTGATGTCGTAACCGAAGTAGCGGTTGATCTCGGTGTGATCGATGTCATCGCCTTCTTCAAACACGGTCTGATCGTCTTTCTTGGGCGAGAAGGTGCTGGTGCTGGCGTAGTGAAATTCCTTCTTGCGCCCGGTGCGCGCCAGCGTGAGCAGGCTGCGCGTGCCATCGACGTTGATTTCGCGGATGCCTTCATAGGGCAACCAGTTGTTCACGTGCGAACCGATGTGATAGATGCGGTCCACGTTGCGGGCCACCCATTCGTATTGATCGTCCGGGATACCAGCGTTCTTTTGACTCAGATCGCCCTGCATGAGGATGACGCGTGCCGTGTCGATGCTGTTTTGCATCTGGAAGTACGCCACGGCGGCGTCGAATTTTTTCTTGATGGACTCGGCGCTCTTGCCACGTACCAACAAGACGAATTGGTCACTGCTGCGTTTCATCATGGATTGCAAGAAGTGCAGCCCAAAGAAGCCCGTGCCGCCGGTGATGAGCGAGATGCCGGTGCGGCCTTGCAGGGTTTCATCAATGGCCGCAGGCGGCAGATAGATGTCGGCGGCCACATCGGGGTACTCGTACTCCGAGGTGCGATACAGGTACCCACTGATGGTGGGGTAGCGGAACAGCACTTCCATGTTGGCGTTAAGTCGCGTGGCCAGCTCCAGCATGGTGAGCGAAGAGCCGCCCAGCTCAAAGAAGTTGTCGTGGATGCCTACTTCATCAGGCGGCAGGTTGAGGATCTCGCCCCAGACCACGGCCAGCTCGCGTTCGGCCGGTGTGCTGGCCGCCACAAACTGACTGGTCTTCTTCCAGCAGGCGTTGGGGTTGATGCCTTGCGCCTGCAAGGTTTGATCGAGCAGCGTGGTGAATTCGCCGCCCAGCAACATCTGCCGCGTGAGGCGCCGCTGCACTTTGCCGCTGGTGGTGAGCGGCAAGTCTTTAGGCTTGATGAACACGATGCGATCCAGGTGCAGCTGATGATCGGCATAGATGGCCGAGCGCACTTGCGCCACCACCGCCGGCCAATCTTCTTCACGCGAGGTGGTCACGCCGGCCACCAGCACCAACTTTTCCTGACCGCCCTCATCAACTGAGAAGGCTGCCACGCAACCCGGGCGGATGCCCACCACCCCGTTCACGCTCCACTCCACGTCTTCGGCGTGATAGTTCTTGCCTTGCATGATGATGATGTCTTTGATGCGGCCGGTAATGTGCACCTCGCCGCCCTTGAGGTAACCGGTGTCGCCGGTGCGCATGTAGAAGCGGCCGTCGTGTGTGCGCAGCGCCTCTTCCCTCACCCTCAATCCCTCTCCCGGGGGGAGAGGGAGGTTTAAAGCCCCTCTCCCTCCGGGAGAGGGGTTGGGGTGAGGGAAATCGGTGCCACCCTCAGGTGAACTCTCCACAAACAGCCGCGCCCGAAACGTTTCCTCCGTGGCATCAGGCCGATTCCAGTAACCCTGCGCCACGCTGGGGCCGCTGACCCAGATTTCGCCCTCGGCCCCGTCTTGCACTTCGGTGCCCGTATCCACGTTGACAATCTTCACCACATCACAGGGCAGCGCTGCGCCCGAGGACATGGTGCCGGTGTGCGCATCCGCCGCATGCGCCGCATCGGGCCCGGTGCCCGTGACAATCAAGGTGGCCTCGGCCAGGCCGTACACCGCCTTGTGTGCGGTGGGCGACAGTCCGCAGGCCGCAAACTTGTTCATGAAGCGCGCGACGGTGTCTTCACGCACTGGCTCGGCGCCATTGAAAGCCACCTTCCAGCACGACAGATCCAGATCACGCACGTCGTCAAGATCAATCTTGTTCACGCACTGTTCATATGCAAAGTTGGGGCCGCCGCTCAAAGTGGCGCGGTACTTGCTGATGGCCCGCAACCAACGCGCCGGCCTTTGCATGAAGTGCAGCGGCGACATGAACACGAGCGGCGTACCCAGAAACAACGGGTGCAGTGCATTACCTATCAACCCCATGTCATGAATGAGGGGCAACCAGCCCACCGTGATGCTGGATTCCGAGCTGCCAAAAATGGCCTGAATGCTGCGCTGATTGGCCATGAGGTTGTCGTGGCTCACCATCACACCCTTGGGGGTGCCGGTAGAACCTGAGGTGTATTGCAGGAAAGCGATGTGCTCGCCGCTGATGTCCTGCTCCACGAAGCGCGCCTCGGTGCCCGCTGCCAGGTGATCGGTATTCAGCCAGGTCAGACTGCCTATGCCGTCATCGGCTGCCATGTTGGCCATTTTTTCCATGACCGAGGTGGTAGAGAGCACCAGCGCCACATCGCAGTCCTGCGCAATGCCATTCAGACGTTTGGCAATCTTCTTGTTGGTGGGCGGGTACACCAGCACCGCCGTAGCGCCCGCGTACAAGCTGCCAAAAAACGCCACCAAGAATTCCAACCCTTGCGGGTAGACCAGCAGCACGCGGCTGTCGTGGGCGCGTGCAATTTTTTCCTGCAAGGTGGCCGCCACACCGCGCGCCCGGCGATCCAGTTCGCCGTAGGTGATCGGCACCTCGCGGTTCTCGCCATCTTCAAGGTAGATATAGGCCGTCTGATCCGGCGTCATCAGCGCACGGTGTTTGAGGAGATGAACCAGCGTGACCTGATGTTGTATGGCCGCCATGGGAGCAAAGAGTTGTGTCATGTCAGTGACCTGCGTTAGAGGTTGAGTGGGGTGGTTGGGTCCGCCATTAGGCGCGACAACCCCACTTCTGACGTAGTGACGGTGCAGTGCAGCGGCTATGGAATAGACGCTTGACTTTGGTAATGCGCTGAATTAGGCCGTTATCCGAGGCCTCACCGCCCGCACGACATGGCACACTCACAGCATGTATGCCGAGTCCTCACCTCGAATCCTGATTGTTGACTCGGTGGGCCAACCGGTCCGCTGGGCTCACATGACTCGCGCGGCGCGTTATTACGCCGCAGGCAAGGTGTTGACTGAATTAGGCGAGAACCTCTTCGCCCTGTGGGGCGGCACGCAAGAGCGCTCGGGCGTGCGCTCTGAGCTGGTCACCAGCTCCATCGTCATGATCCGCGGCCGCTGCCGCGCCACCTACGGCCACGTGGGCCTGAGCAAACACCGCCTCTTTGTGCGTGACCGCAACCTGTGCGCCTATTGCGGCGTGGTGTTTCCTGAATCTGAACTCACCGTGGAGCACATCAACCCCATGTCACGCGGCGGCCCACATGCCTGGACCAACGTGGTCACCGCCTGCCGCTCGTGCAACACGCGCAAAGGCAACCGCCGCCCCGAAGAAGCCCACATGCCGCTGCTGTACGTGCCTTACAGGGTGAGCCGCAATGAAGGCTTCATCCTGAGCAACCGCCGCATCCTGGCCGATCAGATGGCCTTTTTGCAGGCCATGCTGCCGCGGTATTCACGCTGGGCGGGGTGAAGTTGATTGCGGTGATTCGACATCTGCGGTGGCTGCGCTTGCCCCCCCTCTTTTATGTCACCCGCACATCACGCCCTGCCATCACGCCTTGAACTGTTTGGCCGCGAAGGTCCAGATCATGCGTGAGGCATCGGGCCCGCGCCCGTCGCTGTAGGGCTGGTGGGCCGCGCCCCCACTCCAACCGTGCGCCAACTGCGCCACCTCAACCCACGTGGCGACGGTTTTGCCTGCGCGCTTGTAGTCCGTGACCCGCATCGGGTAGCGCTGGCCACGTTGCACGCTGCGGGCTGCGCTGGCGCGTGCGCTGGCGGCGTTGGCCCACACCTGCGCGGCGACCCGACCGTTTTCGGGGGAGACCACGGCATCGGCTTTGCCGTGAATCACCAGCAGCGGCGGCCAGTGCGCCACCATGGCCTGCGGCGTAGCAAGGAGCGGTTGCGTGGCGCGGTGACCACGCATGGCGCCCAGTGCAGACAGCGTCGAATGGGCTGTGCCTGGCGGGATTCCCGAATGCATCACCACCGCTCTGAAGCGCCCCGGATGCTGCGTGACCAGCAGCGCCGCCATGCTGGCCCCGGCGGACAACCCTGCGATGGCAATGCGCGAGGGGTCCACCGGATACAACAGACACACTTGATCGATGGCCGCCATGATCAGGGCCGCTTCGCTGTAGGCACGGCCCGATGCAGTGTCGAACCAATTCCAGCAACCCCTGGAGTTGGCCAGATGGTGTTGCTCGGGATAGAGCACGAGAAAACGCTCGCGCAACGCAATGCGGTTCATGCGCGTGCTTTGCGCAAAACTATTGGCGTCCTGCCCACAACCGTGCAGCATCACCAAGAGCGGCAAGCGCTCAGCGAGCTTCACGTCGGGCGGGCGATAAAGCCTGAAACGACGCGCGCCGGTGGCAACCGTGGCGACACCACGGATCCAGTCTCCCGCGCTCGGTGGCGGTAGCCGCCTGGCAACCGCAGGCTTGAGCGCGCGCCCCAGCGTGCGGGTGCCCGCCTTCATCGCGTTGCGCGTGATCGCCGCAAAACTGCGCCAGGGCAGGCTGGCCCAGGCTGAGGTACGTGCTCGTTTTCTCATTCGAGTCATTTTGCAGCACCCCGTGACGCCGGTAGGTCAAGCTTGAGTGCGGCAACGCACAGACTGCGCTGCGGCTGGGCCGCAGGATGCAGGGCTGCATTCAATACATCCGAGATGCATCCCGCCCACTCAAGGAGTTCCCATGACCGTTGCCACCCTGAAACCTTCCACCCTAAAACCTTCCACGCAAACCGCGTCCACCCAAACGCCTTCCACCACCAAGCCAGAACCCGCACCTGCTTCCCTATCGAAAGGGCTTGAGACCGCTCCGGCTGCCCCCCAAGACGCCATCGCCCTACTGAAGGCCGACCACGCAGCCGTGGATCATTTGTTCACCGAATACCAAAAAACCGGCTCTTCGTTGATTTCAGTGTGATTGTGCATTGAGGGGCATGAGGTCGAGCTTG
>CAZZAD010000122.1:2436-8305 GCA_964652055.1 uncultured Burkholderiaceae bacterium | reverse complement strand
CCCTGCGCACCCTTCAAAATCTCCAGCGCCGCCGCAGGCGCCGAAATGCGGCCCGTGGCCACCAGCGTGCTCCAATACTGCAGGCCTGCCGCCTCGGCGTTGCGGTTGAACAGATTGTGGTAAATCGAATTGATCTTCAGCGGCAGGCTCAGGCCATACAGATCCTGCGACTCGCGCGACGCATCAAACGCCGCTGCCACCTCGGCCTCTGACCGGCTGGCAAAAAACTGCACCCCCGTGGCATCCACAGGCCGCCCAAAATAGGCCAGATACGACCGCACCAGAAACAGCGGCGCCTCCACCCCCGCGCCGCCGCCACCACCGCCGCCCCCGCTGCTGCCCCCGCTGCTGCCCCCGCCGCTGCCGCCCCCGCTGCCAGAGCCCAGCAAGTCATCGTTGGCCGCCATCGCCGCCGTGTACCAGTCCCAATTGCCCGGGCCAAACAGCGCGGCATAGGTCGACACCGTGTCCGCCGCATCCCCCGAAGACGCCACCCCCAACACATACACCTCGCCATCCGCATCCGTGCGCACCAGCGGCCCGCCCGACGAACCCGCGCCCAGGCCCGAGTCAATGTCAAAAACCCCCCAGCGTGTCGACGCATCGGCATACACCAGCTCGGCCATCATGCCTGTGCCCCGCGAAGGGTAGCCCAGCATGGTGGCTGCGCCATCCACCGGTTCACTGCGGCTGCCCAGCCAGCCCGTGGTGTCGCCAATGCGCTCATACAGGCCAATCAGCGCCAGGTCATACTGCGCCTCGTTGTCGCTCAGCAGGCCATCGCCATCGGCATCCCAGTCGGTCGTGCGCGTGCTGATGCGCCAGCCATTGCCAAACGCGCCAAAAGGCGTCACCAGCGAAGGCTTGGTGTCAGCGCCGGGATAAATCGTCACCGCGCTGGCCCAGCCGCCCCGGTCACTGTTAAACACCACATGCATCGCCGTCAGCACATCGTTCTGTCCCACCACCACCCCCGAGGCTGACGTCCGGCTGCCATTGGGCCAATCCACGGCAATATAGGTAATGGCACGGTAGGGAAACGTGGTTCTGGCGGAAATCTCGAACATGCGGCCTCTCAGCGCAGGGTGACAAGCCGCAAAGTGTGGCGCAACCGACCTGCCAGGCCGTTCAATTGCGCAAAATGTGACGTGCATCACACTTGCTGCGGTGCAATGCCCTAAAGTTGCCTCCAAGCCCCGACAGGTGCCCTGTTGCTCATTTGCAACAGAATTTGAACGGGCTGTTGGCCTGCATGCAAAGCGCCTGCCGTAGTGCATGCTAGACTGCCAAAGTCATCTATCGATAGACGGCATTTACTTTTTTTAGGAGCTCACATGCCCATTAGCGCAACCGACCTGAACAAGGCCTACCTGGCATACTTTGGCCGCCCGGCCGACCTCACCGGCAAGACCTACTTTGCCACCCTGGAACAAGCCGACGTCATCAAGGCGTTTGATGCTTCGGCCGAATCCAAGGCCCTGTACGGCAACGACGCTGCTGCCAAGGTCAATGCCATTTACCAGAACCTGTTCAACCGCGACGCTGAACCCGCAGGCCTGGTGTACTGGACCACGCTGATCAACCAGGGCCGCGTGACGGCCGCTGGCGCAGCCTTCGCCATCCTCAACGGCGCGCAAGGCACCGACGCCACCGCCGTGCAAAACAAGCTGGCTGCCTCCGAAGCCTTCGTGGCCGCCATGGACACCACTGCCGAGCTCGTGGGTTACAGCGGTCTGGATGCTGCTGCCTCGGCTCGCAACTGGCTCAAGGGTGTCAGCGCTGACCCTGCCAGCCTGACGGCAGCGGTGGCTGGTGCGCAAGCCGCAGTGGACGCTGCAGTCGCCGTGGGCACAGGCGAAGGCGGTGCAGGCTTCCAGCTGACCAACGGTACTGACGTGGCATCTGCCAACGTGTTCACCGCCGGCCTGGTGTACACCCCCGGCGGCGACGACCGCATCAACAGCCTGCAGGACGAAGACCGTCTGACCGGCACCGGCCCCAACACCACGCTGAACGCCACGCTGGGCAATGCCAACGACAACGGTGGCACCGTGATCACCCCTACGCTGGTGAACATGAACACCATCAACGCCGCCTTCACCGGCAGCGGTGGTGCCCGTGTTACCACGCTGGACCTGCAAGACGCCACCGGCGTCAACGCTGTGAATATCACGCGCATTTCTGACAACCAAAGCGCCTCCGTTAACAACATCACCTCGGCGGCTTCTCAGCTGTCTGTGAAGAACAGCCAAGCTCCCAGCAGCAATGTGGACTTCACGTTCCTGGCCAGCGCAGTAGCTGGTGCAACTGATTCGACCACGCTCACACTGAGCAACGTCAATGCTGGCCGTGTGCGCGTCGAGCAAAACTCTGGTACGCCTACGCAAGG
The DNA here is from genome assembly GCA_964652055.1 of uncultured Burkholderiaceae bacterium. Lineage (GTDB taxonomy): Bacteria > Pseudomonadota > Gammaproteobacteria > Burkholderiales > Burkholderiaceae_F > CAZZAD01. Next base: position 5,916 of record CAZZAD010000122.1, on the reverse strand, counting down.
CTTCGAGACCATCAACCTCGTGTCCACTGGCGCGGACAACTTCGTTGGCGCGGCGGCTCCACTCGTGCAAGGTCTGATGGCAGAAGACCTGCAAAAGCTGGTCATCACCGGCAAGTCGAACCTGACCATTGGCACCTTCAGCAACGTGGCTGGTTCGTTCACCACGCTGGACGCCTCCGCATTTGAAGGCAACCTGACGGTCAGCCTGTTCGACAACCTGCTGGTCAATGGCATCATCAACGCCATTCCTGACGGCAAGTCCAACGGCAACGTGGCCTTCAGCCTGACGGGCGGCAAGGGCAACGACAGCGTGCGCGTGTTCGAGCAAGTGGGCGTGACCGACACCATCAAGGGTGGCGAAGGTACCGACACCATCCGCTTCAACAGCAATAGTGCCGCCGGCGTCGATTTCCTGGAGGCAAGCGCCACCGTCAAGCAAGTCTCGGAATTCGAGGCGGTGCAGGTGTGGCGCACGGGTGGTGCTGTCAACACCACGATGGCTGTGCGTGCCAACCAGATCGATGGCGACAACGCCATCCAGCTGCTGAACAACACCAACAACGCCGGTTCTACCACCTACAACCTGGTGAACCTGTCGGCTGCAGAAGCCACCAGCGTTTCCATCCGCCATTCTGGCAACACCACGGCTACCACCGCTCCTGCAGGGGCTGCTAACGCGATCTTCCAAAACTTTGTGGACATCGACGTGGCTGACGGTGTGACCGCCGCTGGCATCACCATTGCTGATGGTGTGAACAGCGACCCGCGCTTTAACTTCACGCTGTACACCGACAGCGACCGTACGCTGAGCACTGTTACTGGCAACACGTTCAACTACGCGCAAGCTCAAAACATTGCTGGCTCTGCCAACACGTTTGTGAACACGGTGACCAGCCTGACGCTGACCGATAACGACAGCGAAAGCAACAGCGTGGCGCTGACGGCCAACCGCCACAACGCCGCCAATGTGGCGCAAGGCAATGGCACGGCTTACACGGGCACCATCACCATCAATGGTACGGGCGCTGCTGGCAACTTCTTCAACCTGGACTCCACCGCCAACCTGCTGCGCAAGGCTCAGGATGGCACCGCTAATGACGGCGTGGGTGTTGTGGACGTGGGCGGTTTTGCTGCAGAGCGCCTGCAAGCCGCTACGATCGACGCCTCCACCTATGCTGGCGACGTCATTGTGCGCGTGAGCAACTCGATCGCAGCGACCGGTGCACAGGTCATCAAGATGGGTTCGGGCAACGACTTCGTGATCTTCGACGCGCTGAATGATTCGCGTGCTGGTTTGACCATTTCCGACACCGTTACCGGTGGTGAAGGCTCCGACACCCTGGTCATCGACGGCAACGGCGTGGCCATCACGCTGGGCGCGTCCGAGTGGACCAACGTGTCCGGCTTCGAGACCATCCATCTGGTTGGCAACAATGTTGGAGATAACAACGCCCGTGGCGCTGTCAACGCGTACAACCTGACGCTGACCAACGACCTGATCAATGCCAACGGCGTGGACGCTGGTGGTGTGCGTCGCATCGCTATCGTCAACGACAATGACCCTGCCAACGACACCGTCGGCACTGCCGACACTGGTGGCACGGGCATTGAGCGTGGCGTGACGATCGACGCGCGCGGCCTGTCTGCCAACCGTAGCTTCAGCTACAACGGTGAAGAGGGTGCCTCGCGCACTGCTGACCGTTTCATCTTGGCTGACGCGAACATCAACGGCTCTGCGTTGATTGACGGTGGTGCAGTTCGCGGTGGTGGCAATGCTTCCAGCAACGCCGCCAACGCAGACGTGATCGAAGTGCGCAATGCGGCTGTGGTGACCATTGGTGACCTGGCTGGTGTGACCAACATCGGTACGCTGGAATTCACCAACGACACCGCCTCGGTGCAAACGTCGATCCTGCAGCTGGACAATGCCACGGTGGACGCTCTGGTGAACAGCACGCAAACGGCTTCTGTTACGGGTATCGAAACGCTGACCATTACGGCAATCGACAACCCTCTGCTGCCTGCCGCGCGCACCCAGCTGAACCTGGATGCCAGCGGTATCACCAGTGCAGGTGGCGGTAACGGCGCTTTCTTGAGCCTGAACGTGACGGCTGGTGGCGGCAACGATACGATCGTTGGTGGTGCTGGTGCTGACATGATCGTTGGTGGTGGTGGCGTCGACTCGATCAATCTGGGTGCTGACACTGCAGCCGACTTTGTTCGTGCTGACGAAGGCCACGGTGCAGTTGCTGTTGGCGGCACGTTCACGGCTGTGGACACTGTCACCAACTTCATCACCGCCAATGACACCTTCCAGGTCAGCGGCGCAGGTACCAGCGTTGTCCTGAACGCCCTTGCCGCAGCCCAAGCTCCTGGCACGACCTTCACGGCAGTCGCTACTGGTGCCTTCAACCTGAACGGCGCTGTCGGTGGCGCGTTGATCACTGGCGCTACCGCGCTCGACCTGACCAACGAAGTCCAGGTGAGGGTTGCGATCGGTGCGGTTGCCAACGAAACCGTTGGTGAAGAAGCTTACTTTGTGGTGGCCAACGCCGCAGGTACGCAAGTTGGTGTTTACCACTTCGTCTCGACTACCGCTAACAACGCAGTTGGCGCAGGCGAACTGGAACTGCTGGGTGTTGTGACCCACACCGGCGCCATCACCGCCGCTGACTTCGTGTTCGCCTAATCTCTCTTGGAGACACCGCTTGCTTCGGCAGGCGGTGCAGGTGAGTACCTCATAACCCCGCTGCCTTCAAAGGCAGCGGGGTTTTTTTTGGCCCCTGAGTGGGTGCACGGTAAAGCTCACATGTCATCAAAGGAAATAAAAAAGGACACCCACTTTAATTGACATACTTGCCGTAGTTTTCTGGGCTCCACCCATGACCCGCCCCCGCTCCTCCCTCATCTCGCTGGCCGACACGCCGTGGTACCACGTGGTCAACCGGTGCGTGCGCCGTGCCTTTCTTTGCGGGCGCGATGCCGTCAGCGGCCAGAGCTTCGAGCACCGCCGGGGCTGGATCAAGACCCGCATCCGTGAGCTGGCCTCGGTGTTCGCCATCGACGTGGCAGCCTATGCGGTGATGAGCAACCATTACCACGTAGTGCTCCGTGTGGACGCAGACCGCGCCGCAGCCTTGACCGACGATGAGGTGCTGGCCCGCTGAACGCGGCTGTTCACCGGCCCCATGCTGGTGCAGCGCTATGTGCAGCCCGCCACCCGTGCCACCCTGGGCAACGCCGAGTGCGACAAGGTGCGCGAGATGGCCCACACCTACCGGCAGCGGCTGTGTGACCTGTCTTGGTTCATGCGCGTGCTCAACGAGTCGATTGCGCGCCAGGCCAATGCCGAGGATGGCGTGAAGGGCCACTTCTGGGAGGGGCGTTTCAAAAGCCAGGCGCTGCTGGACGAACAGGCCCTGCTGGCGGCCATGGCCTATGTGGACCTCAACCCCATTCGCGCCGGCATGGTCGAGTCGC
>CAZZAD010000122.1:0-2426 GCA_964652055.1 uncultured Burkholderiaceae bacterium | reverse complement strand
TCAAAAGCCAGGCGCTGCTGGACGAGCAGGCCCGGCCACCAAAAGGACACCAACTTTAGTTGCCTAAATTTCAAGCAAATACTAAACTAATATTCCAATGACCCGCCCCCGCTCCGCCCTCATCTCCCTGCCCGACACCCCGTGGTACCACATGGTCAACCGCTGCGTGCGCCGAGCCTTCCTGTGCGGCCACGATGCCCACTCGGGCCAAAACTTTGAGCACCGCCGTGGCTGGGTGGAGACCCGTATCCGAGAGCTTGCCTCGTTATTTGCCATCGATGTAGCGGCCTACGCAGTGATGAGCAACCACTATCACATCGTGCTGCGCATCGATGCAGAGCGTGCCCGCACCTGGGGCGACGACGAAGTGCTGCGCCGCTGGACCCAGCTGTTCACCGGCCCCGTGTTGGTGCAGCGCTATATGCAGCCCCAGTTGCGCGCGTTGATGGGCGATGCAGAGCTGGCCAAGGTGGCTGAGTTTGCCGGCATATACCGCACCCGGTTGTTTGATGTGTCGTGGTACATGCGCGTGCTCAATGAATCCATTGCCCGCCAGGCCAATGCAGAAGATGGCGTGAAAGGGCGCTTTTGGGAGGGACGCTTTAAAAGTCAGGCGCTCTTGGACGAGCAAGCCCTTTTGTCGGCCATGGCCTACGTTGACCTCAACCCTGTGCGGGCCGGTATGGCCGAGTGCTTGGAGGACAGCGCACACACCTCCATTGCGGCCCGCCTGGGCGACCTGCGCGGCGAGGCGTGGGTGCCGGTGGGTGCCCCTGCATTGCCTGCGATGCCTGTGCCGTCCGCCGTCAGCGCGCCCGATCTGCCCGGGCTGCTGCCTGAGCAAGCCCTGGCCGCGTTGCCCGAGGCTGCGTTAATGCCTTGCGACCCCACCTCCCGGTTCGCCCAGGCCGTGCCGTTCGGGCTGGAGGAGTATCTGGACCTGGTGGATACAGTGGGCCGTGTGGTGCATCCCCACAAACGCGGCACCATTGCGCACCATGTGCCGCCCCTGCTGCAGCGCCTCGGTATGGACACTGAGGCATTTATTGCCTGTGCAGACTCATTTTTCACCACCTTTGCGCACGCGGTGGGCACACCGGCCAGCTTGATCAAACTGGCCTGTGCCCGACAAAGCCGCGCTCTGCGCGGTATGAGCGCAGCGCGAAAAATGGTGTGTCACCCAAATGGGGTTCGCGAAAAAAATAATGGAATGAGCCTGTAACGCCCTTTCTGCGCATGTGCAAGTAGCTTGCATTTTGAAGAATAGGGGTCGGATTTCAATTTGTGGCATCCAGCACGTTGACGGAATACCGCCACCATGGGCCTCCCAGGGGGGGCAAGGTTCTGGTCACCCTATTTGCTATAAGCCCAAGGCTGGGCCTATGCCCGGTTTTTAGAGGCGGCTGACGTGGTAACCACCTTATCGTTTCCAGTCAGTCTTGCTTGCGGCGAGCAAGCCATCCCAGTCATCGGGAGGATGGCCGGACTGGAGTATTTTCTGGAAGACCACATAAGGGGCTGTCTTGGCGCCAGATGAGCGTAAGGTGTGCTCATCGTTGACCCAGGCGAAGATGATGATCCGGGTCTTGGAGTCAAACCGAAAGAATAGCCGAAAGCGCCGACCGATTTTGGCTCGGCGCCAGTGGCGAAACGCAGGCCCCATCGTATTGCCTTGCCGGTACTCATCGCGGTTCGGGTCGCCAGGGACTACCTCCAAAATCAGTGTCGCAAGGGCGTCAAACAGCTTGACGTTGGCGTTGGACTCGAAGCCTTTTGGGTCTTGTGCCTTGGCACGTGAGGACGCAGCCTCCAGTTTCTGAAGCTGCTCGATCAGGCAATCATGCAAGAGCAGATTCCATCCGCGACGCTGAGTCACAGTGCCACGTCGCCTTCAATGTCCTTGTTCAGATCCACCCGCTTGCCAAGGGCGGCGAGCATGGAGCGCGCCAAGCTGTCAGGCAGCGCGGCGATGTGGCGCCCGGACTGAATTTCTTTTTCCAGCAAGGCGAGAAAGCTGCCAATAGCAGGGTCTTCGTGAGGTTCATCGATGACGCGGGTGACGATGATGCGGTCGCCCATGAAATCAAAGGCCACCATACCCCCGGCATCCACCCCCAGGGCTTGGCGGATGGGCTTGGGCAGGGTGATCTGTCCCTTGGATGTGATGGTGGCAACTTCATGAATGGTGGGCATGGGAGCCTCCTGTGAGTCTGAGCCAAGTCTTATGGTAAGGAATAATCCTTACATTATCAAAGGGCTGGCATGCTCTCTCACCTGCCGGGCAATTCTTTCAAAAAAGCATGCACCTGACGATGGCTGCAGCGGTGAGGCGTTGTATACCACCCAAAACGGAAGAGAACTATTAAATCACCTGATTAGGTACATATCTCAGACTCCCTCTCCCCTTGCGGGAGAGGGTTGGGGAG
>CAZZAD010000121.1:0-8329 GCA_964652055.1 uncultured Burkholderiaceae bacterium | reverse complement strand
ACCAACAGCTACAAACGCCTGGTTCCTGGTTTTGAAGCGCCGGTCAAACTGGCCTACTCGGCCCGCAACCGTTCTGCTTCGATCCGCATTCCATACGTGTCCAACCCCAAAGGTCGCCGTATCGAAGTGCGCTTCCCTGACCCCACCGCCAACCCGTACCTGGCGTTTTCTGCGCTGCTCATGGCCGGTCTGGATGGCGTGCAAAACAAGATTCACCCCGGCGATGCCGCTGACAAGAACCTCTACGACCTGCCCCCAGAGGAAGACGCAAAGATCCCGACCGTGTGCTCTTCGCTCGACCAGGCGCTGGAGTATCTGGACAAAGACCGCGAGTTCCTCACGCGCGGCGGTGTCTTCACCAACGACATGATCGATGCCTACATTGCGCTGAAAATGCAGGAAGTCACGCGCTTCCGTATGACCACGCATCCGGTTGAATTCGACATGTATTACAGCCAGTAACTCTGCAGTGAAGGTTGCCCCGGCTTGGGCTGGGGCAACCTGCCTCTGGGTTGAACCCATCTCTAGGTTTCTACCTCCCACCGCATCAGCTCTTGTGCTTTGCGCCATTTGAAAAATTGATGGCTGTAAGCCCCGCCGAACGGTATATTGAAATACGGTATGCGGCCTTATGTTGATGGGCGACGCATGCGTTTTTTTTGGGGGCAGGGGCTCCGCCAAAGGTGGTTTTATGGGCATTCACTCGCGAATGGTTCAATCCATATCTAGCGCATGCATCGGTGCCTTGCTCTACGCAAGCGCATCCGTAGCCATCGCCCAGTCCGATGTTTATGTGTACGTCTGCGTAGGGCCGGACGGGCAAAAAACGTATACCAATAGCGCCACGTCACGCTCATGCAAGCGTCTGGACATGTACCCCATCCTTTCTGTGCCTGCGCCCCGGCGTGGTGCATCTTCAGCGTCTGCATCGACTGCACAACCGGCCAACTTTCCCAAGGTCGATCGCGACACCCAGCGCGCGCGCGACTCTGATCGACGCCAGATTCTTGATGAAGAACTGAAGTCCGAGCAGGAAAAACTTGCACGTCTGCAAGCCGAATACAAAAGTGGCGAACCCGATCGCAAGGGTGATGAACGCAACTACGCCCGCTATCAAGAGCGCACCGCCAAAATGCAGGAAGACATCCAGCGCGCGCAGGCCAATATCAGTTCACTGAACCGCGAGCTGGCTTTATTGCGTCAGTAGTTGTTTCACGGCACTGAGTAGTTTCTAACGTGCCTTATTCCATAAGTAGTGCATTTGCCGACCCTGACGCGCATAGCGTGCGCTGGGGTTGGATCCTTTGGACACTTTGGCTCCCCCTGGGCAGCGTGGTCACGTTCTTTCTGCTCAGGCGAGGAGGCGCGGCCATCATCGGGGTAGTGATGATGGCGCCGTTCTGGGGTGCCTGGCTATTGTGGCTCATCTTGCGCGCAGCACCCATACAGTTCGCGGCTGGATAGCGGCACAACTCTGGGGGCAATGGAACGGCAATTACTTTGAATACGATGGCCACCACGTGCGCGTGCTGTTTGAAGACGACGCCATTTACGTCGCCACGCTCGATGTTTTTGCGGCCTGTCGCATTCAGGGGCATGGTCGCAATCTTGACCGCGCTCGGTACATCTCGGGCCGCGACGGTTTGGTGTCGGCTCCCGGCACGCGGCTGCAGTGCTTTACCGAGCGAGGTCTGCGTGCATGGCTGGAGCGGCGTACCGATCCGACTTGCGCAAAGTTTGCGTCCTGGTTTGAGTTGCAAGTCGTCAAGCCGCACCAGCGGCGGCGTGACATTTACGAATGATCGTTTTGCATGCCGATTCCGCCCGGATATTGCGGTATGCCATCGACCATGAATTCATAGTGCCGATCAGTAAAAAGACCGGGGTCATCGGGTTTAAAGCTGCGCTCCAGAAACGTGACCAGACCATCACTGCGCACCGTCAGAACGGTGCTCGAACGTGTGCCGTAACCCAACGCACGTATCTGAATAGCCGATAGCGCCCGTTCCCACTCCACCGAAACACCTGTGTTGGGCAGCTCCGCATGAGCGGCGAGATGTCGGTCCGCAAGCAGAGCCATCAGCTCCAACGGGTTCACTTCAGACGCAATTTGCAGTGCAAAGCGGCTGACCGAACGCGTGACCTTAGGCCAGGGGGTATCCAGAAACGCGTTGGACAAACCATAGATGCCGGGCGCAAGTGGGCGTGGGGTGTGGTCGATGCGGTTGCTGACGTACATCAGAGAAGACCGGGACTGAGGCGCCGATCCCAAATCGCCCACCAACAGATTGAAGCCGTTGTAGCTTGATGCGCGGGCGCAGAGTTGATGCGCAAAGGGTCCGGCAGGCGTATCCGACTGCAGTGCCGCCACCACCAGGCCGCCCCGAGTGGGCGCCAGTGGGTTGCGCTCTGTCGGTAGCCGCACATTGGTCAACATGGCAAAGCGGCCGCGACGATTGATGCCCAGCCACGTCCCACCCGCTTCTTCATCGCGACCCGAGAGCACCGACACCGCCTGACCCCACCAGGACGCAGCCCGGGTCTTGCGCGCATAAAATTCATCCCGGTTGGCCGCGATGACCAGTGGGTAATCCGGATGCGATTGCCAGCTGACGAGGATCAGGCACATGATGAATTCATTCTGAACTCAGGCCGTCACATCCGTAAGGGCGTAGGGCAGGGGGCGCAACGCCAATGCCGAGCCTGCCGGACCCAAGTGCAGCGGCCCGCCTACTGCATCCACACCACACTCAAACAAAACATCCATGCCCCCGCCCGATGCGGCCGCAGCCAGCACCACACAACCCACGGGCTGTTCTTGATCACCGGCGTAAACGTCGGCACCAGCCACGGTGGTGTCGTCCACATGCGCCAGATGCATACGACGGCGCAACTTGCCCAGATACTGACTGCGCGCCACTACTTCTTGCCCCGGATAACACCCTTTACGAAAATCCACGCCGCCCAGCACTTCAAAATTGATCATCTGCGGCACAAATTTTTCCTGTGTGGCGGCCAACACGGTGGGGATGCCCGCGTCAATCTGCGACCACCACCACACCGCGCCATCCACCTTTTGAACGCCGGCCAACGGCACCAGGGCCGCATCAGCATCCGCACGAGGGCTGATGAGCAGGTAACGCTCTTTACCCCGCGTGCCATCAGGCAAGTGCGCAATGCGCAGCGTGCCTTGTATGGCCGAGACACTCACATCGGGCACCGGCAGCCCCGCTTGCGCAAGCACCTGCGTTGCACCCGGGCCCATCAGGCCGTAACTGCTCCAGGCCTCACTCACATCAGTCAGTTTGACCTTGGCGCGCAGCACATACATCGACAAGCGCTTGAGCACCGGCGCCAGAATCTCGCGCGGCAGTTGCAGATAGTGCGTCTGCTCGTCGCTCCAGTGATCAAACACCGCCAACAGCCGACCCTTGGGCGTGCAGTAACCATTGCGGGCCACTTGCGAGAGCGCCGCCGTGCTGTTGTTGGTGAGTTGCGCCTGCAGGAACGATGCTGCATCGGGCCCCTGCGCCTGAATCACGCCCAGCTCTGTGAGGGGCGCCAGCACAGGACGCGTCAGCGCCGCGTTCAAGTCAGCGTCAGACGCTTGCCATACCGTTGCGCGGGAGGTTTCAGTGTTCATATTGAGGTCGACCGTATCATAAGAACAGGTCTGCAAAACACAGAGGTCATGCTTTGTTGTCACTGAAATTTCACCGCTGCAGTGCACACGCTGGTCCCCACGTCCAGCAAGGTCTGGGATTGGGCGCAGCGATGTTCGTTGTGCTCTTGTTGGCGCTGGCCACGGCCTCAGTCACGGTGTGGCGCTGGTATTCGCGCCCCCTGCATATGCCCACGGATCGCGTTGAAGTGCGCGTGGCCACGGGCGCTCATGCGCGCGCGATTGCACGGTCGCTTGCCCAGGCCGGTCTGGATCTGAATGAAGACGTTTTTGTGGCCGCTGCACGGGTTGCCGGCGCAACGCAGTCGCTGCGCGCGGGTCGCTACGAATTCACACGCGGTATGACCGTGCACGAGATCATCGACAAGCTGCGCCGTGGTGAAGTCATGCGCAAGCGGTTCACCCTCATCGAGGGCTGGAGCCTGCGCGACCTGCGTGCAGCATTGCGTCAGGTCGCTGAACTCAAGGCCGAGAGTTCCACCCTGACCGACGAAGCGCTGTTGAAAGCCCTGGGTGCGCCTTATCCTCACGCCGAAGGGCTGTTTGCCCCAGACACCTATGTGTTTGACCCAGGCTCGAGCGACCTGGATTTGCTCAAGGCCGCACACCGGGCACAAATGATGTTGCTTGCCAAAGCGTGGGAAACCCGCGCGCCCGATTTGCCCTACAAGACACCGTATGAAGCACTGACCATGGCGTCCATCGTCGAAAAAGAAACGGGGCAGGGCGCTGAACGCGCACAGATTGCCGGGGTGTTTGTGAACCGGATGCGCAAAGGCATGTTGCTGCAGACCGATCCCACCGTGATCTACGGTTTAGGTGCGCAGTTCGATGGCAATCTGCGCAAGCGTGATTTGTTGGCCGACGGCCCTTACAACTCCTACACGCGCGCGGGTCTGCCGCCCACGCCCATTGCCATGCCGGGGCGAGCGGCCCTGGAGGCGGCGCTCAATCCGGCGCAAACCCGGGCGCTTTATTTCGTGGCGCGCGGTGACGGCACGTCGCAGTTTTCAGAATCGCTGGCTGATCACAGCCGCGCTGTGGCGCGCTTCCAATTGCAGGGCGCACGATGAACAAAACGCGGGGCCGATTCATCAGCTTTGAGGGCATCGACGGCGCAGGCAAAAGCACCCAGCTGCAACGCCTGGTTGAACACCTGCGCGCACGCGGAGCCCACCCTGTACAAACCCGTGAACCCGGCGGCACTCCTTCGGGCGAAGCCCTGCGTGCGTTGGTGCTGAACCAACCCATGACCTCGCGCGCTGAAACACTCGTCATGTTTGCGGCGCGCGCCGAACATCTGGCGCAGGTGATTCAACCTGCTCTGGCTGCAGGGCGCTGGGTGATCTGTGACCGGTTTACCGATGCCACCTATGCCTACCAATGCGGTGGGCGAGGGCTGCCCGAATCCGACGTGGCCGCTCTGGAGCGCTGGGTCCATCCCGAGCTGCAACCCGACCTGACCTTCCTCGTAGATGTGGATCCGGCCGTCGCCGCTGCGCGACTGGCGGATGCACGTGCGGCAGATCGCTTTGAATCCGAACCCGTGGAGTTTTTCTCGCGCGTGCGTGCCGTTTATCTGGAGCGCGCTGTGCGTTACCCCGAGCGGTTCTGTGTGCTGGACGGCACGGCTTCGGCCGATGCGCTGCAAACCCGAATCGCAGCCCGAATCGCGCATTGGCTATGAATCCCTATCCCGAGCTTCCCTGGATGACGCAGCAGCGCGCCCAGTTGCGCGCTCTGCCAGAGCGCGGCGTGCATGCCGTGCTGCTTTATGGCGCGCGCGGTATCGGCAAAAAATCACTGGCGCTCGACGTGGCCCGTGATCTGCTGTGTGAATCACCGCAAGCGGGCGCCGCGTGTGGCACGTGCTCTGGCTGTGAACTATTCACTGCCGATAACCACCCCGACCTGCGCGTGGTGGTCCCCGATGCCCTGGCGCAATGGCGCACACAGGGTGCGGCTGAAGAAAACGAATCGGCCGCCGATGAATCCACCAGCGAGGAAAGCGAAGACAAACGCGAAAGCCGTGAAATCCGCATTGAACAAGTGCGCGAACTGGGCGACTTCTTTGGCGTAGCCACGCACCGCGGTGGGCTGCGCGTGGTGGTGCTGGCGCCCGCCGATGCCCTCAATAGCGCCGCCGCCAACGCCGCGCTTAAAACACTGGAAGAACCACCGCCAGGAACATTTTTCATTTTGTGCACCGACGCACTGGACGAAGTGCTGCCCACCGTGCGCTCACGCTGCATGCTCTACCGCGTGCATACGCCCGAAGGGTCCGTGGCTGCGCAGTGGCTGGCCGGGCAGGGGCTGGAAACGCCGAGCGAGCGCCTGGCCGCCGCGGGTGGGGCGCCGCTCGACGCCCTGCTTGAAGCCAAAGACGAAGCCGCTGAAGCCGTATTGCCGGTACTGCTGCGCTGGTTGCAAGAGGGCGGGCAGGCGGGTTTGGGGGCTGTAGGCGCGCTGAAGTTTCCCAAAGCCTTTGCGGCGGTGGCGGCAATCCGCCTGTTTCAGCGCTGGGGATGGGACTTATTAGCGCATCGAAGTGGTGCACCGCTTCGCTACCATCCGTCGCTCAGTGAGCGCATCTCGCAATTGGTCATGCGCATTCCCTCTGAGCGTGAGCTCCTGGACTGGCAACAGTACCTGGCGCAACTGCGGCGGGAATGCGCGCATCCAGCGCTCAATGCAAAGTCACTGATTGAACAGGCGCTTTTGAGTTACCAGCGACTGTTTGCAACGTAACCACCAATCGAAGAGATAGGCAGGCGATGAGCGAAGGGCCAATGACCAAGCTAATCAATGCCGCGGCGGCAGCTGGAGCCAATCCGGCCACCGCAGGCGGCGCAGCCCGTCCCGCTGTGCTGTCTCTGGCCATCAAAGAGAAAGCAGCGCTCTACGCCGCCTACATGCCCTACCTGAAGAACGGCGGTATTTTTCTACCCACCAGTCGCAAGTACGAGCTGGGCGACGACGTGTACCTCATCTTGTCGCTCATGGACGACCCCACCAAGATTCCGGTCGCCGGCAAGGTGATCTGGGTCACCCCTCCGGGCTGCGGTCAGCGGCAGGCGGGCATCGGCGTGCATTTTCCGGCCGATGAAGCTGGCGCGAACGCCAAAAGACGCATTGAAGAGCTGTTGGGCTCGGCGCTCAAGTCTTCGCGTCCCACGCATACCGTTTAACTGTTTTGTTTGCAACGCCTGCCAGCGGGCAGGGCGGTCTCCTATTCATTGCAGCTTATGTTTATTGATTCCCACTGTCATTTGACCTTTCCCGAGCTGACCGACCACATGCCCGGCGTGCTCGAGCGTATGCGCTTGGCGGGCGTAGCCGGCGCCATGAACGTGTGCACCACCCTAGAAGAATTTCCCAAGATCCTGGCGCTAGCCGAGCGCGAGCCCAACATCGTGGCCACGGTCGGGGTGCACCCGGACTATCAGGACGTGCAAGAACCCGATGTAGATACCCTGGTCAATCTAGCGCGCCATCCCAAGGTGCGTGCCATCGGCGAAACCGGGCTGGATTACTTTCGGCTCAAAGAACCTTTGGAATGGCAGCGCGAACGCTTTCGCGTCCATATCCGCGCCGCCAAAAAGGCTGGCAAACCCCTGGTCATTCACACCCGAGCCGCCGCCGCCGACACGCTGCGCATCATGAGCGAGGAGGGCGCCGACGCCGTCGGTGGCGTCATGCACTGCTTTACCGAATCCCAAGCCGTCGCCGACGCCGCACTCGAGATGGGGTTTTGCATATCCTTTTCCGGCATCGTGACCTTCAAAAACGCAGTTGACCTGCAACAGGTCGCCCGTAAAGTGCCCGATGAACGCCTGCTGATCGAAACCGACTCGCCCTATTTGGCCCCCGTGCCGTTCCGTGGAAAAACCAATGAACCGGCATTTGTTGCCCACGTAGCCGCGAAGCTTGCTGAGTTAAGGAATGTCGATATCGCGCATGTCGGCGCCGCAAGCTCATCATGTTTTATTAATACATTCAAAGCGTTATGAGATTAAGTTCGTGTTAATTATTACGAAATGGATTGACCGCATAAGTTACTTAATAAATGCATATATTTCAACGAGTTGAGGAAGATGTTTAAAGTCGCCTTTTAAGTGCAGCAGCTAATGCCGATAATGCATATTATGTAAACTAACGGCGTAACCGGCAGAAAAAACTAGCCCGCACGACGACCACACATCGATGCACCTCCGAGGTTATGTTCGCCTCACCGAACTGCCCTCAATAAGACCTGCCGCAGCAGGATGGGTTAACGATCCAATCGCTTTGTCAAAGTGACCTCACGACGGCAAGGCCGCTTGAGTGAGTTTCACACTTCACTCAACTCTCCAACTGACCGCCAACTGACAGTGTGTCGACATAAAAAAGGCTTTAATTCGCCCAGAGCAAATTAAAGAATGATTTAATATGTCAACAATCAATTAAATAACTCTTTAATATGCGTCGATCAACTGGAACCTACGTCATCTCCACAACGCTGGGCGAGTCCGTTCAGGCCTATGTCCCGCACCCTCTTCCGCCAGCCGCTCCTGTCCTCGCACCGAGCTGCTTTGCAGAGCAAAACCGCCAAGCTGCGTATTCCGGCCCAACGTGACCGCTGATTCCGGCCCAACGTGACCGCTGATT
>CAZZAD010000120.1:0-8477 GCA_964652055.1 uncultured Burkholderiaceae bacterium | reverse complement strand
GTCGCGGAACTTGCCCGGCAGCGGCTTGTAGAGCTGGTGCAGCACGCCCAGGGCGGTGTAGCAGTTCATCAGCTCGGGCAGCACGATCCGGAAACCGTAGATGTCGGTCACCTGCGCGAACGACAGGTGCTTGAGCTGCATCTTGCGGTAGATCGAGAACAGCGTCTTCTGCCGTCCGCGGATGCGGGTCTCGATGCCCTGCTGGCCGAAGGCAGTCTCGACCTCGGTCTGCACGCGCGCGATCAGGTCCTTGCGCCGGTTGCGCGACTTGTTGAGCGCCTTGCTCAGGATCTCGTAGCGCCAGGGAAACAGGTGCTTGAACGCCAGCTCCTGCAGTTCGCGGTAGCTGTGGTTGAGCCCGAGCCGGTGCGCGATCGGCGCGTAGATCTCCAGCGTCTCGGACGAGATCCGGCCCCATTTGCTGCGCGGCATGTCGCCCATGGTGCGCATGTTGTGGGTGCGGTCGGCCAGCTTGATCAGGATGACGCGCACATCGCGCGCCATGGCCAGCAGCATCTTGCGGAAACTCTCAGCTTGCTGCTGTTCTGTGGAATCAAAACGCAGGCGGTCCAGCTTTGAAACGCCGTCGACCAGTTCAGCCACCACGGGGCCAAAACGTTCGGCCAATTCTTCTTTGCGGATCCCTGAGTCTTCCATCACGTCATGCATCAGGGCGGCCTGAATGGCGGCGGCGTCCAGCTTCCAATCGGCCAGAATTTCCGCGACCGCAATCGGGTGCGTGATGTAGGGCTCACCACTACGGCGAAACTGGCCCAGGTGCGCCGCGTCGGAAAAGCGATAGGCCTCTTTGATGCGTGCAAGGTCAGCCGACGGCAAATGCTTGCGCAGCCGCTCAGTCAGGTGCGCAAAGCTAACAACGCTGAGGTTGGCGGGGGGCTGCGCCTGGGCGGGGCCCCATACCGCCTTGCCAGCGCGCCGCAGCGCAGATGCCGCGCGGCGCGCCAAGCCAGCCGGCGTGTAACCACCGGGTGGTAGATCGGAAGGAGGGGCGTTGGATTCACTCATATGAATAACCGTTCACAGCAAGGCTAGCCTTGCTGCTCCAACGCTGCAATGTTTGAGTCTTGATTAAGTTGGCACCTTACGCAGCATCTCAATGCCCACTTTCTGTGCTGCGATTTCGCGTAGTGCGGAAACGGTGGGTTTGTCTTTGGTGTCGATCTTGGGCGCATGGCCTTGTGCCAGCTGACGGGCACGGTAGGCAGCAGCCAGAACCAACTGAAAACGGTTGGGGATCTGTTTCAGACAATCTTCAACGGTGATACGGGCCATAAGAAACTCGACTTTCAGTTGAAAAATTTCAGTTAGGAAAGACGGGGCAGTCTACCGAGTGCAGTATGAATCACTGCGGAATGCCCAGTTGTACAAAAAGATCATGGTGCCTTGTGGCCTGGGTGGCACAGCGCAGGCGCGCTGCAGTCACGATGGCCGTCAGCTGCTCAAGCGCCAGGTTGAAATCTTCATTGATGATCACGTAATCGAGCTCCGGGGCGTGCGCAATTTCGCTGCCCGCAGCCACCAGCCGACGGCGGATCACCTCGACCGAATCCTGACCACGTTTGTGCAAACGCGCTTCCAACGCTTCGATGGAAGGCGGCAGGATGAAGATGCCAATGGCGTGGCCAAAATGGCCTTTCATCTGGCGCGCACCCTGCCAGTCAATTTCCAGCAACACGTCGTTGCCGGTCTGCATGCGCTCTTCAATCCAGCGACGCGATGTGCCATAAAAATTGCCATGCACTTCAGCGCTTTCCAGAAACTCGCCACGGGTGCGCAGTTCCTTGAATTCTTCAACGCTGACGAAGTGATATTCGCGGCCATTGACTTCGCCCGGACGGGGAGGGCGCGTGGTGGTGGATACCGAAAGCTCAATACCAGGTTCTTTGGCCAACAAGGCATTGACGAGCGTGGATTTGCCTGCGCCCGAAGGCGCGACCACCATAAACAGGTTGCCCGCATACGTTGGGCTGGGTTGAATGGGCAGTGAGTTCATTGCTACTCCAGGTTCTGAACCTGTTCGCGCATCTGTTCAACGGTGAGCTTGAGTTCCACCGCAGCATGGGTCAGATCAACCGCCGAGGCTTTAGAGGCCAGCGTGTTGGCTTCACGGTTGAGCTCCTGCATCAGAAAGTCCAGACGGCGCCCCACGGGACCGCCTGCGGCCAGTACGCGCCGCACTTCCGTCACATGTGTGGACAGGCGGCTGAGTTCTTCATCCACATCCACACGCAGCCCATAGAGCGTGACCTCCTGACGGATGCGCTCGCCAATTTCCTCGCGCGTCATTGCGCCGCCAGCGCTCAAGGGGCCCGCCAGGGCCTGGTTCAACCGTTCAGCGAGTTTTTTTTCCACTGTGGCCAGTATCAGTGGCGCGCGCTTGGTCAACTCAGCCACGATGAGGTCAATGGCGTTGCAGCGTTCCATCAGCGCAGTGCGCAATGCCGCGCCTTCGCGTACACGCGACGACTGTAGGGCTTCCAGCGCCACGGCCAGCGCATCCAGTGTGGCCTTGTGCAGGGCTTCAATGCCCACGTCTTGCACTTCAACGACACCTTTCCAGGCCAACACCTCTCCAGAGGAAAGCGGCGCCAGCCAGGGCATGGCGGCACGCAACGCCTGGTCAATTTCGGCCAGATCATTCAAGGCGGTGAGATTCAGCTGCACCGGCTGACCACTGCTGCGCTTGAGCCAGCTGGCCCGGCACTCGATCTTTCCCCGATTCAGGTTAGAGGCAATGGCCTCCCGTATTGCCGGTTCGGTGGCGCGCAACTCATCAGCAACGCGCAGGCCCAGATCAAGAAAGCGCGAGTTGACAGACTTCAACTCAACGCAGACGGATCCGCCGTCAACATCGCAGACGGCCACTGCAAAACCGGTCATGCTGGCTATGGGTTTCATGTCAAATAGGGATTAGTCGTCTTTTTTCCGCTTTACCGAAAACGAATATGGACGATCTCTTCTATAGAATTTCCTGATCCAAGTCGGAGCGGAACGATTAATAGTTCAGGCAACATTCGCTCCCGGCACTTCCAGTGCAAACGCTGTATTGACTGCTGCAACCACTCTTGCTGTAACCGATGGCTTCCCAAAACAACGCATCTTTACCCGAAGGCCTAGAAGTCGGCGGCTATCGAATTGTAAAGAAGATATCGAGTGGGGGCTTTTCCATCGTGTATCTGGCCACCGACGAGCAGGGCACCTCGGTGGCGATCAAGGAGTACATGCCTGCCGCGCTAGCGCAACGTAAACCCGGCGAGTTCTCGCCCTACGTGGCGCCCGAAAATTTAAATACGTACCGCATTGGCCTGAAGTGTTTCTTCGAGGAAGGCCGCGCGTTGGCCTCGATTTTTCATCCCAACATCGTGCGCGTGCTCAACTTCTTCCGTGCCAACGACACCGTCTACATGGTGATGGGCTATGAATCCGGCCGCTCATTACAGGAACACGTGATCCGTAATCGCAGTAAGGAACAGAAGGATGTGTTGTCTGAGCGATTCATCCGTCGCGTGTTTACGCAGGTCATGAATGGTTTGCGTGAGGTGCATTCCAACCGGCTGCTGCATCTAGACGTCAAACCCGCCAATATTTACCTGCGCATGGATGGAACGCCCATCCTGCTCGATTTTGGGGCGGCCCGGCAAACGTTGCAGCGTGACATCAGCAAGACCTACCCGATGTACACGCCGGGTTTTGCCGCGCCCGAGCTCTATAAGCGCGACGCTGAATTGGGTCCGTGGACCGACGTGTATTCGATTGGCGCCTGCATTTACGCCTGCATGGCGGGCATGCCGCCGCAGGAATCGGATCAACGTCAGAAAGAAGACAAAATGCCGCAAGCGCTGCGCTCGTTTCGTGGGCTGTACTCCACGCAGCTCATTTCCATGGTGGAGCGCTGCCTTCGGCTAAATTCGCTGGAGCGGCCACAGACGGTATATGCGGTGCAAAAAGAACTGGTGAACAACGTACCTGAACGGCCCGAGTTTTCCTTCTCGGAGCGCACGGGTGCCCGGCTACGCCACATGCGCGAGCGCGTGGTGCGCTTTATGCGTGAGCACAACATCAGCTGGTTCTGATGTTGCCCCCCATTTGAAACGAAAGAGCGCAGAGCGTGCGATTTTCGATTTATCAGGAAAGCAAAAAAGGAGGGCGGCGCGTCAACCAGGACCGCATGGGCTATCTGTACACGCGCGACTCTCTGATGTTGATGGTGGCCGATGGCATGGGGGGCCATGCCCGTGGTGAAGTGGCTGCACAGATCACGCTGCAAACCATGGCCGCGATCTATCAACGCGATGCCAAACCCATGTTGCCTGACCCCGCCCGCTACCTTGAAGAGGCCGTGCTGGCATCACATCGAGAGCTGCATCGTTATCGCGCAGAGCACACGTTGCCTGAGGCGCCGCGCACTACTATCGTCGTGGCCATCGTGCAAAACGGCTTGGTGACGTGGGCGCATGTGGGAGATTCGCGGCTGTACCTGATACGTAGTGGCCGCATCATTGATCGCACCGTCGATCACTCGCGCGTGCACCACCTGGTTTCATCGGGGTTGATTCGTCCTGAAGAAGCCAAGGACCATCCAGAAAGAAATCGCATCTTTAATTGCATTGGTGCCTTTGTGGCGCCCACCGTGGAGATCAGTCGCCCTCTGGCGCTACGTAACGGCGATTCTCTGTTGCTGTGCTCCGATGGTTTGTGGGGTTCGCTAAATGATCGAGACATTGCCGATGCCTTCGCCGGAAAAACACTGATGCGTGCAGTCCCCGAGCTCATTGAACTGGCCTTGACCAATGGCGGGGCTGAAGCGGATAACTGCACCGCGGTGGCTATGACGTGGTCCGACACTGAGTCCATCGACATGATTCCGCCATCCGAGGCGCCGGTTTCAACGTTGGTCATTCCCGATGGGGCGGTGGCTTCCACCATTCAAATTCCCCGCGCGGGAGACCCCGAGCCGCAGTTTGATCTGACCGACGAGAAGATCGATGAGGCCGTGGCCGAGATACAACGCGCCATCCAGCGCTCAACCAAGCTCATTGATGGCAACTGAATCGAAAGCCGCAGGTGGGCGCGAAGGTGGGCGTCGTGCCGACCAACTGCGCGCCGTGCGCTTTACGCGCAACTTCACCCAATACGCTGAAGGCTCGGTGTTGATCGAGTTTGGCAACACGCGCGTGCTGTGCACCGCCAGTGTGGA
The DNA here is from genome assembly GCA_964652055.1 of uncultured Burkholderiaceae bacterium. Classification (GTDB taxonomy): domain Bacteria; phylum Pseudomonadota; class Gammaproteobacteria; order Burkholderiales; family Burkholderiaceae_F; genus CAZZAD01. The sequence goes on along the minus strand of CAZZAD010000120.1, from coordinate 3,259 downwards.
AGACCGCGTGCCACCGCACCGCAAGGGCAGTGGCGGCGGTTGGGTCACGGGCGAATACGGCATGCTGCCGCGCTCCACGCACACACGCTCAGATCGCGAGGCCGCACGCGGCAAACAAAGCGGACGCACGCAGGAGATTCAACGGCTGATTGGCCGCAGCCTGCGTTCAGTCATTGATCTGACTGCACTGGGCGAACGCACGATTCATCTGGATTGCGATGTGCTGCAAGCCGATGGCGGCACACGCACGGCCGCCATCACGGGCGCGTTTGTGGCCACCTACGACGCGCTGCGCTGGATGCAGACCAAGGTTTGGGTCAATCCCAACGCTCCGGTACCCGTGCGCGATTTTCTGGCGGCCGTGTCGGTGGGCATCGTTCAGGGTCAGCCCCGGTTGGACCTCGATTACGTCGAAGACTCCGCCTGCGATACCGACATGAACGTTGTCATGACCGGGCAAGGCCACTTTGTGGAAGTGCAGGGCACGGCCGAAGCGCACCCCTTCACGGCGGACCAGATGCAGGCTTTGCTGAAGCTGGCGCATGAGGGCACGCGCACGCTCATCGCCGCGCAAAAAGCCGTACTCGGCATAGGCTGAAGTCGTATGCCGCAACTGGTACTGGCGTCGGGTAGCGCCGGCAAGCTGCGTGAATTGCGTGCGCTGCTGGCACCCATCGAAGTCATCGCTCAAGGTGACTTGGGCATCGGCCCCGCGCCCGAACCCCATCACACGTTTGTCGAAAACGCGCTCGCCAAGGCGCGGCACGCCGCGCAGCTCAGTGCACTGCCCGCGCTGTCGGACGACTCGGGCCTGTGCTGTGTGGGGCTGCAGGGTGCGCCTGGTGTGCGTTCGGCGCGTTATGCCGGTGAGTCGGCAACCGACGAGCAAAACAACACGCTGCTGGTGCAGCAGTTGCAAGGCGTTGCGGACCGCCGCGCGCATTACGTATGCGCCCTGGTGGCCGTGCGCAATGCCGATGACCCTGAGCCCTTGATTGCTGTGGCGCGCTGGTCCGGACGCATCGTGGACGCACCTCGTGGGTCGGGCGGCTTTGGCTACGACCCGTATTTTTTTCTCGAAGCCCAGAACTGCACTGCTGCAGAACTTGCCGCCGAAGCCAAAAATGCCATCAGCCACCGGGGTGTGGCGCTGCGTGAATTGCGTGCGCAGTTGCAGTCGGTGTGGGGCTGGTAAGACCCATGGGGCGATTGCCGCAACTGGTCGTGGAGCGCACAGCGCCTGTGGTGCCCATGCCCGAAGTGCAAGCCTTGATGCGGCCGGGCGTGCTCATGCTCCCGGCCATGCCACCGCTGGCGCTGTATGTGCACTTTCCCTGGTGCGTGCGCAAATGTCCCTATTGCGATTTCAATTCGCATGAACCCAGCGCCGGTGTGGCCTCCATCCCCGAGACCGAGTATCTGGATGCACTGTGTGCCGATCTGGAAGCCAGCCTGCCGCTGATCTGGGGGCGGCGTGTGGTGAGCGTGTTCATCGGTGGCGGCACGCCCAGCCTGTTGTCAGCACGTGGACTGGACCGGCTGCTCTCGGACTTGCGTGCCCGTCTGCCCCTGGAGCCCGACTGCGAAATCACCATGGAGGCCAACCCGGGCAGCGTGGAAGCGCAACGCTTTACTGCCTATCGCGCCTCGGGGGTGAATCGACTTTCGCTTGGCATCCAGTCGTTTGATGACGGCATGCTGCAGCGTCTGGGACGGGTGCATGACCGCGCGCAGGCCTTGGCGGCGGTGGATATCGCACTGAAGGCTTTCGATACCGTCAACCTCGCCCTCATGGTGGGTCTGCCCGAACAATCTGCGCAGGCCGCGCGTGCCGACGTGCACACGGCGCTGGGCTTTGGCACACCGCATTTGTCGCTGTATCAGCTCACGATTGAACCCAACACCGTGTTTGCCAAACATCCCCCCGCCTTGCCCGATGACGACACGTTGGCCGCCATACAGGACGACCTGTACGAGCAAACCGCAGTGGCTGGTCTGGAGCACTACGAAGTGTCGGCCTTTGCGCGTCCCGGAAGGCGCAGTCGCCACAACCTCAACTACTGGCAGTTCGGGGACTACCTGGGCATAGGGGCGGGGGCGCACAGCAAGCTCTCGTTCCCGCATCGGGTTTTGCGCCAGGTGCGCCTGCGTCAACCCACCTCGTATCTGCAAGCCGCAGTGACGGCAAATTTTCTGGCCGAGTCCACCGAGGTGCGGCGCGCTGATCTACCGTTTGAATTCATGCTCAACGCACTGCGCCTGACGGACGGCGTGCCCACCGTGTTGTTTGCCGAACGCACCGGGATGCCGCTGTCGCAGATCGAACCCTTGTTAACGCAGGCCACTGAGCGAGGCCTGCTTGACTACACGCACGAGCGGATTAAACCGACGGCATTGGGTCTGCGTTTTCTCAACGATCTACAGGCCCTGTTTCTTGCAGATGAGCAGCCCCGAAAGGCGGCGCCGCACAGCTGCTAAAGTTTCGCCCCGGAACCGTGGCGACACGGTTTCTTCTTTTTAGTGATTCCCTCTCGGCGCGTGGCTTCATTGATGCGCCGGCAGCGCTTGCGCCGGCAACGGTGTGTAGAGCCCATATCCACTTCTTGGTCGATTTCAGGAGAGCAGTTCATGGCCACAGCCAAAGACGTATTGAAAATGATCACAGACAACGAAGTTCTATTCGTTGATCTGCGGTTTACCGACACCCTGGGCAAAGAGCAGCACGTGTCGCTGCCCGCCAAGGCACTTGCTGAAGACACCTTTGAGCACGGCCATCCGTTTGATGGTTCATCGATTGCCGGCTGGAAGGGCATTGAAGCATCCGACATGCTGCTGCTGCCCGATGCGGGCTCCGTGCGCATGGACCCGTTCCGCGAAGAGAACACCCTCATCCTGAGCTGCGACGTGGTTGAGCCGTCCACTGGCAAAGGTTACGAGCGCGATCCGCGCTCGCTAGCGCGCCGCGCTGAGGCGTATCTGAAATCGAGCGGCCTGGGCGACACCGCCTACTTCGGTCCTGAGCCCGAATTTTTCATTTTTGATTCGGTCACCTGGAACGTCGACATGTCGGGCTGCGCCGTGCGCATCAAATCCGAAGAAGCCCCTTGGTCCACCGGAATCGAATACGACGGCGGCAACCTGGCGCATCGCCCCGCAGTCAAAGGCGGTTACTTCCCCGTGCCCCCCGTTGATTCGCTGCAAGATATCCGCTCGGAAATGTGTCTGTTGCTCGAGCAGCAGGGCGTGGAAGTGGAAGTGC
>CAZZAD010000119.1:5401-8483 GCA_964652055.1 uncultured Burkholderiaceae bacterium | reverse complement strand
AACACCAAAGCCAAAATCACAATACAAGGTTGGGGTGAGCGCAGCGAACCCCAACCTACAAAACCACCTAAGCCTTCTTTTTGGCACCCACGGCTTTGGGCGCTTTAGCCGGCTTGGCATCGGGGGCTGCCGCCAGCAGCAGCTCATCGAGCCGATGCGCGATGTGATTTTCAAATTTGGCTTTGAACGGTTTGAGCAGCAGCCCCAATTTGACTTCAAGGTCTATTTCGTCGCCGCTGACCTTCATGCAGCCCGTGACGCCGGGCCGATGAAAATTGAGCACATTGCCATCCCACTCGCTTTGCAGGTCATATTCCTGAGCCAGATCGTCGGCAGCTTTTTGTGCCACTTTTTTGGCTTGGGCCACGGTAAGAGGATGGTGACGCATGAAATGGATGTCGGACATGGCAGATCTCCAATTACGTTGTTTGACCTGCTGCCTCTCGCTTGAGCAGCCAGGACAGCACCAGGGGGGTCACCAGAGTGGTCAAAACCACCATGACCAAAATCACGGAATACAGTTGCGCATCGACCACGCCCAACTCGTGTCCAACGGTGGCAAAGATCAGGCCCACCTCACCGCGCGGCGCCATGCCCCAGCCCACGATCCACGGCTGGTTGGGGCCTGCCGCAAGGCCCGAAACAATTTTGCCCACAAATGCGGCCACCGTGAGGGCCAGCGCAGTCAGCAACACCCTTGGGTCTGACAATGTTGTCAGGTCCACCTGCATTCCGGTGTACACAAAAAATACCGGGACCATGAAGTGCCCCAGCGGCTCGATCAGTTGCTCATGGTGATGCGTACGTTGATGCTCAAGCACTGCATCGAAAGCGGGCTGCTGCGTGGTCGGCAGTTGCGACTTAAAGGGCTGAAGTGCTTCGACCACTTCCGAGTGTTCAAAGTCTTTCAGGAACGCGGGCTCGAGCAAAAGGCCCGCCGCAAAAGCACCAATGATGGGCGCCAGACCGATAAACCCCGCCAGCCAAGCCAAAAACAAACCCACCGCCACGATCAGAGTGAGCTTCATCGCCACGCCCGCGTGCACCCAGGCGAACAATCGTGCCAATGGTTGCGCCACGATGCGGCCGATCCACACCGCGCCCCCCAGAAACAGCGCTGCTTCCGCAATCAACAGGGTCACTGACCCTACGCTCACGTTGCCCACAGTCACCATGCTCGACACGACGGCAAGGATGACAATTCCGATGACGTCATCAATCACCGCCGCCCCCAGAACAATGCGCGCTGCCGGGGTTTGCAGAACACCCATGTCACGAAACACGCGTCCGGTAATTCCCACGGAAGTTGCCGTCAACGTAGCGCCAAGAAAAAGATAGGCACTGAATGTCAGCTCGGGCAACACCATGGGCCCCACCACAAAAGCGCCCAGTACAAAGGGCGCAACCACCCCTATAAGTGCAACAGCGGTGGCCCGACCGCCAACTTTTTTCAAGTCATCAAGGCGCGTTTCAAGCCCGACCTGAAACAGCAGGATCACCACGCCCAACTGCGCAATAAACGCAATGAAGGGGTCCTGGCGCATCGCGTCAACCACGCCTTCACCCATTCCCAATAACGTCAGGTTGCCCAGCAGAACGCCCACCAACAGCTCACCGAGCACAGCCGGCAAGCCGAGGCGCTCGACCACGCCCGACAGCTTCGCCAGCACCAGCACTATGGCCAGCCACAGGTAGGTTTGGGTATAGGGGGAGGCCGCCGCCCAAGCAGGCGCGGCCAGCAGCATCAGCGCACTGCCCAAAAGCAGCGCCACAGGCATCGGCCGCAGCGCACGACGCCTTGCTCCTGCCATACGGCACCGGTCCGGATGTGACATGGCTTAACGCACCACGGCAGGCACGCCCGCCCCGGTTGCGCTGCCTCTGGGTGTGCTACCCGGATGAAACCCGAGAACCGCGAGCATCACGAAAAAACCCACCACGTACGCAACGGCCACGGGCCAACCATGGCGCAACCACTGACCCACGGACCGGGCTTGCGGGTACATGTTTGACAAGGCCACGCCCGCGGACGAACCAAACCAGACCATCGAGCCGCCAAACCCCACGGCGTAAGCGAGGAAACCCCAGTCGTAGCCCCCCTGCTTGATGGCCAGTGCGGTGAGCGGAATGTTGTCGAACACGGCAGACAAAAAACCCAGACCCAACGTGGTCCACCAAGAGGCCAGGGGCAAGCGCTCCACCGGCATCATCGAAGCACACAGTACGAGCGCCAGCAGGAAGACAGATCCCTTGATCGCCCCGGGCAACAAACTCCAGTCCGGCGCGCGCAACGGTATGGAAAGCACAATGGCGACCCACACCGCCGCCCCCAGGAATGGAAATGCGTCGGCCACATGATTGAACCGCGTATTGATGGTCACGTTGGCCGCGACGGCCAGGCCCAAAATGAAAAGAACAATGGCAACGTACGCCCAGTCCACATGCACACTGGCCGAAGCGTCGCGCTGTATCGGTTGAAAGCGGTGCTGTTGGCGAGCGGCAATCACACCAAACACGCACAGCGACACCACGGCCCCGACGTAGGCTTCGAGCACTTCTATCGGTGATATCCCGGAAATCCACATCATGGTGGTTGTGGTGTCACCGAGCACCGAGCCCGCCCCCCCGGAATTGGAAGCCGCCACGATGGCGGCCAGATAACCAATGTGCACCTTGCCCTTGAACACCGTTTGCGCGATGGCTCCGCCGATCATGGCTGCCGCGATGTTGTCAAGAAAACCCGACAGGACAAACACCAGCACCAGAAGCACAAAGCCACCCTTCCAGTCATCGGGCAGGTAACGCGGCAACAATTCAGGAATTGCGCTGTCTTCAAAGTATTTGGCCAACAGCGCAAACCCCACCAAGAGCAACAGCAGATTGGTCAGAATCACCCACTCATGCCCCAGGTGGGTCGCAAAACCCGCCAAGCCCGCGCCGGCCCTGAAAGGTGACAGTGCCACCTTGTACAGCGCAATGACCGCGGCACCCACCACTGCAAATGCCAGTGCATAGCGGTGAAACAGCGCCACGCCCAGCAACACGCCCGCAAACAACATGAACTCGATGGGTATGGGCCCTA
>CAZZAD010000119.1:0-5391 GCA_964652055.1 uncultured Burkholderiaceae bacterium | reverse complement strand
GCTCAGCACGGCCGTAAAAATATGCGCCCTCCAACGTCTACTTGAGTTCATGAATGCCTCAGATACAGGTTTGAAAATGTCTGCCTGCGTCACCTCGGGGCAACGCATGGGTCGCGGATGTTAATCCGCGGCCACAACGAGCGACGCAACAGCGCTGTTGACCTGGTGCAACATCCTGGCTTGCGTGGTCTTTGCGCAAGCATGCCCCGGCACCCGCTTACAATCGCCCCCTTGGTTTTTTCCTTCACCTTCATTTTTTCAAGATACTCACGATGACCCACGTCGTCACTGAAGCCTGCATCAAGTGCAAATACACCGACTGTGTCGATGTCTGCCCTGTGGACTGTTTCCGCGAAGGGCCCAACATGCTCACCATCGATCCCGATGAATGCATCGATTGCGCGGTGTGCATTCCCGAGTGCCCCGTCAACGCCATCTATGCTGAAGAAGATGTGCCCGTTGACCAGCGCGAGTGGATCCCCATCAACGCTGAACTGGCCAAGAATTGGCGCTCCATCACCCGCATGAAGCCAGCGCCTGAAGACGCAGATCAGTGGAAAGACGTTAAAGACAAGAAGCAATACCTGCAGCGCTAACTTCTTTTTTTGCGGGGGTTCCTGCATGTCATCGGCCATGCGCTCAGGCACCGATACGGCGTCGCATACGACCACTCAATGGGAGCGCTGACAGCCACGATGACGTTCTATCAACCGCGCGCGGCCAGCATCACTAAGACGAAGGCCACGTAGGCCGCAAGCAGGGTCACGCCACGCCGACGCGAGATGACACTTGCGCGCGGCAGCATCAGCAGTACTACCAGCACGCCAAACACCAGGGCTGCGGCAACCTCGTCCAGCGGTGCGCGGATGGGGTGAATCGTGGCAGCGACGCCCACGATAGCCAGGCCGTTGAACAAGTTGCTGCCCAGCAGGGTGCCCAGCCCCACGTCGTCGTGGCCGCGCAAGCGGGAAAGCAACACGGTCACCAGTTCGGGCAACGAAGTGCCCAACGCAACCACGGTCACACCAATCAGATAGGGGTGCACCCCCAGCGTCAAGGCAATGCCGGAAGCCCCGGTCACGAACAGCCGCCCGGCCAGGATCAGCGCGGCGAGCCCCACAAGCAGAAACAGCCACGCGAGCAAAGGTCTGACCGGCGACTCGATGTGCACTGTGGCTTCCCGTCGGTGGGTAATCGCCTGTCGCACGACCAGGATCACCCAGAGCACGAACAGCGTGAGCAGCAGCGCACCGTCCGCGCGCGACAACACGCCATCCAGTGCAAGAACCAGAGTGAGACTGGGCACGATGAGCGCCAGCACGAAGTCGCGCCTGAGTTCATTACTACGTGCGGACAGTGCGCCGAACAGCAAGGCAAGCCCCAGGATCAGGCCAACATTAACGATGTTGCTCCCGAGCGCATCGCCCAGGCCGATTTCCGGTTTGCCGGCAAGTGCCGCCAAGCTGGACACGGCCATTTCGGGGCTGGACGTGGCGAAAGCAGCGAGCGTCGTCGCCACCAGCAGCTTGGGCAGCCGCAGCCATGCCGCTACGCCAAGCACGCCTTTGAGGAAACTCGCCCCGCCCAGCGCCGCCACAGGAATGGCGGCGACCAGCGTGAGCAGATTGGCGGTGGCGAGGGTTAGGGTCATGACCTGACAGTATGGGCGGGAGGTACGTCGTTAGCACACCCACATTGTTTTGTTCCGCTGCTGCCGACTTATCGAGTTTCCCCTACTTCACGAAACGGCAAGAGGACTTTCACCTCTAATGCTAGAGGGCGGCAGTAGCGCATTCACAATACGCGGTGCCCGTAGCTGCCCCTACTGTTGCTGTTGCATTCCGTCCAAATGCTGTGGACCAATTAGGATGCGGTCCACCGCGCATCAACAAGGTTATGAAATGCCACATCGGTGGTTGTGCAGCGGCACAATGTGCCTGCCCCATGACTGCGTTTGAGCCCATGGCGCGTTTGGTGGCCTGAGCAACATCAAGGAGAGCGGCAATGCGAAAAGTATTAGTACCATTCGACGGTTCAGACAATGCGCTGCGCGGCTTGCGCTACGCGATTTCTCTTGCCCAAGAGAACGGTCCCATTGCGATCCACGTCGTGTTCGCACATAACGAGCCAGATATCTACGGCGAGATCGCGGTGTACGTACCGCGCGAGAAAATGGCGAACCTACAGCGAAAGCACGGTGAGGCTCTTCTCGAGATCGCGGAGCAGGTTCTCAAAGAGGCTGCCGTGCCATATACAAAGGAGATCTTGATCGGCAACCTCGCGGAGACAATCGCCAGACGCGCTGACGAACTCGGGTGCGACGCCATCGTGATGGGTACGCGCGGAATGACGGCGGTCGGTAGTTTCGTCTTGGGCTCCGTTGCAACGAAGGTCGTTCACTCCGCAAACGTGCCGGTGACGCTCGTTAAGTAGAGATTCGCGCCCTGCTCGCGTTTTCGTGACACTAGAAAATCTGTAGCGTGGCGGCTCTTTGCAGGCGCAGTCGCACCACTTGATCTCTCACGCGGTGCAGTGCTGCCGGTGCCCACCTGCGGCCTACCGCGCTTAGCAGTTTGCACGGGTGGCCAAGTTGGGAGCTCATCGCGGTCCTGATCGGGTTCGCCTTAGTCTCGTTGGGCAAAACCCGGTCAATACAAAGAGAATTTCCGCCTAACATCTCCCGCTCCCTCGGGGCCCACGTGGCGCAAAAAATTCCAGCCAAGATTCACAGTGCTTTTCCGCTCTTAAGACCATTGCGTTTGCGCGCACGCTGAGCCTGTACACGCCTCGATGCTGCAGCGCAGCGTATAAACTGCACCTTTCTTTTATTGGGAGTTACTTTTGCTGTACCACCTGCACGAACTGCAACGGAAGTTTCTGAACCCGGTTTCAATCTGGGCGCAGGTGAGTTCCAAACTTTTTTCCAGCCCCTATTCGTTTCTGTCCTACACCCCGTTTGCTCGCCGCATGGCGGCGGGTTACGAGTTGCTGCATCGATTGGGCAAGCGGTACGAGAAGCCCGAGTTCGGCCTGACCTCGACCACCATTAATGGCGTAGACGTGCCGGTCCTCCAGGAGACCGTGCTGGAAAAACCGTTTTGCCAACTGCTGCATTTCAAGCGCGAACTGCCCTCGCGTCTGGCACGCCGCAAGCCCGACCCCAAGGTATTGATCGTGGCGCCCCTGTCGGGTCACTACGCCACGCTGCTGCGCGACACCGTGCGCGCCATGCTCCCCGAGCACGACGTGTGGATCACGGACTGGATTGACGCCCGTCTGGTGCCACTTTCGGCGGGCCCATTCCACCTCGACGACTACATCGACTACGTCACCGAGTTCATCCGACTGCTGGGCCCGGATGTGCATGTGATTTCGGTGTGTCAGCCCACCGTACCTGTGCTGGCCGCGATTTCACTGATGGCCACAAAAAAAGATCCGGCCCTGCCCCGCTCCATGACCATGATGGGTGGCCCCATTGACTCGCGCAAAAACCCCACCGCGGTCAATGCGCTCGCCATGAAAAAGCCACTGTCCTGGTTTGAGAACCACGTGATCCTCAAAGTGCCGACGAGTTACCCCGGATATCTGCGCCGCGTGTACCCCGGTTTCCTGCAGTACACGGGGTTTGTGGCCATGAACCCCGACCGGCACATGAACTCGCATTGGGATTTTTATCTGGACCTGGTCAAGGGCGACGATGACGATGCAGAGTCGCATCGCCGTTTCTACGACGAATACAACGCGGTCATCGACCTGCCTGCTGAGTATTACCTCGACACCATTCGCATTGTTTTTCAGGAACACCGGCTGCCTGATGGCACCTGGGTGGTGCGTGGCACGCGCGTGGCTCCCGAAGACATCAAGACCGTGCGCTTGTTCACCATTGAAGGAGAACTGGACGACATCTCGGGCAGCGGCCAGACGCATGCTGCGCATGACCTGTGCACCGGCATACCCAAGGCGCGCCGTCAGCGCATGACGGCTGAAGGCGCCGGTCATTACGGCATTTTTTCCGGGCGTCGCTGGCGCGAAAAAATCTATCCAAAGATTCGCGACTTCATTCGAGCCGAGCGTTGATTTTTTTGGGCCGTGAATTCCACTGATGAACTGGCGCAGCGCATCGACGCGCTGCTGCCGCAAACTCAGTGCACGCAGTGCGGCTACAACGGCTGTTGGCCCTATGCCCAGGCCATTGCGGCGGGCAAGGCGCCGATCAACCAGTGCCCCCCCGGAGGCCGCCGCGGCATTGCGCAGCTCGCCACATTGCTCGGGCGCGAGCCTCTGCCGTTAAACCCTGAACACGGCGTAGAAAAACCACTGGAAGTTGCGCTCATTGATGAAGCGCTGTGCATCGGCTGCACGCTGTGCATTCAAGCGTGTCCGGTAGACGCCATCATGGGCGCTGCGCGACGTATGCACACCGTCTTGCCCCAGGACTGCACGGGCTGCGCGCTGTGCGTGGCGCCCTGCCCCATGGACTGCATCCAGATGCACCCCGTGACACCCACCCGCGACTGGACCCCAGCCGATGCCCACCGCGGCCGCGACCGCATGCACGCGCGTAAGGCACGCCTGGCTCAAGAGGCCGTAGAGCACAACGAACGCCTGGCTGCCAAAGCACTGGCCAAACTCGATGAGCTTGAGCAACGCGACGATTTGTCCAGAGCACAGATCGAACAGAAGAAAACCATGGTCAACGCCGCCATCGAACGCGCGCGTGCGCGACGCAAGCACAGCGGTCAGGAATAATTCCAAGTCACATTGAAAACACAGACTATTTACTCACCAGGCGACAAGTTGCTCAACAGTCCGCAAGCGTGCAGCCCTGTTTTATGCGGGTTCTCGAGCAGCTGCTGTCGCCTAACTTGCTAACTACTGTGTAACCGCCCCCAATTTGTCAGAGCTTTTCGAGGCGGAAGCGCGTTTCCCTCACCCCACCCCCTCTCCCGGAGGGAGAGGGGCTTTTGACTTCCCTCTCCCTCCGGGAGAGGGACCGAGGGTGAGGGAAAACGGTGTCACGAATTTGGGAAAACTCAATTAATCATGAACGCCGACAAACGCCGCACCATCTTCGAGACCTTGCGTGCCGCCAACCCGCACCCCACGACCGAACTCGCATACCGCACCCCGTTCGAGTTGCTGGTCGCGGTGGTGCTCTCGGCACAAGCCACCGATAAAAGCGTGAATCTGGCCACGCGAACACTGTATGCCGTGGCGCACACCCCCGAGGCGATTGCAAGCCTCGGCGCTGAAGGGTTGATCCCCTACATCCAGACCATTGGCCTGTTTCGCACCAAAGCAAAAAACGTGGCGCGGCTGGCCGAGATCATTCGTGACCAGCATGCCGGCGAAGTGCCTCACGACCGCGCCGCACTGGAAGCGTTGCCCGGC
>CAZZAD010000118.1:3652-8615 GCA_964652055.1 uncultured Burkholderiaceae bacterium | reverse complement strand
ACATCCATGATGAAAAGATGTGATCAAGAGACAGGGCGCAGGCCGGGGCCCAATTTGCAACGCATGGCCCAAGTGACGAGGATCCCAAATTGGGCCCCGGCCTGCGCCGGGGCGACGAATTTTCTTCCCATCAACATGCTCGTCAGCGAGTTCACCGCAGGTTCATGGGTAGGGACTGAGGTTGAGGGAAAGCGATGTCATGAATTTCGGAAAGCTCAATAGTCCTGAAGCCGGCCCGCCTATCATCGCCCCACAATGAATTCCACAGATCAACCCTGGTTGTCGCTGAACGGTATTGCTGTGGCCTATGGCAAGCACGCCGTGGTCGAGAACTTCTCTTTTGCACTGGCGCGTGGCACGGTCGGTTGTCTGCTCGGCCCATCGGGCTGCGGCAAGACCACCATCCTGCGGGCGATCGCCGGTTTTGAGCCGGTACGGGCTGGCCAGATCAGCCTGGGCGGTGTGGTGGTCAGCAGTGCGCAGCAGCAGGTGCCACCCGAACAACGCAACATCGGCATGGTGTTTCAGGATCACGCGCTGTTTCCGCACCTGACGGTGGCGGCCAATGTGGGCTTCGGGTTGCGCGGTCGGCCCGATGCGCCGCAGCGTGTGGCGCAGATGCTCGACACCGTGGGCCTGGGCCCTGTGGCCGAGCGCTATCCACACGAACTCTCGGGCGGGCAGCAGCAGCGCGTGGCGCTGGCGCGTGCGCTGGCGCCTGCTCCGCAGCTGTTGCTGCTGGACGAGCCGTTCTCCAATCTGGATGTCGAGCTGCGCGAGCGCCTGGGTGGCGAGCTGCGTGCGCTCCTGAAACTTGCGAACACCACGGCATTGCTGGTGACCCACGATCAGCACGAAGCCTTCGCCATTGCGGACGAGATCGGCGTGATCAACGAGGGCCGCATTGCGCAGTGGGACAGCGCCTGGCAGCTCTACCACCAGCCGGTGAACCGGTTCGTGGCCAACTTCGTCGGCCAGGGCGCCTTTGTGCCAGGCACCGTGCGTCAGGGTCAGCGCATCCTGATGGAGCTCGGCGAGCTGCACAGCGCGCAGCCCATCCACTGCACGGAGCACGGTGATCTGTGCGATGAAGGCTGCACGGTCGATGTGCTGCTGCGCCCCGATGACGTGGTGCATGACGACGCCAGCGGGGTCACCGCCGAGGTCCTGGCCAAGGCTTTCCGAGGTGCCGAGTTTCTCTACACCCTGAAGCTGCCCAGCGGTGCAACGGTGTTGTCACTGGTGCCCTCACACCACGACCACGCGATTGGCGAGCGCATCGGTATCCGTCTGCAGGCCGACCACGTCGTGGCCTATAAACGTGACGGTTCTGTCATGCCCGACTGCGTCTGAGCGCTCGAGGGCACGCGACTGAAAGGCACGCGACCGAAACGGCGTTTACGAAAAAGGCCTGTATAAGGGCCACTGCCGCACGCGGCGCGCCAGCACGACGGTGGCGTAAATACGCGTGGCCGATGTGCTCGGTCGCGCGTCTTTTCTCCCTCACATCAACCGCAGCCCAACCCGAGGGCTGCGGATTTTTTGTGTCACACACTTTGATCTCATCGATAAAACCGGCCCATAGAGCCTACGGAGTAGATATATGAAACCCGCAGTCGCAACCACTTTTGAATCTTTCGGACTGCGTGCCGAAGTCCTCGATGCCTTGAAGGGGCTGGGTTACGAAGAGCCCACCCCCATTCAACTGGAAACCATTCCCGCCCTGATTGCCGGCAAGGACGTGCTGGGTCAGGCCGCCACGGGCACGGGCAAGACGGCGGCGTTTGCGCTGCCCTTGCTTGAGCGTGTGAAGCCCAGTGAGCGCCGCCCCTGTGAGGCGCAAGCCCTGGTGCTGGTGCCCACGCGGGAGCTGGCCATGCAGGTGGCCGAGGCCATACAGAAATATGGTGCCGGTATCGGCGTGAGCGCGCTGGCCGTGTATGGCGGGCAGGCGATCGTGGGGCAGATCAAGGCACTCAAGCGCGGCGTCGATGTGGTCATTGCCACGCCAGGCCGTGCGCTCGATCACCTGCGGCGCAAGACGCTGCAGCTGTCCAACGTGAAAGTGGTGGTGCTGGACGAAGCCGATGAGATGCTCGACATGGGCTTTGAGGAAGACCTGAAAACCATCCTGGACGAGTTGCCCGAGTCGCGCCAGACGGCGCTCTTTTCAGCCACGCTGCCCTCGCGCATTGCCAAGATTGCCGAGAAACATCTGAACAACCCGGTGCGTGTTTCTATTGCTACCAAGGCGCTTGAGGCAGGTGCGCAGCCCAGCATTCGTCAGGCCGCCTTCGTGGTGCCACGCCGGCTTAAAGAGGCCGCGCTGATGCGCGTGCTGGAGTGGGAGAGCCCGCAAAGCACCATCATTTTTTGTCGTACCCGCAATGAAGTTGAAACGTTGACGGAAATCTTGATGCGTGCCGGCTACGCCCCCGCGGCGCTGCATGGCGGGCTCACGCAAGAGCAACGCGATGGCGTGCTCAAGCGTTTTAAAAACGGCACCGTGCGCGTGCTCGTGGCCACTGACGTGGCGGCGCGTGGTCTGCACGTTGAGGGCTTGAGCCACGTCGTGAACTATGACCTGCCCACGTCGCCCGAGGCGTATGTGCATCGCATCGGCCGCACGGGCCGGGCGGGGAAGAAAGGCGTGGCTCTGTCGCTGCTTGATGCGCGCGAGATGCGCCTGCTCAACAACATTGAACGGCAAATGAAAAAACCTGTGGCGTTGGAGCAGGTGCCCAACCGCGCGCAGCTCGACGCCAAACGCCGCGAAACCGTGGCCGAGCGCGTGCAGGCCGAGATGGATCTGCCCACGCAGTCCAAAAGCTTTACGGCCCTGGTGCAGAAGATGGGCCAGAACACTTCGGTTGAAGCTGTGGCGGCAGCGGCCATGTCGCTGTTGCAGCAACAACTCTTTCCCGCGCATGAAAGTGACACTGCGGAGTTTCCGCACGCCGGCGCGCGCGAAAACAAATCGCGGCCCAGATCCGATTACGGTTCAGAGAGCGGCCGGCGGGGCGAGCGCTATGAGCGCGACACACCGGCACCACGCCGACCTCGTGAAGCACCTTATGAGCGTTCTCATGGTGGTGACAGCCGGAGCAGCCATGGGCCGCAGGCCATGACCGTCTTGACGCTGAGCCTGGGTGCGCGCGCTGGCATACGACCCCAGGATCTGGTGGGTGCCATTGCCAATGAAGCCAACATCCCTTCGCGCGAAATTAATAACGTGCGCATTGACGAGTTCAATTCAAGCGTTGAAGTCCCCGCCCATGCTGCCCGTCAGGTGATGGCAGCGTTGCGCGCCACCACCATCCGCGGACAAGCGGTGCGCGTTTCCACTGAGCGTGGCCCGAAAGATGCGCTGGAGCGTTTGTCTGAAATGTCCGGTTATGTGCCGGAAAGAAAATCGCGCTTTGACGCAGCCCCAAAGCCCGAAGGCGCCAAAGCCAAAAAGCCGCGTTACGAATCAAAGAAAACCAGCAAACCCGCGGGCAGTGTCGGGAGCAAGAAAAAGACGCTTAGCGTCAAGAAGTAAGCAAGCCCGCGGGGCACGAGCCAACGAAGGCAAATGCCCGAGCATCGATTTAACAAAGCAGGGTTTTGGGCCTGTTTCCTTAAATTGGGCTCTCTGGGGCCCGGCTACGCTTTTCTGGACGTCCGGCACGTTTGTGCCTGCGCAGGTAAGGAGGCGTAGCTGTGAAGATCATGATTGTTGATGACTCCGCCATGATGCGCGGGATGATGAAAAAAGCGTTGGAGCGATGGGGTACGCATGACGTATCCGTGGCCGAGAACGGCGCCCGCGCGCTGGAGCTTCTGGCCATTGATCGACCTGACCTCATCTTGCTGGACTGGAACATGCCCAAGCTCGACGGTTTTGAAACGCTTAAACAGATCAGAGAAAGTCCAGACACGGCCCACATTCTGGTCATCATGGTGACCGCCCAGGCCGATAAAACAAAAATCGTCAGCGCCATACAGGCCGGTGTGAGCAACTATCTGGTCAAGCCTGTTTCAGAAGCCGCGTTGATCGAAAAAATCCAGGAGACCCTGCGCAAAGCCAATCGCGTCGCAAGTTCATAAGCGCAGTGCGGCATATTGGTTACAGTCGTCATGGGCGCACTAGATCCTAAGTTCGTAGAACCCTTTGTGAAGGCGACCATCGCCGTCATGGAGTCGATGGCCTGCGTGTCTGCGCAACCCTGCGACCCAGCGACGGGTACCACGGCCGCCGTGCACGCGGACATTGTGTCGCTCATGCCATTTAATGGGAGCGTCGACGGGTTTGTGATGATTTCTTTTCCCCAGGCGCTGGCCGTGCACATCGTGCGTTCCATGTTTGAGGAAGCAGCCGAAAGTCAGGAGGGGGTCGACGATGCGCTGCGCGAACTCATCAACACGATCAGCGGCCAGGCCCAAGCGATGTTGGCCCAGGGTCCCTACCACTTCGACATTGATTTGCCACACATCAGTCATCAGGCAGACGGCCACGAACTGGTCAATGCCAACCAAAGCGCGAGCGTTCCCTTTAATACCAGCGCGGGCCAGTTTGTGCTGGGCATTGGTTTGAACGCGATACCTGCCTCCGCGTAATTCGTGTTCTCCATTTTCCTGGGGACGGAATCCATGAACTCAAGTTCCACTGTGAACGCATCGCGCCCTGCGTGTGCGTGCGGGTTTAAGCGGCAGCTGATGTGGATTTTTGTGCCCTTGCTGTTTGCCTGCTTGCCTGCGTGTGCTGGGTCGTTCAGGGAGCGTTTGGCAGCGCGCCATGAAGAACAACTGACCAAAGAACTTGAACATGACGAGGGCGTTGAGGCCGCGAGCTCGTCTGACAAAGCGCGCGTGGTGCGTGATGTGGCCTACGGGCAGGACGCCAAGCAGCGCATGGATATTTACCTTCCACAGCGCAGCACCCATGCGCCCGTGATATTCATGGTGCATGGGGGGGCGTGGC
>CAZZAD010000118.1:0-3642 GCA_964652055.1 uncultured Burkholderiaceae bacterium | reverse complement strand
GTCTGGGTGATAAAGCCCGAACGCCGGTGGTTGAACACAAGGTGGCGCGCTGGGTGACGCAGGGGTTTGTACTTATTTCCGTGAACTATCGGTTGCTGCCCAAGACCGGTCCGCTGGAGCAGGCGCAGGATGTTGCCAAGGCGTTGGCCATGGCGCAGAGCAAAGCCGCCTCCTGGGGCGCCGACCCAACGAAATTCGTATTGATGGGGCACTCGGCCGGCGCGCACTTGGTGTCGTTGGTGAATGCAGCGCCCGAGATGGCGTATGCGCTGGGTGCCAAGCCATGGCTGGGTACGGTTTCTCTCGATAGCGCGGCCTATGACGTGGTGAAGATCATGCAGGCCAAACATCCGCGCTTCTATGACAAGGCATTTGGGAAAGACGTCAATTACTGGCGCAGTAACTCGCCCGCGCATGTGCTGACGGCGTCCGCTAAGCCGCTACTTGCGGTGTGTTCCAAGCCGCGGTCCGATGGCGCGTGCACTCAATCGGCTGAGTTCGTCGCCAAACTTCAGGCCTTGGGTGTGCGGGCCAGGGTGCTGGAGCAGGATCTGTCTCACGGTGATGTGAATACCAAACTGGGCCTGCCCGGCAGCTATACCGATACGGTGGAGTCGTTCATGGCTGAGCTGGGCGCAAAGGCCATCGGGTCGACAACCGCGCCAGCCCGCCCTGCGAAGTAATCCTGCGGGGGTTCAGGCTGGAATGAGTCACCGGGGCGTGAATACTCCCGGTGACTCAGGTACTTAGCCGTCTCGTCCTAACGACCGCGCCGAAACGCGCCTGCCATATGCGGGGGCAGGTTGCTGCGTACTGCTTCGTCTTCGCTGCGTGCAGGGCGCGCGGGCGCGGTGGCGCCAGGCGATGACGCGCTACGGCCACGGTGGGGCGACTCAGACCGCTGTTGTGGGTCGCGCTCCTGACGGGGCGGCCGCGGTGCGTGCGTGCCGTTGCTGGGTGTGCGTGGGCCGCTGCGGCTGGCCGTGCGCGCACCGCTGCCGGGTCCGGGACGACGTGAACGTTCATTGCGCCCGGGGCGCTCGGGTCGGCCTTCATCCGGTGTGGCCGGTGGGCGCGCATCGGGGGCACGGGTGGTAAATGATTCAGGCAGCTCTACACGATCAATCTGCTTTTTGAGCAGACGTTCGATGTCGCGCAGGTAAGAGGCTTCATCACCCGAAACCAGTGAGACCGCGGGTCCCGGCTTGCCGGCGCGGCCCGTGCGGCCGATGCGGTGCACGTAGTCCTCGGGCACGTTGGGTAGCTCGTAGTTGACGACGTGGGGCAGGGCTTCGATGTCCAGACCGCGCGCGGCAATGTCGGTGGCCACCAGGACGCGAACGCGATTGGCCTTGAAGTCGGCCAGTGCTTTAGTGCGTGCGCTTTGGCTCTTGTTGCCGTGGATGGCGGCCGCTTGCAGGCCATCTTTTATCAACTGTTCGGCAAGACGGTTGGCGCCGTGCTTCATGCGCGTGAAGACGAGCACCTGTTGCCACTGGCCATCGACAATCAGATCACGCAGCAGTTCGCGCTTGCGGTCTTTGGGCACGTGGTAGGCGGTTTGCACCACGATGTCGGCGGGCGCATTGCGGCGCGCCACTTCAACCACCACGGGGTTGTGAATCAGACCCGAGGCCAGTGCACGGATGTCTTCAGAAAAAGTCGCAGAAAAAAGCAGACTCTGCTTTTTGGCGGGCATGAGCTTGAGCACGCGCTTGATGTCATGGATGAACCCCATGTCGAGCATGCGGTCGGCTTCATCGAGCACCAGCACGTTCACTTGAGACAGATCCACCGTGCGTTGCTGTACGTGATCAAGCAAACGGCCCGGCGTGGCCACCAGAATGTCGACGCCGCGTCGCAGGGCATCGACTTGCGGCTGCATGCCTACGCCACCAAAGACCAGGGCGGTGCGCAGCTTCAGATGTTTGCCATAGGTGCGGATGGCGCTTTCCACCTGGGCCGCGAGTTCGCGTGTGGGTGTGAGCACCAGGGCGCGCACGACTTTGGAGGCGGGGCGCTCTGCATTTTGCGAGAGTAATTGCAGCAGGGGCAGGGCGAAGCCTGCGGTTTTGCCTGTACCGGTTTGCGCAGCGGCGAGGATGTCGCGGCCTTGCAAGATGGATGGAATGGCTTGGGCTTGGACGGGGGTGGGGGCGCTGTAGCCTTCATCCTGCACAGCACGGACCAGCTCGGGCGACAGCCCAAGGCTTTCAAACGTTGTATTCAAAGGAAACTCCTGAGCTCGGCCTGCTCGGGCAAGGCGCCCGGTAACGGTTCAGGCCAGCAATATCAAGGGGATCGGGGAAACGGCCGCAGCATCAGAAAAGGCGCTGCTAGAAGGAAGAAACCACGAAACGTGCGGGTCAACCGAAACCAGAACCACACACGATGGCCGGCATCATAGCCGCATAAATGCATGCGCGGTGGTTTATTTGTAATGACATGGCAATTGCTGCGACCTACGGGGCTCTCAATTCCCACTCTTAATTCATTTCTGAAAGGGTAGTTCCGTGACACCAAGTCGACGCGGCTTTTTGGCTGCGACCATTGCAGCCCCCATGTTGATATCAGCGCGCGTGCGCGCGCAAAGCCGCAAGTTGCGCTTTGGTGTGGGCCCGTTTCTGCCCAGCCCCGAGGACACCCGCAAGAGCTACACGGCGTTTTTTTCCTACCTGGCTAAACAAATGGGCGCGGCGGATTTTGATTTGGCGGTAACCAGCGACTGGGCGGGCCTGGCGGTCGCGATGGGCTCTGACAATCTGGATGCTGCATGGATGGGCCCATGGGGTTATGTGTTGGCGCATCAGGCATCGGGTTGCCGCGCTATTGCTACCGTGAAGTACGAAGACAAAGCCACGTATAAGGCCATCATCATTGCAAGGCCCACGCACCGCGCATTGAAATTCCCTGAAGACACGCGTGGCCTGTCGATTTCTTTCGCGGATGTGGGTTCCACTTCGGGTTGGCTCATTCCGCATTACTACGCCAAGACCGTATGGAAGATCGATCCGCGCACCTTCTGGAAATACACCGAGGGCGCATCGCATCCGGCCAACGAGATTGCGGTGCAAGCGGGCCAGGTGGACTTGGCCACCGATTACGACCGCAATCGCAACAGCATGATCGACAGCGGGCGTGTAAAGCCGCAAGACAGCGTGGTGGTGTGGCAAAGCGATCCCTTGCCCAACGATGCGTTGGCGGTGTCGTCCAACTTGAGCGCAGAACAGGTGGCGCTGGCGCAGCGCGCCCTGATGGCGCTCACCCCTACGCAGGCACTGGATGTGATGCCCAAGCGTTACACCGGCTGGGTGCCTGCAACGCATGGCAGTTATCAGTTGATTGAGAGTGCGGGTCTGGCCCTGGGCAAGCTGAGGAAAGTGTGAATTCAATGCGTCGGACTCACGTCGCCCCAGCTTGCGCCCTGTCTGTTGATCACATCTCCGACTGTGATCGGAGCGGATGTTTACTCCCTCCCCTTCAAGGGGGCGGAGGTGGGGTTTCGCAAAGCACAGCTTTGCGCCACCGCAGCGACACGCGCCTGCAAGTGCGTGGCTACGCGGGGCTGGATTTACTCCCTCCCCTTCAAGGGGAGGGCGGGGGTGGGGATGGGCTACGAAGTGGTGCCTATTCACCGAAGCC
>CAZZAD010000117.1:0-8617 GCA_964652055.1 uncultured Burkholderiaceae bacterium | reverse complement strand
CGGGAGAGGGGTTGGGGTGAGGGAAAACGGTCTCGCTCAGCAAGGCAATTTCAGTTAGCACAAACACCATGCCCACCGCCTCCGACCGATCTTTCTCCTGCAGCGTGCTGATCAACGGCGAGTCCTCCTCGTCGCTGCTTGAATGCGTGCAACAGGTCACCGTGCAGGAAGACCTGGACGTGGGCTCGTCGTGTCAGATCGAACTGCAAGCGTGTCGCAATGACGACGGCAGTTGGCCCTACATCGACGACGACAACCTGCAGGTGTGGAACCGCATCACCGTGATGGCGGCCTTTCCCACGCAAACCGAAACCGTATTCGATGGCTATATCGCCCACGTGGCCACGCGCACCAATGGCGCGGCCAGGAGCCTGACCGTGAGCATCAGCGGGGTGGATGCCTCGTACCACATGAACCAGGAAGACAAAACACGCATCTGGCGCGGGCAGACCTATGAGGACATCGCCAACACCGTCTTTGCTGAATACGAGTTCCAAGCCTTTGTGGCCGCGCCGCCGGCCTCGGGTGAACCGCCGCTGCAAGTGGCGCAGCGCGGCACCGATCACCGTTTTTTGCGCGAACTGGCGCGCCGACGCGGCTACGAGTTTTATGTGCTGGGCGGCAATGCGTACTTTCGCCCGGCCGATCTCACCGGCACACCGCAAAAAGTCATCGCCATCAACTTTGGTGACGAAACCAATTGCGATCAACTGAGCTTCAACACCGACGGCACCGCGCCCACCGTGGCGCAGGTCACGCACTTTGATGCCATGGAAGGCGTGGCGCGCACCGACACCGTCACCGAATCGGGTCTACCGCTGCTGGGCACGCGCGCACTCTCAGAGCAGCGCGGCGCGGTGCCCATGCCGCAAACCACACGCATTGCGCGTGGCCTGGGCTTTAACAGTCCAGCGCAAAGCGCCGAGTACGCCGCCGGCATGTTGCGTCGGGGTGGCTGGTGGGTCACCGCGCACGGCACGCTCAACGGCCTGCGTTATGGCCGCGTGCTGCGCTCACGCAAGTTGGTCACCGTCAAAGGGGCGGGCCAGAACCTCAATGGCAACTACTACGTGCGCAAGGTGCAGCACACGCTCACGCCACGCACCTACCTGATGGAGTTCGATCTGGCCCGAAATGCACTGGGGCGACTGGGCAGCGAGAACTTTGAGGGCGAGCAGCCCGACAGCAGCACTCCAGCGATGGCGGACGTTGGCATGGAGAGTGATCCGATTGAAGTGTCCAGCAGCGGCGCGCGCGTGCTGCCGGCTTAGGGGATAAACCATGGACAGCGACCGCATTTCTTCCAACGCAGACTCCGAACGCGTCGAGCGCCTGGAGAACCAATACTTCGGCAAGTACCGCGGCGTGGTGGTGGCCAATGACGACCCCGAACAACTGGGCCGCTTGCGCCTGTGGGTGCCGAGCCTGTTCCCGCGCGACGGCGATGCCACACCGACAGATGGCGAAGACACCAGCGTGACCGATTGGGCCTGGCCTTGTCTGCCGTTTGGTGGCCCTGATAGCGGCTTCTTCTTCGTGCCCGAAGTCGGCGCCAAGGTCTGGGTGGAGTTCGAAGAAGGCAACCTCGATTCACCGCTGTGGGTGGGCCTCTTTTGGTCGCGCCCCGGCGGCACCACGGAAATTCCCACTGAAGCGCAGAACATGGAGGACAACGCGCCACAACGGCGCGTGCTCAAAACCCCCTGCGGACACGTGCTGGAGTTTTGCGACATCGACGGCAAAGAAACCGTCACGCTGCGCCACAAAGACGGCGCCATGCTGCACATGGACGAGAACGGCAGCGTCACGCTCAACAACAAACAAGGCACGTTTGTTTACTTGAACGCGCAAGACGCCGAGCTTTCGTTCGCTGATGAAAACGGCAACAACGTGCGCCTGGGCGACAGCGGCATGACGCTGACCAACAAAGACGGCACCGTGGTTGACATGGCCGGCAGCGCGGTGCAGGTGATTGCCAAGGACGTGATGTTGCGTGCCGACACCGTGAGCCTGGGCGAGGGCGCCACCGAACCCGCCATCCTGGGCAACATGTTCGCGTCCATCTTTGACTCGCACACCCACCCCACGGCCATGGGCCCCTCGGGGCCCCCGCTGCCTGTGCCCATGCCTATGTCCTCGCCCATGCATCCGGCGATATCCAAGTCCGTGAAGATCAAGGCGTGATCGTGATTTTTCCTATGGCGCTGCGCCGCTCCCTCACCCCAACCCCTCTCCCGAAGGGAGAGGGGCTTTTACTTCCCTCTCCCCCCGGGAGAGGGACCGAGGGTGAGGGAAAACGGTGCCACCCAACCAGGAGCCCCCATGCCCTGCGCCTGCAAATTCCCCACGCTGCCCAGCCTGCAACTGACCCTCACGTTGCCGATACCGGCGTTGCCTGCGCTGCCGTCTTTGCCCGCACTGCCCAAGCTGCCTGCGTTGCCGACGTTACCCAGCCTGCCCACGCTGTCACTGCCCATCACCTTGCCGATACCGGCGCTGCCCGCTTTACCTTCGCTGCCCTCGTTACCGGCCTTACCCAACCTGCCCACGCTGCCCAGCCTGCCCACATTGGCATTGCCCATCACCTTGCCCATCCCGGCGCTGCCAGCGTTGCCTTCCTTGCCTGCATTGCCGGCGCTACCTCCTTGTCCTTGCTAAAGCCATGCTGAAACCCGGAACCCTCGTCGGAGATTCATTGGAAAGCGGCAGCATGGCCCGCGCCATAGAAGACGCCATGGTGGCGCAGGGCGTGTTGGTGCTCGACGACGAAACACCCGACGCGGCCGAAAACCGGCGCAAGGCCTTCATCGCCATCGCTACCGGCGTGATCACGCATATCAAAGCCAATCTCGACATCGCGGTGGCAGTGAACAAGTTCGGCACCGTGCCCACGGTGGCCACCAGCCTGCGTGGCTCTAGCGGAGAAATCACATGAGCGCGCCGTACCTCGCGTTTCCCTTTGGACTCACGGCCAGCGGCGCCGTGTCCAGCACCGATCTGGAAGGCACATTGCGCGGCCGCATTGAACAAGTGTTGTTCACCGCGCCGGGTGAGCGCGTGATGCGGCCCGAGTTTGGTTGCGGCGTGCGCAACCTGGTGTTTCAACCCAACAACGAAGTCCTGGCCGCGGCCACCGAGTTCACCGTGGCGCGTGCGCTGCACAGCACGCTGGGCCATCTGGTGATGGTCAACGCCGTCAACGTCAGCGCCGAAGAAGAAACGCTGCGCATCGAAATCGTCTACACGAAGACGAGTGATCTGCAACGCGAGCGCGTGGTGTTCCAACTGGCGCCGCAGGAAGGGGGCAATCGTGGTTAGACCCGTGCAGGTTGCTTCTTTGACGTCATCCCCGCGCAGGCGGGGATCCAGTGCCAGTGATGGAGAGCGGCTGGATCCCCGCCTACGCGGGGATGACGGAAAAAGCTGGGCTGAGAGCAGAAACGAGGAGGGCGCATGTCCACGCTGAACACCACTCCCGACTGCCGCCCCGTCGACTGCGGCCGCGCCGCGCCGCCCGCGCCACCACCCGTGCGCTCTTACGCCGGCCTCGACGGCGCCGCACATGACTACGACAGTTTGCTGCGCCTGCTGCTCGACCAGATGGCGCGGCTTGCCCCCGACTGGACCGAACGCAGCAGCGCTGATCTCACTCAAGTGCTGCTCGAATTGACCGCGTATGCCGGCGATCAACTGAGTTATCTGCAAGACCGCGTGGCGCTGGAAGGCTTTCTGCGCACGGCCACGCAGCGCGACTCTGTGCGTCGCCATTTGCGCCTGATTGATTACACGCTGGACCCCGGCTCCAGCGCAGAAACAGAAGTCGTGTTCGCATGCACCGGCGCGTTCCCGCTGTTTCTGCCGCAAGGCTTTGCGCTAAGTACCGCGGCACAAACGAATGAGTCGGCCGTTGTGTATGAGACCGCGCACAACGCCGTGTTGTATCCCACGTTGAGCGCGGTGGCGTTATCGGTGGATGCGCCCTCGACAGTGGATGGAAAGCAGATGGTGCTGGCCGCCAACCTGAGCAGCGTGCCGCTGGCGGGTCTGTGGTTGCTCGTTGAAGAAGACAGCACGCGTGAATGGGCGCAAGTCGATAGCGCCACCTTCACCGCAACGAGCACCACCGTCACCTTGAAAGCTGCTTTAACGGCAACGTACAGCGCCGCATCTGCGCGTGTGCAAGGCAACCGCGTGCGCGTCACCCACGGCGCGACTCGGGTGCAAGACCAAAGCGGCACGGGCCAGGCCACGCAGCGCATGGCGCTCACCGACGCGCCGCTCATCTGGGTGTGGGATGAGGCTGCGCAGGCAGCGACCTCCACGCTCACCATCACCGTGGAGGGCCAGGCCTGGACCGAGGTGGAAGACTTTCTCGATGCCACCGCCGCCAGCACGGTGTACACGGTGTCCACCGACAACCGCGGTTACCTCACTGTGCACTTTGGCGATGGCACGCGGGGCGCCGCACCTGCGCATGGCAGTCGCATTCAGGCCACGTATCGCGTCGGCGACGCCAGTGTCTCGGCCCGCTTGGCCGGGCAGGTGGGGCCAGATGCGCTGAGCGAATTTGCTCAGCGCGCCTTTGCCGACGCCAGCCAGAAGCTCACCCAGGCGCGCAACCCCTTTGCCGCGCGTGCCCCCCAACCGGCGCTCGATCTGGCGCAAGCCAAGTTGCTGGGCCCAGCCACTTTGCGCGAACAAAAGCGCGCCGTGGTGCCTGAGGACTATGAGCAGTTGCTATCGCAAGGCGTGCGGGTAAACGGCACGCTCATCACACCGCTGCGCAGTCGCGCCCACATACGTCACACCGGCAGTTGGAACACCGTGGTGGTGAGCCTGGATCTACCCGGCCGCACGCCGCTCGCTGCCACGCCGGGCCTGCGCGCTGCGTTTGAAACACAACTGGCCGCGCACAAGATGGCTGGGCTCGATGTGAGGGTGGAAGACGCGCGTTACTGCGCCGTGCACATCGCCCTGCGCATTGACGTGGCCGCACAGCACTTCGCACGCGACGTGCGCGAGGCCGTCGAGCACGCACTGCTCAGCGCCCCCGACGCGCTGTTCGCGCCGGGTCGATTGGGTTTTGGTGTAGCGGTTTATCTATCCGACCTGTACGCCGTGGTGAGCCGCGTGCCCGGCGTCACCGCCGTGGCCGTCACGCGCTTCAAGCGCTTAGGCGACCGCTACCCCGATGAAGAAGCGCAGGGCTACATCAACGTAGGCACCTTGGAAATCGCCCGCTGCGATAACGACGCCGCGCATGCTGAAAACGGCGTGCTCAGCGTGCGCACGTGTGGGGGGAGGCAGGGATGAACTCGCCACGAAGCACAAGCAATGTAGGTTGTGGTTCGCAAGCTCACCCCAACCTACAACGCACTCCACGAAGCGCAAGAAAAACGGGGTCAGATCAAATTCATGCGGAGATTGTTTCCGACGAAGACAGTTCGTTGACGAAATTTGCTCTGACCCCGTTTTTCGTCTCCGCCATGGGGGCTGACGCCTCGAGTCAGAAGAACAAGCAATTGGGCCCCGGCCTGCGCCGGGGTGACGGCGGTGGAGGCGTCCCGTTGTTCGTCACCCCGGCGCAGGCCGGGGCCCAATTTGACGGCGCTACGCGAACCGCGCTGGAGCCTCAACCATGACCACCGTCATTACCGACGTCGCTACGGCGCCCCTGACCCTCACCCCCCGCGCCTATCTGCCGCGCTTTAACTACGCCGCCGATGGCCTGGCCGACATTCGCGCCCGTTTGCGCGCACGGTTGCCCGAAGTGCTGCCCGGGTGGAATGCGGCGCTGGCTGACGCTGAAGAAGGTTCCGGCGATGCCGGCCTGGCGCTGCTCGATGCCTTTGCGTATCTCATCGCCACGCTCAACGCCTATGCCGACCAACGCGCCAATGAAAGTTATCTGCGCACGGCCGCGTTGTCGCGCTCGCTCACCGATCTGGCCGCGCTGATTGACTACCGGCTGGGGCAGGGCGCCAGTGCCGCTGCCTTGCAGGCCTTTTATGCCAAAGAGAATCAGTCGGGCGACAT
Source organism: uncultured Burkholderiaceae bacterium (assembly GCA_964652055.1). GTDB lineage: Bacteria > Pseudomonadota > Gammaproteobacteria > Burkholderiales > Burkholderiaceae_F > CAZZAD01. The sequence continues at coordinate 2,581 of CAZZAD010000117.1, read as the reverse complement.
TCCCAGTGGCTTCAAGCTCAACGCCGGTGCGCTGGTTTTTGAAACCTTGGAGTCGCTCAGCGCCTACGCCACGCACAACGCCTTGCGTGTGGTGGGCTACAACCAGTCCGCCGCCGTGTTGCGCCTGGCTGCTGCTGCAGGTAGTGCGCAGGATGTGCAGGCCACGCTCGATGCCAGCTACAGCGGTCTCAAAGCCGGTGTGCCGGTGGTGTTCGATAGCGGCACGGCGCTGTACACGTTGCTGCCGGCGGTCATTGCGGAAGTGAACAGCGCCACACAACTTACCTGGCCCGCAGGCGCCGCCGGTGTGGATGTAGAGCTACCCATTGCCACGCTCACCCTGAACGGCCGACCCCAAGCCAACGCCAAACTCACCGCTGCCGCGCGTGCCGATGAAATCACGCTGGGCAGCAATCAATTGCCCGTGACCAATGCGCAGATGTTTACTGAAGGCGGTGCGGTGTTGGTCGATTGCAGCGGTTTGCAATTTGGCGCCACCGTGCTCTCCAAACTCGTGGATGCCGCCATCAGTCCCGCGGGCACCATCACCCTGAACCGGGGTGCGCCTTCATCGCTGCGCCGCTCCACCACGCGCGTGCTCGAAGGTACCTCCTGCGGCTACAGCGGCAGCACGGTGCGCGCGGGCAGCACCGTGCTCACGCGCGAATCGCTCAGCAGCAAGAAAAAAGATTTTCCCCACACGCCCGACCCCGGTGACCTGTTGCTGATGGTTGATGCCAGCGGCGTGGAAATTGCCACCGTGGCCAGCGTGTTTGATACCGAGATCACGCTCACCCAACCCACCCCACGTGCGCTGCGGCCGGTGGCGCATGCGTTTGATCCATACCCCACGGTGCGCTTTTTCAGCCTCAAACCCAATGACTCCGCCACGCACCAGAGCACCTTAAGGCCCTTGCTTCTGGGTGAGGTGACCGGGGTGTACAGCGCGGGCAACACCGTGCTGGCACTGGAAAAAAGTATCGATGGCGTGGCGGTGGACAGTGTGGTGGCCGTCAGTGACGGGCTGCTCGTAAGCGCGCATCGCGTGCTGGCCACCAGCGTGGTGGATGGGCGCACGCAGCTCACGCTGGAGGGCACCGTGTCCTCGCAAATGCGCGTGGCCTGGCTCACGGCGTACGGCGCCTTTGCGCACGCCATGCATGTGGCGGGTTACGACCATTCCGAAGCCACGCTGGCTGCGGGTACGTCGCAGCTTGAATTGGTGGGTGCGCTCAGCGGTTTGCAGATTGGGCAGCGCTTGGTGTTGTCGGGCGGTGTTCAAGCCGAAGGCGCGCGCATCACGCAGGTGCAGGTTTTGGCCGACAGCACCCAGGTGGCCTTGGCGCAACCGCTCGAATACAGCTACGCGCTCGGTGACTTGGTGATTTACGGCAACGTGGCGCAGGTCAGCCACGGCGCCAGCGCCAGTGACGAAGTGCTGGGCAGCGGCGACCCCAGTGCCGCGCCGCAATCCTTCACGCTGCGGCGCAGTCCCCTGGCCTGGGTGCCGTCGTTGGTATCGAGCACTCAGGCCCGCAACGCGCGCGGCGTGAGTCCTGCGTTGCAAATTTTTGTGGATGGTCAACAGTGGCAGGCCGTGGACACGCTGGCTGCCAGCGGTGCGCTGGACCCGCACTACATGCTCACCACGCAGGACAGCGGTCGCGTGACGGTGAGCTTTGGCGATGGCCGCAATGGCCGCACACCGGCCAGCGGCAGCAACAACATCGTGGCTCGTTATCGCGTGGGCCGTGGCGCCAGCGGCAATGTGGACGCCATGGGCATCAAGACCATGCCGCAAGCGCTGGCGTTTGTGGATCGCACCTTTAACCCGCTCGATGCCAGCGGCGGCGCCGACCCCGAAACCCCCGAAAGCGCCCGCACGCAAGCCGGTTTGCAGGTGCGCACCTTGTCCCGTGCCGTATCGCTCACCGACTACGCCGATCTGGCGCGCAGCTACGCCGGCATGGCGCAAGCGCGCGCCGATCTGGAACGCGAGGGCACGGACGTCTATGCACGCAACCAGATCGTCATCACCTGCGTGTCCGAAGGCGGCGTGGCGCTGTCCACCCCGCAGAAAGAAGCGCTGCTCGCCTTCCTGCGCGCGCGTGCGGCGCAGCCTGATTTGATCGTGATTCGCGATCACCGCGACTGGCCCATCCGCCTGGCGCTCACGGTGCAGGTGCGATCGGACTATCAACAGTCCGCGGCGCAAACCGCCTTGCTTTCTGTGCTGGGCGCCACCGATGACGGCTTGTTTGCCTTTGAGAACCAGCGCCTGGGTCAGACGCTGGCCTTGTCCACCGTGTATGCCGTGTCCGAAAACGTGCCCGGTGTCGATCACGTCTTGGCCACCGCGTTTCATCCAGAGAGTGAAAGTGCCGCCGTGCTCGACCGCATCCCCATCCCCCCTGACGCCGTAGTCACCGGCGGCCACGCCAGCGATGTCACGGTGGGACGTTTGTCGTTGCAGTTGATGGGGGGGCTGACATGAGCCCAAACCTACGGCGCTACGCGGGGCTGGATTTACTCCCTCCCCTTCAAGGGGGCGGAGGTGGGGTTTCGCAAAGCGCTGCTTTGC
>CAZZAD010000116.1:0-8634 GCA_964652055.1 uncultured Burkholderiaceae bacterium | reverse complement strand
TGGTGCAATCGGCAGCTAACGCTTGAGGATCAATAATTGATGACAGGCCCTAGTGCAGTGCTTCGTCTATTCCGGCCCTTTTGGGTCAGTGGATTTGCCTCTGTGGCGAGGCGCGAACCACAGCGATACCCAGTGGTATCGCGCGGATTCGCAACGCTGCCACGGGGGCAAAGGCGCGACTCCAAAAGGGTCGGAATGGGCGAAGCACTGCACTAGTGCAGTGCTTCACTCTGTTTGACGCTTTTTTAGAATCGATGGATTTGTCTTCCTGGCAAGGCGCAAACCGCAGCGATGCCAGGGCGGCAAAAGCGCGTCGGCTGCAACGCGCTTTTGCCGCTTAACTTTCTAGGCCTAACCGAAACGCGGGTTCACTGGAATGCCCTGCGATTTGATGTACGCCACCATGCTCGAAACCGTATAACCCGGCACACCCGCGTTGGCAATTTGCTGCACCGACACCTTGTGGGTCAACGCAGCGTCCAAAGCTTTCTGTGGCGTCATCCCTGGCTGCATCAACGCAGCACGAATTTGTTGCGTGCTAATGCTGGGATTGCCCGAACCAAACAAAATCTTTGAGCGCGGATCGGCATTCCAAGGCGCCAAAGCCCCGCCCCCACCGCCTTTTCTGGCTTGCACCTCAAACAATGCTGTGGAACCCCCAGCCGCAACCGGATGAATGGCAATACTCATAGTCAAACTCCTCAATGTGAAGGGTTGAGCGCAACCAACCCTATTTGTTTAGAACCAACTTATAAAGCGCTGGCCGTACGTTAGGTCGCTTTATTTGGTTGTGCAACTTCTTTTCTGTAAAAGTGTGGCTGAGGTGTACCGCCCGCAGTTTTTTTGGACACGAAATTGCGGTAAATGGTCGTGTCTGAAGAAGGAACGGAAAATACTGAATGACAGTGAGGTTGGTGGAGTTGCGCTGGGCGCGCTGAAAGGAGCGCGCACAGCGCGGCGGCCAAGGCGCGGCTGGAGCAGCGCCAACGCGAGGCCGATCAAGCGCGTGGGCGCAGTTCATTCCAGTTCGCGTTAGAAACGAGAACTAGTGCCTAGTTGCATAAGTCTCACTACATTCAAACCGCCTGGGACCCCCATGGCGGCGTTGCAAATCCTCACCATAGCTTGGGCTATGTCTGCGGTTTGCGCCTTGCCCTGGGGGCCCCAGGCGGTTTTCGATGTAACGCAGACTTATGCAACTAGGCACGAGCCCGACGCTATCGGACGCGTCGGCGGATCAACACCACCAGTGACACCGCCAACATGACCGCCAGTAGCGGGTCAATGAGTTGATCGGGCGCACCCAATGAGCAGCCCCCCATGCCTATATTGCTTGAATCCGCAGCTACGGCAGCCTGGCCCTGCGCCGTGAGCATGACGCGGGTGGGCGTGGCCGAGGCGTTGGATGCAATGGCCACGTTCCCTGAAATCGCGCCTACCAAAGTGGGCTGGAAGGCAATGAACACGTTGCACGACTGCCCCGAGGCCAATGTGATCGGCGCCGCACTGCACTGGTTTGCGCCCGTGCGCAGCAGGAAGGGGCCGGTAATGGTGATTGAGCTGACGTTCAGCGGGCTGGCTCCGGTGTTTGCGACCACGGCCTGAACTGGTGCCGAGATCTGCCCCACCTGGGCCGACATGGAAGCTGAAGTGGGACTCACCGACATGGACACCTGGATGCCGGTGCCACTGAGCGTCAGCGTGGCGTTGCCATTGTTGGCATTGGACGCCACGGTCAGCGTGGCACTACGCGCGCCCACGGTACTGGGCGTAAAGGCCATCACTATCGTGCAGGTGCCTCCCGCCGCAATGCTGCCGCTAGCCGCACAGGTACCCGTGCGGGCGAACTCTGCACTAGACACTCCGCTCAGGGTCAGCGTGGACAGGGTCAACATCGCTGAGCCCGTGTTGGTCAGAGTCACCGTCTGCGCTGCGCTGGCGGTACCGACCGTCTGACTACCAAAGGTCAAGGTGGAACTCGACAAACTCACGGAAGGCACGGCCGTTGCGGAACCCGTGCCATTGAGCGTTACGGTCGCGGCCGTTCCAGATGCGCTGTGGGCAATGGACAGCGTGGCGGAGCGCGCCCCGGTCGCCGTAGGCGTAAAGGTGACCTGGATCACGCAACTTGCGCCGCCATTAACCACGGCTCCCGCACCACAGGTGGTACCCGTAGCCATGGTGTACTCGGCCGGATTGGTTCCACCCAGAGTGACGTTGTTAATCGTTAGTGCAGTTCCACCGGTGTTGGACACCGTCACCGTCTGCGCCGTAGATGTTGTGCCCACTGCTTGTGTGTACGACAGCGAGCTAGTACTGACACTGGCCGCGGCAGGCGCTACCGCCCCGGTCCCCGACAACGTCACCGCGCTGCTGCCCCCCGTAGCGTTGTGACCTATGGTCAAGGTTGCACTACGCGTGCCGGCTGCCGAGGGCGTGAAGGTGAGCTGCACCGTGCAGCTGCCACCAGCTGCCAGGCTGCCCGCGGGAGCACAAGTACCAGCACGGGCAAAGTTGCTGCTCGCCGTGCCGCCCAACGGCATGGTGGGAAAGGTCAGTGCAGCGCTGCCCGTGTTACTCACGGTAATGATTTGCGCTGCGCTGGTGGTTCCCACCGTCTGCGTAGCAAATGTCAGCGTGTTGGTCGACAGCGAAATGGCAGGTGCATCTCCCGCGGCAGGATTGGCGATATAGGCCGCGATGTCGGCTGCGTCGGTACTGTTGACAAAACCCGACAAAAGTCCCATGCCGCCCTTGCCACTAGTAATCGCTGCAAGAATCGTTGCCGGGTTCGATCCCAGGGCAATTTTGTTTTGCAGCGCCATGGGAAAACCGCTATGGCAGTTCGTCGTTCCGCAACTCGCTGGAGCCCCGTTGGTACTGAAGTAAAGCTGTTTGCCGCGCACGGGGTTGGCCGTCTGCGCATGGGCAATGGTCCCCACACCAGCCGCTAGCAAGATCAACACCGTCGACAACTTGCGAATGACTGACATATCAATACCTCCAGACAATCAAGAACGCATTGCATAGACAATGCAATGCAATGCACACACCTACCGAGCGCGAACGCTCGTAAACCCATCCAATCACCAGTGCGGGCAGCATCACCGTCAGCGCGTGGAGCCATGGCGCAAACCACAGATGCGCCGCGCCAAAAAATAGCGCCGTGATTACGTTGGCTACTGCGGGACGGCCCCAGACATCAGTCCGACCGAGCAACCCAGCATGCACCACTCCGCGAAAGAACCCTTCTTCGATCATCGGCGCGATCAGCAACAACTTGAGCATAAAAATGCTGTGGGGATCGATCGTGGGCAACGCCCGTTGCACAAGTAACGTGACTGCCACGAGCGAAAAGCCGATCACTCCTAACCCAAGAAGGCTCCCGGAAGTCAGTGAATGACTGCAGTTTCGATAGTTCAAGACCATGTGCAAATCTCGGCGTCGACGAATGTCCTGAAGATGAGTTTGATCTTGATAGAGATTTACGTCATTGGCGCACCGCGTAGTGCCATGGTAGAGCTAGGCTGGAAGGTTTCAACCGAAAAGTTTAGTTCGTATAGCTATGCAGAGCCGTGAAGCCAGTTGGGCTCCACACGCTCAGCTATGGCGCCGCTTTTTCTTCGCGCTGCAGCACAGGTTTGGCGGGATTGGGATGCCCCCGCGAGAACTGCCACGCCCAATACACGTAGCCCGACAAGGCATAACAGCAGAACAGCGAAAACAGCACAATGGGCGGGTCACTGGACACAAAAAAGATGCCCACCACAATGACGATCATCACCCAGAAGGGCACGCTGCGACCCAGCTGAAAACTCTTGCCGCTGTAAAACGGTGCGCTCGACACCATGGTCAGCCCCGCATACACCGTGAGCACCAGCGCCACCCAGGGCATCACCGTGTCTTTGACATGGATGCGGTTATCAATGGCCAACCAAACAAAGCCTGCAATCAGCGCCGCCGCCGCTGGGCTGGGCAGACCCTGGAAAAAGCGTTTGTCCACCGCGCCGATGTTGGCGTTAAAACGCGCCAGCCGCAGCGCCGCACCGGCGCAGTACACAAAGGCCCCGGCCCAACCCCAACGGCCCAGATCATTGAGGATCCACTCGTACATCACCAAAGCCGGCGCAACGCCAAAAGAAGTCATGTCCGAGAGCGAGTCGTACTGTTCACCAAACGCGCTTTGCGTATTAGTCAGACGCGCCACACGGCCGTCCATGCCATCGAGCACCATAGCCGCAAAAATGGCAATGGCCGCCCACTCAAAACGCTGATTCATGGCCTGCACGATGGCAAAGAACCCGGCAAAAAGGGCCGCCGTTGTAAAGAGGTTGGGCAACAGGTAAATGCCGCGCCGCCGCTTGACCAAAGGCGAGACAAACTCGTCGCCCATCAGAGGCTGCTGCAAGACACGCGCCTTGCGACGGCGAAAACGCACCATGGTTAGGCGAGCTCCGCAATCACGGTGCGGGTGGCATACACCACATCACCCACCGTTACCTTGGGTCGCGCCGATAGCGGCAGATACACATCGACCCGCGAACCAAAGCGGATAAAGCCATACCGTTGCCCGCGCGCGAGGGTGTCGCCCGGTTTGACGTAACACAGAATGCGGCGCGCAATCAGGCCCGCCACCTGCACAAAGGCCAGACGCTCCCCGTTGGCCAGCTTCAGCACCACGGCGTTGCGTTCGTTGTCGGTGGAGGCTTTGTCCAGATCTGCATTGACGAATTTGCCGGGCATGTATTTGACAGACTCCACCGTGCCATCGGCCGGCGCGCGGTTGCTGTGCACGTTGAACACATTCATGAACACACTCACCAGCACGGTGTCGCGCTCGGTATAGGGGTCACGTACCCGCTCCACCTTGACGATGCGCCCATCCGCAGGCGAAAGCACCGCATTTTGCGCCTGGGGCACTTCACGTGGCGGGTCTCGAAAGAACTGCACCACAAAGAGCAGCACCACCCAAAACGGAAGCGCCCAAAGCCCGCCGGCAAATACATGGACGAGCAGCGCTGCAATCAGGGCGCCAGCAATGAACGGCCAACCTTCACGGGCCAGGAGGGGATGCGGATAACGGACAGTAGACATGGAGCGAGCCAGAAGTGCGATTGAGGGTAGAGCTTTTGGAAAGGGCGCGAATGGTACTCGCGATGTCCGATACCTCGGGCGCCCGCCCTTGGAGAGGTTGCCGCATCGGCGGCCAGCCCCGGTACCGGCAAGTCGGTTCCTAAGCAAGTTCGTCGCCCCGGCGCAGGCCCTGTCTCTTGATCACATCTTGGTCCGAGTTCAGTGTGGTGTTTATTCCCTACCCAGGAACCTGCGGCGAACTTGCTAACGGTCACGACGATGGCAAGAAAACCGTCGCCCCGGCGCAGGCCGGGGCCCAATTGGGGGCGCTTGTCACTTGGGCCATGCACCGCAAATTGGGCCCCGGCCTGCGCCGGGGCGACGACGTAAGGTGCGCATGCGTCTTTTCCGTTCCAGGGCGACAAACCGCTGCACTCTCAGACGCGACATCAAACCGCCGTACACAGGTCGAAATAAAGTCTCTACGGCAACACCATCCGCACACGACCATCCACCGTCTGGCGCAAGGTGGTCTTTCCGGACTCCAACGCCACCTCGGCCACTGAATCTGAAGCCATGCGTGCCTGCGCGTAGGCCACGAGGGGTGGGCCCTCATTCATGCGGGTGCCGAAGTTCAAATCTTCGATGCGAATCTTTTGCGGCGGCACTCCCAGCACCTGTGCGGCCGCAGCCACTTTGGTGTTGAGGTTGGCTATGGCACGGCGGATCAGTTCTGCCTCGTACCTTTCGCGACTGGCGCGCGAGACCCGAAACTGCACGCCGCCCAACGCCAGGTGCTGCTGACCGGCGGCAATCACCTTGGGCAACAGGGCCAGATCTTCGGTCCGCAAGGTCACGCCCTGACGCACGCGCCAGCCCACAATGTTGCGGCTGCTGCTTTTGCTCGATACGGCGCTGCTGGCGTAAACCGGATATGAGCCATAACCCCCGGTTTCCAGCTGCGCTTTGGGGTCAGCTCGCTTGATCGATGCCACCGCCTCAGCCACGCGCTGGTTCAGCAGTGACTGCACCTTGCTCAAGTCTGCGTCCTGCAACTCGAGATAAAAACTGGCCACAGCCTCGTCGTTGTCCACTTCCATCTCGGCGCTGCCGGCCATGAGCACCAGGGCGCCTTCGGGTTTCGTTGACGCGGCTTGCGCCCAAACGCTGCCCGCCCCCAGGGTCAACGTGCCCAGCACCAGACAAACCAACCTATATACGAGTTGCATGTTGACCTCCTGAATATGAACTTCACCGAAACGTAACACCGTTGCCTACACTGCGCGTTTTTGCCTGCACCTGACCCATGTCGAACCTAAACACCTACGCGCCGCCACACGCCGCCATCTCCGAAAACGTCAGCGCCGCACTCGCCGAAGACGTGGGCAGCGGCGATCTGACCGCCCTGCTCGTGGACCCAGACAAAAACGCCCACGCCAAGGTCATCACCCGCCAGAGCGCCGTAGTGTGTGGTCGGCCGTGGTTTGATGCAGTGTTTCAGCACCTGGACAAAACCGTCGTGCTCGACTGGAAAGTGGCCGAGGGCGCACAGGTGGAAGGCGGCGTCACACTGGTGGAAATCCGCGGCGCTGCGCGCACGCTGCTCACCGCAGAGCGCACGGCGCTGAACTTTCTGCAATTGCTTTCCGCAGTAGCCACCCAGACACGCCAGTTTGTGGACGCCGTGGCGGGCACACGTGCGCGCATTGTGGATACGCGTAAAACGCTGCCGGGCCTGCGTCAGGCACAAAAATATGCGGTGCGTGTGGGCGGCGGCTTGAATCACCGCATGGGTTTGTATGACGGCATCCTTATCAAGGAGAACCATATCGCCAGCGGAGGGGGCGTACGGGCCACGCTCCAACGCGCTCGCGACATCGCGCAGCGGGCAGCCTTCGTCATGATTGAAGTGGAAACTCTGGAACAGCTGTCCGAAGCGCTCGATGCCGACGCCACGCTAGTGCTGCTCGACAACATGTCACCGGACCTCATACGCGAAGCCGTGCAGCTCAACGCAGGCCGCGCCCAACTGGAGGTCTCGGGCGGCGTCACACTACAAACCGTACGCGCGCTTGCGCAAACCGGGATCGACCGCATATCCATTGGCGCCTTGACCAAGCATGTGAACGCGATTGATCTTTCGATGCGCATGCAGGACATCTAACCATGAGCGAGCAACGAGTTCAGTTCACTTACGAGAGCCCCAGTTGCGACACCCACGCGGCCTGGGCGCGCGTCCCTGTGGAGCCGTCCGCCACACACCGTGAGGCGCTCAAAGCGCGCATCCGCACCCTGCTGCGTGAGCGGCAAGCCGTGATGGTGGCGCACTACTACGTGCACCCCGACCTGCAAGACCTGGCCGAAGAAACCGGCGGCACCGTGGCCGACTCGCTGGAGATGGCGCGCTTTGGCCGCGATCACCCCGCACCAACCCTGGTGGTGTGCGGCGTGCGCTTCATGGGCGAAACCGCCAAAATCCTCTCGCCTCACAAGACCGTGCTCATGCCCGATCTGGAAGCGACCTGCTCGCTCGATCTGGGCTGCCCCGTGGAAGAGTTCTCTGCGTTTTGCGATGCGCACCCTGATCGCACGGTGGTGGTCTATGCCAACACCAGCGCCGCCGTCAAAGCGCGCGCCGATTGGGTGGTGACCAGCTCCATTGCATTGCCCATCGCCCGCCACCTCAAAGCCGAGGGCAAGAAACTCATCTGGGCTCCGGACCGGCACCTGGGCGCCTACATCCAAAGCCAGACCGGCGCCGACATGCTGTTGTGGAAGGGCGCGTGCATCGTGCATGACGAATTCAAAGGGCTAGAGCTGGAGCTGCTCAAAAAAGAGCACCCGAACGCACGCGTGCTGGTGCACCCCGAATCTCCGACTGCGGTCATCGCGCTGGCGGATATGGTGGGTTCCACCTCACAGATCCTGGCGGCCGCACGCCACCTGGATGCACCCGAGTTCATCGTGGCCACCGACAAAGGCATGATGCACAAGCTGCGTCAGCAAAACCCCGCCAAACATTTCATCGAAGCGCCCACCGCAGGCGCCTCGGCCACCTGCAAGAGCTGTGCGCACTGCCCGTGGATGGCCATGAATGGGTTGCAAGGTGTGGCCGATGTGCTGGAGCGAGCAGGTTCCAACTACAACGAAGTGCACATCGACCCGGCACTGATTGAACGCGCCCGGCTGCCCATAGACCGCATGCTGGACTTTGCCGCGCACCACGGCTTGAGCAGCCCCAAGATCACACAAACCATCGGCGCTGCGTAATGAACGTTTCTGCCGTAGTCCTGGCCGGGTTCATTGCCTGGACGCTGGCGCTCGTCGTGCTCATGGTGGTGCTGCGCGTGCGCCTGGTGGTCAACCGGTCCGTCCGTGCCAACCAGTTCACCCCCAGCAATGAAGGCCTGCCCCCATTCATGCAGCGCCTGGCGCGTGCCCATGCCAACTGCGTGGAAAACTTGCCCATCCTGGGCGGGCTGCTCATCGTGGCACTCCTGACTCAACTGCATATTCCGGCCAACGTGACCGCTGATTCCGGTCATCGTGACCGATGGCGGT
>CAZZAD010000115.1:7650-8698 GCA_964652055.1 uncultured Burkholderiaceae bacterium | reverse complement strand
GTTTTCAGAAGGTGATTGTGGGTGAGCCCAGTGTGGAGAGCACCATTGCCATCCTGCGCGGACTGCAAGAGCGCTATGAGCTGCACCACGGCGTGGAGATCACTGATCCGGCCATCGTGGCCGCCGCTGAGCTGAGCCACCGCTACATCACCGACCGCTTTCTGCCAGACAAGGCCATTGACCTCATCGACGAGGCCGCCGCACGTTTGAAGATGGAAATCGATTCCAAGCCCGAGGTGATGGACAAGCTGGACCGTCGCCTGATCCAGCTCAAGATTGAACGCGAGGCCGTCAAGAAAGAAACCGACGAAGCCTCGCGCAAGCGACTGGATCTGATACAGGAAGAGATCAAAAAACTCGAACGCGAATACGCCGATCTAGACGAAGTGCTGCGCTCTGAAAAAGCCGCCGTGCAAGGCTCTGCGCATGTCAAAGCCGAGATCGACAAGTTGCGCGCACAGATGACCGACCTGCAACGCAAAGGTCAGCTCGACAAAGTGGCCGAGATTCAATACGGCAAGTTGCCGCAGTTGGAACAGCAATTGAAGTCCGCTGAAGCCAACGGCAACAAACAAGAGTTCAAGCTGCTGCGCAAAGAAGTGGGCGCCGAAGAAATTGCCGAAGTCGTGTCGCGCGCCACGGGCATCCCCGTGAGCAAGATGATGACGGGCGAGCGCGAAAAGCTGCTCAAGATGGAAGAGCGCCTGCACCAGCGCGTGGTGGGGCAGGACGAAGCTGTGCGCTTGGTGTCCGATGCCATACGTCGCTCGCGCGCGGGCCTGGCCGATCCCAACAAGCCCTACGGCTCATTCCTTTTGCTGGGCCCCACGGGCGTGGGCAAGACCGAGCTGGGCAAGGCGCTCTCTGAATTCCTGTTCGATAGCGAAGAGCATCTCATCCGCATCGACATGAGCGAATACATGGAAAAACACTCGGTGGCCCGCCTGATTGGCGCGCCGCCGGGCTATGTGGGCTTTGAAGAAGGTGGGCAGCTCACCGAGCAGGTGCGCCGCAAGCCCTACAGCGTCATCCTGCTTGACGAAGTAGA
>CAZZAD010000115.1:0-7629 GCA_964652055.1 uncultured Burkholderiaceae bacterium | reverse complement strand
GCTGCTGCAAGTGTTCGACGATGGACGACTGACCGATGGCCAGGGCCGCACCGTGGACTTCAAAAACACCGTGATCGTGATGACCTCCAACCTGGGCTCACACGAGATTCAACGCCTCACCGGGCAGGACTACGACATCATCAAAACCGCCGTGATGGGCGAAGTGCGTCAAGCGTTTCGACCCGAGTTCATCAACCGCATCGACGAGATTGTGGTGTTCCACGCCCTGGACGCGCGCAACATTGAATCGATTGCCAAGATTCAACTCAAGCGCCTGGAGCAACGCCTGGCCGCACAAGACATGACCCTCACCGTGACCGATGCCGCACTGGCGGAAATCGCCAAGGCGGGCTTCGACCCCGTCTTCGGTGCCCGGCCGCTCAAGCGCGCCATCCAGCAGCAAATCGAAAACCCCATTGCGCGACGCATGTTGGAGGGCAAGATCGGGCCCAAAGACGTGGTGCCGGTGGACTTTCGTAATGAGGAGTTCACCTTTGAGCGGGTGGTGCATTGACCCATCGGGCACCGTCATTCGTTGCGCGGGCGCAACGCGCGTGGGGTGATCCATTTTTGGGGTCGCACGGTGGTCATTGCCTACGCAATGGGCAGTTTCCGTATGGCACCCAAAGACACTTCTGCTGTGGCTCTTTATCTTTGTGCCGTGCAGATCGTATAACCCCGCCGATTGCCTGATTTGCCGTGCCACGGGGTGTTGTAAGTGTCTGCCATAACCAAACTCGCTGAGGGTGCGTTTCGCTACGCAGGTACCGATCTGACGGTAAATCTGCGCAACAGCGCCACCGATGTGCGGCTCAGCGCGGTAAATGCGTTCACAGTTGGATCCACTACACAACCTGCGTTCGTTGCTAGTGCACGGCCAGGCGTTCGGGAGTCGATCAAGAGCGCATTGAACTCCTCTGTCGGAATGGTTGGAATGCTTCGGGCAACCGACGCGGTGCAAAAAGTGCAAGCTGGCGCATCGGGTATTGGTGCTTCTGTGGTGGGTGTCATCAAGGGTATGGGTACTGTTTTCCAAGCGGGCGTTTACGCAACATTGCCGATACCGATCCGGGTCTTGTCCCATCCCCACCTGGCCGATGCGCTGAGTAACGCCACGGGTGGTGCTAGCCGGGCGGTGACTGATACCGTGATCGAACTGCATCAGGCCAACGCCATGGTCAACCAGGGAATACGTGAAGTGATGACCAACCCGCTGGGTGTTGCCCGGCACGCCTGGGACACCTTTGATGCCAATGTGCGCACCAACCCGTTGGCCACCCCACAAGACTGGTTTCGTGGATTCAAGACCGCTACCGATGTGGCGCTGATCTTGGGTTGGGCTCGCACGCCCGTTCCTGTGTTGTCTAGATCGCCTGCGGCTAACGCTATGGTTACCTATCCGATGCTGACCCGCGGTCAGACCATTGATCTGATGCCCCATGAGTATTCGGTGGCGTCGGGTGCATCGAGTGCATCGTCTGCCCAACACGCCGCAGGGGCGGTTGCAGCGCCACGAAATCGGCGCCAATCTGGGCGAGCCCCGTTGGATCCGGCCGAGTTCAAGGTGGCCGAGATCATCGCGCGTGCGCCCCGCGTCGCCCGCATCGAACCCGGCGCAGACTTTGTCCCCTTAGCTGCGGATTTTCTTAGTGAATCTCGGGTTGTGGAGCGTTCGTCCAATCCCACCCAACTCAGTGTGCTCAAAGACGCGGCTACGGGAGTAGCCAGGATCAGCGGCGAGCAATTCAACATCACCGTAGATGCGGCTGGGCGGGCCAAGATCGTGGTTTCGTATCGCCTTGGCCCATCAAAAATAACCATTGATGGCATGTCATGGTTGTTGTTTACGGAGCGAGTTGTTCAGGCGCTTAATCGGGAAAAAATATCGGTCAGCGAATTTGAAATTCAGCACCGCCCTCAGAAAAAAATCGAGACGCAAAATGGCCCAGCTTGGCGTGAATATGTCAGCGTGCAGCGGAGAGTTCTGATTCCTGAGGGAGATAAAAAGAAGGATCGATTTCGTATCGACTTAACTAACGCCCAGGGCCAGATTCGTACTTACGAATTTGACCGCCGCATCATGTCCAACGAGTTGGTGGTAGGTGACGATGGTCGGTACATGGTGTTTAACGAAAAAGTGGGCCTGACCATTCCCAATGGCACGTATCACTCCATGCATTTTGAACGCGCTGATGGCAGGCTGACCACGGTGAGTCGCACCCAACCTACGCTTGATGAAATCGATACATTGGTGATCGATCTACTAGGGCCATCCCTGCTGGGAACGCTGCATTTTCAGTCGGGTAATTTGGTGCGGTCGGACATTTTCGACACCTACGGGACCGGTGTCGTTGCACGGGGCCCGGCCACCCACCCGCAGGCGGAGCTGGGTGGTACCTATGCCTTGGATGTTGGTTTTTTCCCTAACCGCAGTCCGGAGCTCGGTGAAGCCTCTACGGTGGATGAGCTGCTGAATGCAAAAGAGGTTCTGGTGCCGGGGCGCGATGGCGTCAGGGTGGATCGAGAAATTTCAGATCAGGAGATTGATCGTCTGTCCAAGCGATTGGGCGGCGTTGAAGTTCACGCTGTGCAGCTCGATGGTGTGGATTATCTGCTTTCGGGAAATTTCCGATCAGCACCCAATAACGCGCAATGGGAGTCTTTTGCTCGCGTGTATTCGATGAACCACGTCCATCCCCCCGGCGATGGGCTGATGGCCTCGGGGGTGAACGGTGATCTGGGTACAGCGCAACTGCTGTACGCACATACCCTCAATCACTTTCCTCATGCACGCCTGACGCGGCGGACTCGTGTGGTTTCTGACGAAGGCGGCGTGGTCAAGTCACTGTCATTTGGCCCTGTGCGTGAATTCACCGCCGCGCCCGATTACTACAACGTCAAGGATCTGGGGCTCAGTGGGTTGGCTAATTTTGTGGTGGGAGTACGGCAAAGGACGAACGGCGTGGGTGTGATGCGCATCGTCATCCCGGCGAAATCGTCATTTAAAACCGGGATGGGGGTGAACTCCGACGGCCACTCCATCCGCCAGGCCCTGCTTGCCCTGGCCAAGCAACGTGGTTTTGAGACGGTGACCTTTGAAGTGGATTTGAGGAGCGCCAATCCGGCTACGGTGTATGACCTTATCGTGGATTTGCAAGGCCATCGCGTGGTGCAGTCCATGGAAGAGGCTCGGTACAACTTTCAAACCGGTACCTACCCTACCAACCACCGCATTTTTGTCTGGCACGAAGACGTGAACAATCCTGACCGGCCCGTTTCTAATGCGGAGGTCTGGTTGGACAAGTAAGTAATCGGTCCGTGGGCGGTCGGCCAACGTTTTGTCCGCTGCTTGCGTTGCAGAAACGATCCGCAGTAAAAATTGGGGCCCGATCAACATCTTCTAAGAATGTTGATCGGGCCCCATCTATTTGGGCGTAGTCACTACGCCGCCAACATCTCCCGCGCCACCTTGCGGGTAGTGTCCGTAATGGCCACGCCACCGAGCATGCGGGCAATCTCATCCACACGTGCGCGGCGGTCCAGGGGGGCGATGCGCGAGACCGGGCGGCCGCTCTCGTCACTGCTTTTGCTCACCACCAGATGTGCATCGCTGCGCGCGGCGACTTGGGCCAGGTGGGTCACGCACAGCACCTGACGCTCGCGACCCAGTTGCTGCAACAAGCGGCCCACGGTTTCGGCCACAGCGCCGCCTATGCCGGAGTCCACTTCGTCAAAGATGAGCGTGGTCACGGGTGTGGCGGTGGCGGCGATGACGGCAATGGCCAGGCTGATGCGGGCCAGTTCACCGCCGGAGGCCACCTTGGCCAGGGGCTTGGGGGCCACGCCCGCGTGGCCGGCCACGAGAAATTCGGCGCGCTCCACGCCGCTGGCGCTGGGCTCGCACGTGGTGAGGGCCACATCGAATGCGCCGCCGGCCATGGACAGGTCTTGCATGGCGCGGGTGACTTCTTGCGCCATACGTTTGGCCGCAGCGGCGCGTTGCTTGGACAGCGCCTTGGCGGCTTTGAGATAGGCCTCTTGCGCGGCGCTTTCCAGGGCCTGGAGGGCGGCCAAGTCGCTGGAGGCATTGAGCGCGGCCAGTTTGCTCTGCGCATCGGCCAGCAGGGCGGGCAGTTCGGTGGGTGCGGTCTTGAATTTTCGGCCGCCCGCGTGCAGCGCGGTGACGCGCGCTTCGACTTCACTCAGGCGTGATGAATCCAGATCGGACTTGGCCACGTAGTGGTTGAGCGCGCGCGCTGCATCGTCCACTTGGGCGCGGGCGGCGTCGAGTGCGCTCAGCACAGGGACCAGGCCCGCGTCGTATTGCGACAGGGCGGTCAGGCGCGAGATCACGGTGTCGATCTGTGTCAGTGCGGCATCGTCGGCTTCGCTCAGTGCGTTGACTGCGCTTGTTGCGCCTTCGAGCAGGCTGGCGGCGTGGGAGAGGCGCTTGTGCTCGGCTTCCACGTGTTCCCACTCGCCCGGTTCGGGGGCCAGCTCGGAGAGCTCTTCAACCGTCCAGCGCAGC
Source organism: uncultured Burkholderiaceae bacterium (assembly GCA_964652055.1). GTDB lineage: Bacteria > Pseudomonadota > Gammaproteobacteria > Burkholderiales > Burkholderiaceae_F > CAZZAD01. Next base: position 3,101 of record CAZZAD010000115.1, on the reverse strand, counting down.
CGGTCTTGTTCGGCCAGGGCGCTGGCCGCCATGGCTTGTGCTTGCTCGCACGCGCGTGCGTGGCGCTTCCATTCGGCGTAGGCCGATGCAACGGTGTGTGTCGTGTCTTGCAGGTTGCCGTGTTCATCGAGTAACGACAGTTGTGCGGCCGGTCGCAGCAGCGATTGATGCGCGTGCTGACCATGCACATCCACCAACAACTCACCCAGTGCACGCAGTTGCGTCAACGTGACGGCGCTGCCGTTGATGAAGGCTTTGCTGCGGCCTGCGGCATCTACCGTGCGGCGCATGAGCACGGTGTCGCTTTCGCCTTGCAGCTCCTGCTCGCGCAGCCAGTCTTGTGCGGCCGCGTTGACACGGAACTCAGCGCTGATGTCGGCGCGAGCCGTATCGGTGCGCACCACATCGGCCTCAGCCCGTTCACCCAGGGCCAGGAGCAGGGCGTCAATCAGAATGGATTTGCCTGCGCCGGTCTCGCCGGTGAGTGCGGTAAAGCCTGGGGTGAACTCCAGTTCGAGTTCATCAACGATGACGAAGTTGCGGATGGATAGGGTGAGCAGCATGAGAGTGAGAAGTCGTGGCTCGGTTTTAACTCCCTCCCCTTCAAGGGGAGGGTGGGGGTGGGGATGGGGTTGCAGGGGAAAGCTTGACTTTGCAACGTACCCCATCCCCACCCTAACCCTCCCCTTGAAGGGGAGGAGACAAAACATGATCCTCCCCTTGAAGGGGAGGGGACACAAAAATCAACCTCCCCTTCAACAGGAGAAAGTCGGTAAACGGGTTTATGCCCGCGTATGCGGCTCCGTCGGCATCACGCTCCAATGCAGCTTCTGACGCAACGTGGCGTAGTAGTTGTAACCCTTGGGGTGCAGCATGGTGACAACATCACTGGACACGCGCACCTGCACACAATCGCCTGGGGCCAGCGCGGCCAAGGCCTGCATATCAAAGTGCGCACTGCCGTCACGCACGTCAGTAATTTCAATATCCACTACGCAGCGATCCGGCAGCACGATGGGCCGATGCGTCAACGAATGCGGCGCCACGGGCACCAGTACCAGACCGCTCAGAGACGGATGCAGGATGGGCCCGTTGGCACTGAGCGCATAAGCGGTGGAGCCCGTGGGCGTGGCCAGTATCACGCCATCAGCGCGCTGGTTGTACATGCCTACGCCGTCTACACGCACGGTGAACTCGATCATGCCTCCGGCCACACCGCGCGCCACCACCACATCGTTCAAAGCCCGCGTGCGCATCAGCGTGGCACCGGCGCGGCGCACCTCGGCATCAAGCAGGGCGCGGCGGTCGGTTTCGTATTCACCCTGCAGCATGGGGGTGAGTACCTGTTGCACCTGTTCGACGGCAATGTCGGTGATGAACCCCAACCGGCCATGGTTGATGCCTATGAGCGGCACGCCATAGGCCGCCAGTTCACGGGCAATGCCCAGCATGGTGCCGTCGCCGCCCAGCACGATGGCTACATCGGCATGGTTGCCCAGGGTGGGCAGGGTATGGCCCTCGTACTGGGTCAGCTGGGCATCTTGCAGCGTGGCCGCTTCAAACATCACCTGCATGCCGCAGGCTTGCACCAACGCGGCAATGGCCGTGAGTGGTTCGCGCAAACCGGTGGCACCGGGTTTGCCAAAAATTGCAACAGATTTGAACGGGGTAGACATGGGCGCGGAATCTATCAGCCTTGCATCACGGGGACGGCGGGCATTTTCCCCCGAGTGGTGCCTATTGTTGCGCCGCAAGGCTATCAACGATGTGCATGGCACCATAAAAAAAGCCACTTTGGCTCTAGACGCGCCACAAAATTACAGCCATATTCGCCGGGCAATTTATGCGGTGCCTCTTATGCGGTGCTCCTTGATGTGCCAGCGTAAATTTTCGATTGACACCATTTTTAATGATTGGGAGGAAAAATGAGTATCAGCAAGCTGGTGGGTGATCAATACATGCCTGCAAATTCTTTGGTGAGTTCTAAGGTCAACTTGATAAGCGGGCCTGTGACGCGAGTCCCCTCTAGTCAGTCGAAACTTTCCAGTATTTATAACTACGAGGGGAACGGTTTCGGCGGAAAAAGCGGCTTTCTAGGACGCCCCGTGACTTCGGACTCACTCGCCAATGTGGCGAAGCTAAATCTAAAGCCAAAGCACGATGGAGCGCATCGCGCAGTGCTCGTGGCATGTGATGCAACACAACGGTGCGCTGGGTTAAACCTTAGTGGCCACGACCATAGTCACGAAGTTGTGGCTAGCACTTGGACGCGCGACGAGGTTGAAAAATTGAAAAATGATGTTTCTGGATACAAAAGAGATATAAAAGATTCTGATGGTGAAATTGGTATTCTTTGGTCATTTACGGATTCTCTAAAAAATGCTGGAATTATCGATGATAAATCGACTATTACTCCTGCTGGTGAGGCAAAATTAAAACTCATGAACGAGACCAGTCTGCCGCCAGAGGTAAGGTTGGCTATGTTACCAATCGGGATCACTCACGACGATGGGAGTAAATATAAGTACCCATTGCTGGTCGTGCTCGATCTTGCAAGTAAGCAGGGGGAGGGATTGTCAATCAATCAGGCCTATATCAAGGAAAATACTCCTGAGGAGAGAATGGAGTTGGAGGTGGGTATTGCTAAATTGCTTGGTCTCAGTGCAGACTTTGATCGGAAGGCTGCATATCGGAAATTGATTGAAGGGATGCGCCTTCCGGAGGTGGTTAAGAGTATTCCAGATACTATGAGGTGATAATTAGTATTTAAAAAATTATTTTGTGTGATTTGGCCCCTTAATGGGCCAATTTTTGGCCTACTATATTTGTGGCTCTTTGTGGGTGTCAGTGTGATTGTGTATTGAGAGGTTGTTAATTCCAGAGCCTATAATTAGAGCTGTGTGACCGCTCATTCCTTGAGTGCGGCACATGCCGGCAAGGAGCGGGTGACGAAACACTACGCCTCGGCGCAGCACTTGTCGGCCAAAGTATTGAGCCCGCCGTACGTGGTTCCCGTCAACGGTGAATCGCCCAAGTGACAAGCACCCCTAGTGCAGTGCTTCGCCCATTCCGACCCTTTTGGAGTCGCGCCTTTGCCCCCG
>CAZZAD010000114.1:0-8702 GCA_964652055.1 uncultured Burkholderiaceae bacterium | reverse complement strand
GCCGGGGTCATTGCGCAGATCCAGCACCAGGCCCTTGAGGTTGCCGGCCTGTGCCATTTCGTTGAGATGCCGCGTCAGATCTTCGACGGTGCGTTCCTGAAACTGCGAGATGCGGATGAAGCCGTAGCCCGGTTCAATCACCTTGGCCTTGACCGACTGCACCTTGATGCGCTCGCGCACCAGTTTGAATTCCAGCGGTTGGGCTTCGCCCTTACGCACCACGGTGAGCACGATGGGTGTGCGCGGCTCGCCGCGCATGAGCTTGACGGCCTCGTTGAGCGTGAGGCCACGGGTGAACTTGTCATCGATCTTGATGATGAGGTCACCGGCCTTGATGCCGGCGCGAGCCGCAGGCGTGTCGTCAATGGGTGCAATCACGCGCACGGCGCCATCTTCGGAGCCCACCTCGATGCCCAGACCACCAAACTCGCCCTGCGTGCTCGATTGCAGTTCTTTGAATGAATCCGTGTCGAGAAAGGCCGAGTGCGGATCGAGCCCCGTGAGCATGCCGGAGATGGCTTCCTGGATGAGCCGTTTGTCATCCACCGGTTCCACATAGTTGGCCTTCACCGCGCCAAATACATCGGCGAGCTGACGAATTTCTTCTAATGGGATGGGGCTGCGCGGCTCACGAAACGCCCAGGCTGAAATGCCCAGGCTCAGCGTCACGCCCGCAATGGCGCCGGCGCCGATCAATGCCACTGTTTTGATGCGACCTGCCATGACTCCTCCTCGATACTCTGTGTGCAACACATGCTGTGCGGCCCATGCCAGCGCGCAATCTAACGCGCAGCCATCCAACGTAGTGGATCGATTGGCCTACCGTTAAAGCGTATTTCAAAATATAGGCCGGGCTGCTCATTGCCCCCGGTATTGCCCACTTGCGCAATCGCTTGACCCACACGCACCCGTTCGCCCGCTTGCTGTAACAGCGATTCGTTGTTGCCATACACCGATAAAAAGCCCTCGCCATGATCCACGATGATCAGGTTGCCAAAGCCGCGCAACCAATCGGCAAACACCACCTTGCCCGCCGCCACCGCCTTCACTTCGGCACCCTCGGCTGCCTTGATGAACACGCCTTTCCAGCTGGGGGCACTGCCGGCACCTTCAACCTGGCGCGGCGAACCAAAACGTGCGCTCACCGCGCCATCGACGGGCAGCGCCAGCGTGCCCCGCAGTCGCTCAAACGACGTGTTGCCGGGCAGGTCTGTACTGGGCACCGGCACCGGGCTGACGGAGGAGGGGCCGGGGGATGGGGGTGCAGGCGTCGGTTTGGTTGGTGTCCTGGGCGCGGCCTTGACCGCGCGTTGCGCCGCACGCCGGGCCTCGTCAGCAGCCAGCTTGGCCAGTTTGTCCACCAGGCTGGAGAGCCGCTTTTCATCACGCTCCAGCGAAGCGATGGATTGCCGCTGCTCATTGATGCGCCGAGCCAGGCGTGTCAGGGTGGTTTTGCGCGCCGCCTGCTGTTTGACGAGTGTGGCGCGATGGGCCTGTTCGTCGGCCGCAATGGCCTCCAGCTCCCGCCGCTTGGCGCGTGACTCGGTTTCGAGCTCGGCCAGCTCTTCACGCCGCGTCTGCAGCGTCGAGAGCGTGGAAGCGCGGGCGCGCGTCAGGTACTGCAGGTAAGCCCGATCACGCGCCAGTTGCGCCGGGTTTTCTGCTTCGATAAGCCGGTGCCAGTCCTGCATGCGCGAGGCGGCGTATTGCGCCTGCATGAGCTGCGTCAGATCGCGCTCGGTTTCCGATTGCCGCGCCTGCACCTGCCGGCTGCGCTCGGCAATCTGCGCGATCTGCGTCTCGACCACACGGCGCGCGTTGCCCAATTCACGCAGCTTGCGATTGGCCGCTGAAATGCCCGCCTCAGATTCAGCTAGTGCATCAGCCGCATCGGAATGCGATTCCTCAGCAACGGCGAGCTGCTTTTTGAGCTGTGCGAGCTTGTTTTGCAGCTGACGCTGCTCAGACTGCGCCTCGCGTTGCTGTTGCGTCGTGCTGGTTTTTTCCTTGGGCGTGGCGCCCTGGGCCCACCCTGCGCCCAGCACCAGCAACACGACGATGCATGTGCGCCTCACTTGGCCTGGGCTTTGCCCTGCGCCGCCACCGCCGCCATCGCGCGGGCGATTTCTTCGGGGTCACCCAGGAAGTAGTGCCGCAGGGGCTTGAGGTTCTCGTCCAGCTCATACACCAGGGGCCGCGCGGTGGGGATGTTCAAGCCCACGATGGCCTCTTCCGACATGTCGTCCAGATACTTGATGAGTGCGCGCAGTGAGTTGCCATGTGCAGCAATGAGCACGCGCCGGCCGCGCTTGATGGCGGGCGCGATCGAGTCATTCCAGAACGGCAACACGCGCGCCACGGTGTCTTTAAGGCACTCGGTGGCGGGCAGCTCAGAGGGTTTGAGGTGCGCGTAGCGCGGATCGCGGCCGGCCCAGCGGGGGTCGTCAGGGGTGAGGGGGTCGGGTGCAATGGCATAGGCGCGGCGCCAGATAAGCACCTGCTCTTCGCCAAATTTTTGCGCGGTCTCGGTTTTGTTCAGCCCTTGCAGGGCGCCATAGTGGCGCTCGTTCAGGCGCCAGGAATGAATGACCGGGATCCACATGGCATCGAGCGCATCGAGCGTGAGCCACAGCGTGCGGATGGCGCGCTTCAAGACCGAGGTGTAGGCAATGTCAAAGCCGTAGCCCTCACGGCGTAGCAATTCACCGGCGGCTTGAGCCTCGCGACGGCCGTTTTCTGTCAGGTCGACATCGGTCCAACCGGTAAACCGGTTATCAAGGTTCCACTGGCTTTCGCCGTGGCGTAGCAGCACAAGTTTGTACATAGACACCGTTCGCAATGATTTTCATAGGAAAAACAGCGGGCCATTCTATAATTCGCGCCCTTTCCTCCCAAGGTTCCTTCCGTGAAGTTTGTAATCGACAACGCATTCTGGATTGCCTCCGCCGTGCTGAGCGGCGGTTTGCTGGCTTGGCCTTATCTGCGCACGCACTTTGCTGGGCCCGCCCTGACCAGCCTGCAGGTCACTCAGCTCATCAACCAAAAAAACGCGCAGGTCATTGATGTGCGCGACAGCGCCGAATTTGCCAAGGGCTCCTTGCCCGGCGCAAAAAACGTTCCCGCCGCCGCAGCCACAGAGCGCGCCAAAGAACTGAAGAAAGACAAACCGGTGGTGGTCATTGATGCCCGCGGCACGCAGGCCGGTCGCGTGGCGTCACAACTGCGCGCCGCCGGCTTTGAGCAGGTGTTTGTACTGGCCGGAGGGCTGGCCGCCTGGCGTGAAGCCGGACTTCCGGTGCGCGCCTGAAGGGTGGCCATGAGCAAAGTACTGATGTACTGCACCGCCGTGTGCCCCTACTGCGTGCGTGCCGAAGCTCTGCTCAAGGCGCGTGGGGTTGAGGTCATAGAAAAAATCCGCGTGGATCTAGACCCCGCACGCCGCGATGAAATGATGCAGCGCACGGCCCGCCGCACTGTTCCCCAGATCTTTATCGGCGACACTCACGTCGGCGGTTTTGATGACTTGGCCGCGCTCGACCGCGACGGCCAACTTACGCCATTGCTCCACGGCTAAGACCTTTCTACCCCTAACCCCTTACACCAAGGATGAAACATGGCTGAAGCTCCCACCCCCGCTCCCGCAGAAAACACCGCCCCGGTATTTCAGTTGCAACGCGTGTATCTGAAAGACGCCTCGCTCGAGCTGCCCAACGCGCCGGCCATATTTCTAGAGCAGGAGCCCCCGCAGGTGGATGTGCAGCTTGAAGTCACGCACGACAAAATTCTCGACGGCATCTATGAAGTGGTGGTCCGCGTCACCACCACCGCCAAGATCAAGGACAAGGTGTTGTTCCTGGTGGAAGCCAAGCAGGGCGGCATTTTTGAAATGCGCAACATTGCGCCCGATCAGTTCGACGCCATTGCCGGCATCGTGTGCCCGGGCATCGTCTACCCCTACCTGCGCGCCAACGTGGCTGACCTGATCAACCGCACGGGCCTGCCCCCCATCCATCTGGCCGAGATCAACTTCGAAGCCATGTACCAGCAGCGTCTGGCGCAGTTGCAGGCTCAGGCTGCAGGCGGCGCGCAGACCAAGCAGTAACTCACCTTCATGAAACTTGCCGTGCTTGGCGCGGGCGCCTGGGGTAGCGCTGTCGCCAAGGTGGCCGCCACCCAGCACACGGTCGCGCTGTGGGCGCGCGATCCCCAGCAGGTCGAGGTAATCGCGCGTACCCACGAGAACGCACGCTATCTGCCGGGCATCGCGCTGGGCGCCGCAGTGCACGCCAGCGCCGATCTGGCCAACACCGTCGCGGGTGCTGATCTCATCATCCTGGCCACCCCCACCGACGCGCTGCGCCCCACGTTGACCGCGCTGGCGCAACTCAAGGTGGCGGTGCCGCTGGTGTGGCTGTGCAAAGGCTTTGAGTCCCAGACGGGGGCTCCAGGCCTGTTGGCGCATCAGGTGGCCGCACAAGTGCTGGGCGAGGCCTGGGCGGCACAACACACCGGCCCACTGTCTGGCCCCAGCTTTGCCGATGAAGTGGCGCGTGGCCTGCCCGCGGCGCTCACCGTGGCCGGCGCGTCGCAGTTCTGCGCCACGGTGACCCAGGCGCTGCACCACGGGGCCTTGCGCATCTACTCCACGTCCGACGTGGTGGGGGTGGAGGTGGGCGGCGCCGTCAAGAACGTGCTGGCCATTGCCACGGGCGTGGCCGATGCGCTGGCTCTGGGCAACAACGCCCGCGCTGCACTCATCACGCGGGGTCTGGCCGAGATCACCCGCCTGGGTCTGGCCCTGGGCGCGCAGGCGCAGACCTTCATGGGCCTGACGGGCGTGGGCGATCTCATCCTCACCTGCACGGGCGAGCTCTCGCGCAACCGCAAAGTGGGCTTGTTGCTGGGCGCCGGTGTGCCGCTCGATCAGGCGCTGGCCCAACTGGGCCATGTGGCCGAAGGCGTGCGCTCCGCCCCGGCCGTGCTGGCCCGCGCGCAAGCCCATGGCGTGGAGATGCCCATCACCGCTGCAGTCTGCGCACTATTGGACGGAAAAATGAAACCGCGCGAAGTGGTGGAAACCTTGATGGCGCGCGACCCCAAATTGGAGCAATCCTGATGAGCGCCGCCACCGAGTCCCTCACCCCGCGCCTCATCAAATCGGTATGCGTGTTTTGCGGGTCACTGCCCGGCGCGCGCACCACCTACGTTGCCGCCGCACGTGAACTGGGCACGCAACTGGCCCAACGCGGCATCGAGCTGGTGTACGGCGGCGGGCATATTGGCCTCATGGGCGAAGTCGCCGACGCGGCGCTCGGTGCGGGTGGGCGCGTGGTGGGCATCATTCCGCAACACCTCATGCGGCCGGAAGTGGCACACCAGAACCTGACAGAGCTGGTGGTGGTTGACTCCATGCACACGCGCAAGCACCAAATGGCCGAACGCGCCGATGCCTTTGTGGTGCTGCCTGGCGGCTACGGCACGCTTGAAGAGATGTTCGAGATGATCACCTGGCTGCAACTGCAACTGCACGCCAAGCCCATCGGCGCCATCAACGTGAGTGGTTTTTTTGATCCGCTGTTGGCTCTGATCAAGCACAGCGCACAGGAAGGCTTTATCCGCCCTAACGACTGGGACCTGCTGATGATGGAGTCCAGCGCCTCACTGCTACTGGAGCGCCTGCCGTTGCATGCCAGCGTGATCCGTCAGGCGCATCCGCATAGCGGGGCGCTCAATCAAGGGTAGGTTGGCGGTGAGCGCAGCGACCCCCAACGCCGATCATTGATGCGGCCCCGCGTTGGGGTTCGCTGCGCTCACCGCCAACCTACACACTGCACCTGGGTTAACACCCCCCCGCATACCCACACTGCCGCCACGCTTCAAACACCACCACGGCCACCGCATTGCTCAAATTCAGGCTGCGGTTGTCGGGTTGCATGGGCAGGCGGATGCGCTGTTCGGGGGGAAAGCGCTCCCGCAACGCATCCGACAGGCCGCGCGTTTCGGCGCCGAATACAAACCAGTCGCCCGGCTGGAATCTCACCTCTGAAAACGGCTGTGCCCCTTTGGTGGTCAGCGCAAACATGCGCGCTGCATCGGGCTGCTCGGCCGCCAGCAGCGCTGCGAACGAATCAAACACCTTGAGCGTGGCGTACTCGTGATAGTCCAGGCCCGCGCGCCGCAGCTGCTTGTCGTCGAGGTCAAATCCAAGCGGTCGCACCAGGTGCAGCCGTGCGCCGGTGTTGGCGCACAGACGAATCACATTGCCCGTGTTGGGCGGAATTTCAGGTTCGACCAGGACAACGTTGAACATGTGGGGCACACCGGGCGGGCGGACGGCCGCGCATTGTCCCTGAACCGCACCCGCATCAACTCCACTTACCAATGCACCAGCTGCGCATACATGCGGCCCAGTGCCTGTTCGTTGGCCACGCGGGGGTCAGGGGCGTTCAGGATGCGGTTGAAGTCGCGCGTGTCTTGCTCGGCCCCGCCAAAGGCATACAGAAAATTAGAGGCTTCCAATGCGCACATCGGCATGCCACGCAGCGCCATGAAGTCCATCAGCTCACGTGTGCTTTTGGGCTTGCCGCGGCACCAGCGTGCGGGAGGCAGGGCGCCGCAGCCGGCAAATAAAACTTCCTCAAAGCAAACTGACATTGCGCCCATACTTGCCACCCGCCGTGCCCTACCTCACCCCCAGCGCTCAGACTAGGCACCGCCTGCAGCCCCCACAAGCACTCTTACAAACTGAAACAGCTTTTGCCTCACTCATGACCCTGCTCACCTTGCTCGACGCCGAACTCGCCTACGGCGACTTACCCCTGTTAGACCGCGCTCAACTGGCAGTGCATGAGGGCGATCGCATCGGTCTGATTGGCCGCAATGGCACCGGCAAAAGTTCCCTGTTCGGCGTGATTTCGGGTCGGGTGACGCTCGACGATGGCGAACTGCACGTGCGCGATGGCCTGCGCATCGTGGCCGTAGAGCAGGAGCCCGAACTGCCGCAGGCCCACACCTTGCGCGAGAGCCTGCTGGCGCGCGGCCACATTGAAGCAATGAGCGATGACCGCGAACGCTGGCGCATTGAGGCGCGCCTGTCAGAGTTTCTGCACCGCTTCGGGCTCGATGGCCACACCGCCCCCGCACGCGCTTCGGGCGGCGAGCGCAAACGCGGCGCATTGGCGCTGGCCCTGGCGCTGCAACCGCAACTGCTGCTGCTCGATGAGCCCACCAATCATCTGGACATCGACGGCATTGCGCAGCTCGAATCCCTGTTGATTGACAAGAACGCGCCCAGCCTGATCGTCATTACGCACGACCGTGCTTTTCTTGACCGCGTGGCCACGCGCATCGTGGAACTGGACCGCGGCGCGCTGCGCGCCTATCCGGGCAACTACACCGCGTTTGAAGCACGCAAAGCCGTTGAGCTTCAGGCCGAAGACAAGGCCGCGCGCCGCTTTGACAAATTCTGGGCGCAAGAAGAAGTGTGGATTCGCAAAGGCGTGGAAGCGCGTCGCACCCGTAACGCCGGACGCGTGACGCGATTGGAAAACCTGCGCAATGAACGCGCCGCACGACGCGAGCGGGTGGGCAACGTGCGCCTGGCACTCGACACCGGGGAGCGCTCCGGCAAATTGGTGGCCGAACTCGAAGGCGTGAGCAAGAGCTTTGGTGACCGCGCCATCGTGAAAGACTTTTCGACCCGCATCCTGCGCGGCGATCGCATCGGCCTCATCGGCGCCAACGGCGCGGGCAAGAGCACGCTCATCAAACTGGTGTTGGGGCAGCTCGCCCCCGATCACGGCACGGTCCGGTTGGGCACGCAGCTCAACGTGGCCTACTTCGACCAGATGCGCGCCGGGCTCGACCCCGAAAAAACCGTAGCGCAAACCATTTCACCGGGCTCGGACTGGATTGAGATTGGCGACACGCGCAAGCACGTCATGAGTTACCTGGGCGATTTTTTATTCCCGCCCCGCCGCGCCAATGCGCCCGTCAAAACCCTTTCGGGTGGCGAGCGCAACCGCTTGCTGCTGGCGCGCCTGTTTGCCCGGCCTGCCAACCTGCTGGTCATGGATGAGCCCACCAACGATCTGGATATTGAATCGCTGGAGCTGCTCGAAGACACCCTGCGCGATTATCCCGGCACGCTGCTGCTGGTGAGCCATGACCGTGCGTTTCTCGACAACGTGGTGACACAGACCTGGGCCGCGGAAGGTGACGGTAGGTGGCACGAGTACGTGGGCGGCTATAGCGACTGGCTGACGCAACGGTCCAAGCCCGTCGTGGCTGCCGTCGAATCCGCGAGCGCACCGCAAGTTGCCCGCAAACCCACACGCACCAAGCTCTCGTTCAAAGAACAACGCGAACTCGAAACCCTACCCGCCGACATTGAAGCGCTGGAACGCGAACAGGCCGAACTCACCACACAAATGAGCGCCGCCGACTATCACCGCGCCGGGCCTGAAAAGATGAAATCCGACGGTGTGCGCGCCAGTGAAATTGAAACGTTGCTGGCGCAGAAATTTGAACGGTGGTCGGCGCTGGATGAGAAGGCAGGGACCGGAACACCGTCATAGGCGCGCTCACAGAAAATGCGTCGCCCCGGCGCAGACCCTGGCTCGTGATTACAGGCTGACCTTGTCGTTGTCCCCTCCCCTTGAAGGGGAGCAACTGTGATCCAAGTCAAGCGGTTTTTGCATGTT
>CAZZAD010000113.1:0-8712 GCA_964652055.1 uncultured Burkholderiaceae bacterium | reverse complement strand
ATCAGCGACGGGGTTTCGTCGCAGGCGTAGCCAAACATCAGGCCCTGGTCACCGGCGCCCTGGTTCAGGTAGTCGTCGCTGGCCTGATCCACGCCTTGTGCAATGTCATTGCTTTGTTTGTCATAGGCCACCAGCACCGCGCAGCCTTTGTAGTCGATGCCGTATTCGGTGTTGTCGTAACCGATGCGTTTGATGGTCTCGCGCGCCACTTCGATGTAATCGACGTGTGCGTTGGTGGTGATCTCACCGGCCAACACCACCAGACCCGTGTTGCACAGCGTTTCGGCCGCCACGCGCGAGCGCGGGTCTTGCGCCAGGATGGCGTCAAGAATGGCATCGGAAATCTGATCGGCCACCTTGTCGGGGTGCCCTTCTGAGACGGATTCAGAGGTAAACAGGAAATCGTGAGCCATGAGCCACTCCAAAAATATAAGTCGAGGACGATCTTGCGTTGCCGTCCTCTGGAGCGGCGACGCTTTAGCAGAATTTCCAGCTTCAACCAGACGCTGACCGCCCTGCAATTGGTCCTAAATCGGCGGTGTCGTTCAAGCGACGCGCAGTCTAACGAATACGATGCGCGCCTCTTCAGTTCAATTGCCCCACTCTAGTGCTCCATTTTTTTGCACAGCTCATTGCTGCATTACCTCTGCGTCTGGTGCACGCATTGGGCGCCGCAGGCGGTTGGCTGGCCTATGCGCTTTCTGGCCGCTATCGCTCGCGCCTGCGTGCCCACCTTTTGACGGCGGGTTATGCCGACGCGCGCATGCGCCGCGCGGCCATTGCCGAAGCTGGCAAGCAGGCCCTTGAGGCCGTGTGGGTCTGGTTGCGTCCGCCCGAGGACTTGCTTGCCAAAATCAGCGCGGTCGATTTTGACCAACTCAAAGCGTTGCAGCGCGCCGGCAGACCCACGGTGTACCTGTCACCCCACCTGGGCTGTTTTGAAATCCTCTCCAAAGGGTATGCCCTGCACGCCCATCCGGACACGCGCCCTTTCACTGCGCTGTATCGCCCCGCGCGCTATCGCGCCCTTGAAGCACTCATGCAGACCGGGCGCCGCCTGCCGGGCTTGCATCTGGCCCCGGCGTCGGTGGCGGGCGTGCGCCAACTCATGCGCGCACTCAAGTTGGGGCACGTCACCGGCGTGTTGCCTGATCAAGTGCCCTCATCGGGTGAAGGCGTGTGGGCCCCGTTCTTCGGTCAATGGGCCTACACCATGACCCTGCCCGCGCGGTTGGCGCGTGCCTGCGATGCGAATCTGGTGTTCTACGTGGGCGAGCGACTGCCGCTAGGGCGCGGGTGGCGTCTGCACATTGCACCCGTGACCGAACCCCTGACGGGTGATGCCCTCACCGACGCCACCACCCTGAACCGCGCCGCTGAAGCGCTGATTCGCAAAATGCCGGCGCAGTACCTATGGGGCTATCACCGCTACAAGGTGCCAGCGGGGGCGCCTCTTCCACCGGAGGAAAGTGCCTCCCATATCCCCTCCCCTTCAAGGGGAGGGTTAGGGTGGGGATGGGGTACACAACCCTCCAACAGTCAAACGGCCACGGCGCATAGAGCACCCCATCCCCACCCCTACCCTCCCCTTGAAGGGGAGGGAGTCAAACATCAACCTCCTCATCGAGCCAAGGAGCGCCCCTGATGGCCGGCTTCTTTGCGCGGGTTTGGATTGCCCTCATCAACCTCACCGCGCATTGGTCGGTGGCCGCACGCGCGCGGTTGGCGCGGCGCATAGGCGCGGTGTTGTGGCGCGTGGCCGGGTCGCGTCGGCGCGTGGCGCTGGCCAATCTGCGTGCGTGTTTTCCGCAGTGGTCCGAAGAGCAGCGAGTGCACATCGCACGCGCCTGTTTTTGCAACGTGGTGCGCAGCGTGCTCGATCACGCCGTGTTGTGGAAGGGCTCACGCGCGCAGGTTGAAGCGCTGGTGCAGGTGCAGGGTCTGGAACGCCTCATGAACCCCGAGCATCGCCCGCTCATCATGGTGGCGCCGCACTTTGTGGGGCTCGATGCCGGCGGACTGCGCATCAACACGCTGGTGCGCGGCGTGTCGATTTACGCGCGCCAAAGCAATGCGGTGTGGGACGCCTGGCTGCTCAAGGCGCGGCAACGTTTTAATGAGCCCGTGCTGCTGGCCCGAGGCACCGAGATGCGCAGCGCAATTCGCGCCATCAAGGACGGGTTGCCGTTCTATTACCTGCCCGATATGGACAACGGCGCGCAGGCCTCGATCTTTGTGCCCTTCTTTGGTGTGAGTGCGGCCACCGTGCCCATGGTCTCGCGCCTGGCGCGTTTGACTGGCGCCCAAGTCATCATGGCGGTGACCGAAATGACCGACGCGGGTTACGTGATGCATCTGACCGCCCCCTGGGAAAACTTCCCCGGCACGTCCATTGAAGAGGACACCGCCCGCATGAACCGCGAGATCGAACACTGGGTCCAACGCTTCCCGGAGCAATACCTGTGGACACACCGGCGTTTCAAGACGCAGCCGGCGGGTGAACCTTCGGTGTATTGAGCCAACGGGATAATCCATCCATGAAACTTCGCTTCACCAAAATGCACGGCGCGGGCAATGACTTTGTGATGCTCGATGGCGTGCGTCAGCGCTTTGCGCTGTCACCGGAACAATTGCGGCGCCTGGCGGACCGACACTTTGGTGTGGGGGCCGATCAGATTCTGGTGGTCGAGCCGGCGCAGCAGACGAGCGCAGATTTTCGTTACCGCATCTTCAACGCCGATGGCGGCGAAGTGGAGCAATGCGGCAACGGCGCGCGCTGCTTTGTGAAGTTTGTGCATGCGCTGGGGCTGACTGAGCAACGCGCCATCCGCGTGGAAACGTTGGGTGGCGTGATTGAACCGCGCCTTGAAGACGACGGCAGCGTGACGGTGGATATGGGCGCGCCGGTGTTCGCGCCCGCACGCATTCCGTTTGATGACACAAGCCTGGCGCCGCGGCGTGAAGGCGCCGCTCAGGTCTGGACACTCGATGCGCCCTGCGCGGGCGTGGAAGTGACGGTGGTGTCGATGGGCAATCCGCATGCGGTGCATTGCGTGGACGATGTGGATACGGCCCCGATCACACAGCTCGGGCCGCTGATCGAGCATCATCGGCGTTTTCCGCGGCGGGTAAACGCCGGGTTCCTGCAGTGTCTGAACCGTCAGCACGTACGTTTGCGCGTGTGGGAGCGCGGTGCCGGTGAGACGCTGGCTTGCGGCACCGGGGCGTGCGCCGCGGTGGTCAGCGGCATCACGCGCGGCCTGCTCGATGCCGATGTGCGTGTGGATGTACCCGGCGGCCAGCTGCGTGTGCGTTGGGCCGGTGGGGATGAACCGGTGCTGCTCTCGGGCCCGGCGGTGGAAGTGTTTACGAGCGAAATTGAACTCTGATGGAGGGTTAAGTCATGACCACATTGAATGCCGAGCAGGTTGCCCAGTACTTGTCGGAGCACCCCGATTTTTTTGCCGCCCACCCCGAACTTCTGGCCAGTCTGGCCGTGCCGCACCCGCAAAACGGGCAGGCCGTGTCCCTGCTAGAGCGTCAGTCGCTGATCCAGCGTCAGCGCGTGCATGCCCTGGAGGGCCAGATCGCCGAACTCAAGCGCCATGGCACCAACAACGATGCGCTGGTCGACAAACTCATCGTGTGGGCGCGTGCCCTGCTCAGTGAGCCCGAAGCCGCTGCGCTGCCCGACACCGCGGTCGAGCAAATGAAGCGAATTTTTGCAGTGCCCCACGCTGCCCTGCGCCTGTGGGCCGTGGCGCCGGCGTATCAAACCCGCCCCTGGGCCGCGCCAGTCAATGACGACATCAAGCGGCTGGTCAAAAGCATGCGTGCGCCCTTTGCTGGCGCCAATGCGGGTTTTGAGGCGGCCATCTGGATGCACCCCAACGTAGCCACCATCCGCAGCCTGGCGCTCATGCCGCTGCGCCTAGATGCCGACCCGGAATCCGAACCCTTCGGTCTGCTGGTGTTGGGCTCGGATGAGCGCGAGCGTTTTCAGGTCACGATGGGCACAGAGTTTCTGACGCGCTTTGCGGATCTGGCCGCTGCAGCATTGGCGCGACTGCTGCCGGTGGCAGTGCAGGTGCCGGAGCAGGCGACGGCTTGACGTCTACGGCTATCGAGTCCCCTCCACTTAGGGGAGGTTGCTGTTGAGTCCCCTCCCCATCAAGGGGAGGGTTAGGGTGGGGATGGGGTACGTCGCGAAGGAAAATTTTCCCGTACAACCCCATCCCCACCCCCGCCCTCCCCTTGAAGGGGAGGGAGCAAACACCGCGCCAAACTTTGATCGAGATGTAATCACGAGCATTTCGGTTTGAGGCTGATGTTCAATGTCCACCGCCCCCCGCGATCTGCCCACCCCCGCGCAAACCTATCTGCACGAGTTGGCTCGCGTGCGACGCGTCTCGCCGCACACGCTGCGCGCCTACCGCAGCGATCTGGAAGCGCTCTTTGCCTGGATGAACACCAACGCCCTCACGCTGCCGCAACTGGCCGCGGCCGATGTGCGGCGCGCTGCGGCACGGCTGCACGCACAGGGACAGGCACCGGCCTCGATCGCCCGCACGCTCTCGGCCTGGCGCAGCTTTGGGGCGTGGCTGGTGCGGCAGGGCGAACTGGCCATCAACCCCGCACAAGGCGTGCGCGCACCGCGTCGCGCCAAGCCTCTGCCCAAGGCCCTGTCGCCCGACGCGGCCGTGCAACTGGCGGCGCATGACACCGATGGCTCACCCCTGGCTTTGCGCGACCGCGCACTGGTGGAGCTGATGTATTCCAGCGGTTTGCGGCTGGCTGAAACCGTGGATCTGGACTGGCAGTACTTCGGTGCCGAGGCACTGGCCGGGTTGCCCGCATCGAAGGGCTGGGTGGATCTGCGCGAGGCGCAGGTCACCGTCACCGGCAAGGGGCGCAAAACACGCGTGGTGCCTATGGGGCAAGCAGCGGTGGCTGCATTGCGCGCCTGGTTGGCGGTGCGCCATGCCTTGGGCGGTGCGCAGGCCGATGGCCGTGCGCTTTTTTTATCGGTGCGCGGTGAGCGCCTGAGTGCACGCAGCGTGCGTGCACGCCTTGCCGCACTGGCACGCACGCTGGGCCTGGGCATCCACGTGCACCCCCACATGCTGCGGCATTCGATGGCTTCGCACGTGCTGCAATCGAGCGGCGATCTGCGCGCGGTGCAAGAGCTGCTGGGCCACGCCAATATCTCCACCACACAGATCTACACGCAACTTGATTTTCAACATCTGGCCAAGGTCTACGACCAGGCGCACCCCCGCGCAAGAAAGAAAACCACACCATGAGCGCCGAACTCCAACTCAAACCCGGCAAAGAAAAGTCTTTGCTGCGCCGCCACCCCTGGGTGTACGACACCGCCGTCGCACGCGTCAAAGGCAAGCCCGAACGCGGCGCCACGGTGGCCATCACAGGGCACGATGGGCGCTGGCTGGCCTGGGCCGCGTATGCGCCCGACTCGACCTTGCGGGCGCGCTGCTGGAGCTTTGTGGAGAGCGAGCGCATCAACGCCGACTGGCTGGCCGCCAAGGTACGTGCGGCGGTAGCGCGGCGCGCGCCGCTGTTTGAGGTCACCAACGCGCTGCGTCTGGTGTTTGGCGAGGCCGATGGTCTGCCGGGCTTCATTGCCGACCGCTATGCCGATCAGCTCGTGGTGCAGATGCAATCGGCCGGGGCGGAGGCGCATCGCGAGGTGCTCTTCGATGCGCTGGTGGCGGCCACGGGGTGCGAGCACATCTTTGATCGCTCTGACGGCGCGGCGCGTACGCGCGAGGGGCTTGCGGCATCCAGCGGTGTGGCGCGTGGCGCAGAACCCGCACAGCACATTGAAATTCACGAACACGGTGTGCGCTACCTGGTGGATGTGCGCATTGGACACAAGACCGGTTACTACATCGATCAGCGCGACAGCCGCCTGCGGGTGGCGCAATTGACGGCGCGCTGGTGCAACACCCACGGCCGCGCGCCGCGCGTGCTCAACTGCTTTTGTTACACGGGCGGGTTTTCACTGGCTGCGGCGCGCGGCGGTGCCGGCACGGTGGTTTCGATTGACTCGTCAGCCGAAGCCCTGGCGCTGGCCCGCACGCATTGGCAGTTCAACGAATGCACGGCACAGGGCGAGTGGCGCGATGCCGATGTGTTCGAGGCCCTGCGCGTTTTGAAGGCGGAAGGGCAGACGTTTGATCTCATCGTGTTGGATCCGCCCAAGTTCGCCTCCAGCCACCGCCATGTGGATCGCGCGGCGCGCGCCTACAAAGACATCAACCTGAATGCGCTACGACTGCTCGCCCCGGGCGGCGCGCTGCTCACGTTTTCGTGCTCGGGCGCCATAGACGTGGACCTGTTCCAGAAAATTGTTGCCGGTGCAGTGATTGATGCGCGCGTAGATGCACAACTCATGAGCCGTCTGGCTGCCGGCGAAGACCATCCAATGGCCATGACGCACCCTGAAGGTGAGTATTTGAAGGGGCTGTGGCTGACGCGGGTTTGAGCCGATTTATTGGAGCGGAATTTTTTGCCACTAGAATCCGCCGCCCTTTTCCTGGCGCGCTGCGTTGCTGAGGAGCAATGGATGTCATCCCCAGATCCAACCGGACAAATTCCAGTCACCGTGCTCACGGGCTTTCTCGGCGCGGGCAAAACCACGCTGCTCAACCGCATCCTCAAAGAGCCGCACGGTCAGCGCATTGCTGTCATCGAAAACGAATTCGGGCCTGAGGGCATCGACAACGATCTGCTGGTGCGTGAGGCCGGCGAGCAGATTGTTGAAATGAATAACGGCTGCGTGTGCTGCACGGTGCGCGGTGATCTGGTGCGCATCCTGGGCGAGCTCCAGGACAAGCGCGCGCGCGGCGAGATCAAGTTTGACCGCGTGGTGATTGAGACCACCGGCATGGCCAATCCCGGCCCGGTGGCGCAAACATTTTTCATGGATGACACGGTGGCCGCGAGCTACGTCCTTGACGCCATCGTCACCGTGGTTGATGCCAAGCACGGCCACGCCACGCTCGCCGCCCAGCCCGAAGCGCAGCACCAGGTCGGCTTTGCTGACCGCATCCTGATGAGCAAAACCGATCTGGTGGACAGCGATGAGATTGAATCCTTGCGCGACCGTCTGATCCGCATGAATCCACGCGCACCCATCCAGCCCGTGCACATGGGCCAGGCGGCCATCAAAGACGTACTCGACCTCAAGGGCTTCAACCTGAACGCCATTCTTGAGATTGATCCGCAGTTTCTGGCCGCCGAGCAAACACACGCCAAAGTGGAACACGCCCACCATGACCATGATTGCGGTCACGATCACGACCATGAACACGGTCCGCATTGTGGTCACGCCCATCACGCGCACAGCGATGAGATTCAAGCCTTCGTGTATCAGTCCCAACGGCCCTTCGATGCCGCCAAGCTGGAGCACTACATGGGCGCACTGACCCAGGTTTACGGTCAGGACATGCTTCGGTATAAGGGCGTCCTTTTTGTCGAGGGCAGTGCCCGCCGCATGATTTTTCAGGGCGTGCACATGATGATGGGCACCGATGCAGGACGGCCCTGGAGTCGCGATGAGCGGCCCTCAAGCAAGATGGTGTTCATTGGTCGCAACCTGCCCAAGCAAGTCATCAGTCAAGGTTTGGAGGCGTGCCTCGCACGCAAATAGAAAGCAATACGTTTTTGCGGCAACCGGAGTCACTGAAGATGGCAACAAAAGCGAAAGTACCGGCAAAGAAACCTGCTTCCACGAAGCTTGCCAAGCCCGCGGCAAAGACAAAATCTGCGGCCAAGGCCAAGCCTGCTGCGCAAGCCAAAGCCAAACCTGCGAAACCCAACCCCGCTGCGAAGCGGGCCACCCCCAAAGGGGCCACTCCCAAAAGCACCGCCCCCAAGCCGGGCAGCGCCAAATCGGCCCCCACAAAAAAGACCGCTCAACCCGTGACCAAAACCGCTCTCAAACCCGCCGCCAAAGCTGCACCCAAAACCGTAGCCAAGGTGGCTGCACCCGCCCCCAAAACGGCGGCCCGCGGCAACGACAAGTCCAAGGCCAGCGCCGCTCCCGCACCGGTGCCCGCAGCTGTCGTGCTGCCCACCCCCAAGGTCCTGACGCCGCGCCCCGCCGTGGCCGCCAGCCCCAAGGACATTGCGGCGGCCACCCAATACTTGCTCAATCGCTCGGCCACACGCAGCGAAGCCCCCGTGGTGGTTAATGGCAAGCGGCTGCCCACCGAAGAGCAGCTGCTGAAAATGCCCGAATCCGACTACATGAACGAGGCCCAACTGGCGTTTTTCAAATACCGCCTGCAGCAGATTGAAAAAGAGCTGCTCGCCAACGCCGGTGAAACCACGGAACACCTGCGTGAGACCGTCATCGTTCCCGACCCCGCCGACCGCGCCACCATCGAAGAAGAACACGCGCTGGAGCTGCGCACCCGCGACCGCGAGCGCAAGCTGCTCAAAAAAATTCAGTCGTCCCTCGTGTCCATCGACGCGGGCGAGTACGGCTACTGCGAAGAAACGGGCGAGCCCATCGGCATTCCCCGTCTGTTGGCCCGCCCCACCGCCACGCTGTCTCTGGAAGCCCAGCAGCGGCGCGAAATGAAGCAAAAGCTCTTTGGTGACTGAGCGCCGTGTAGTGCAGTAGATAGGTCAGTAGATACTGTTAAGCGTGTCAAGCGTTTCTATTTTCCAAGGCGCGATGCAAGG
>CAZZAD010000112.1:5408-8750 GCA_964652055.1 uncultured Burkholderiaceae bacterium | reverse complement strand
ACTTTTAGTTCCGGCGGTCAAAGATTTGGTGGCACACAGCATTGAAGGGTTGGCTCACGACAATGTGTCGTTGTCCCTTTTTGAGGTGCGAAAAGGTCGGGCCCGATCAGGGCGGAACGAGGTATTTTCCGGGTCTATGCGGCCACAAACAGTAGTGGCTTTGGTGGGTTTGGTGTTGGCGGCCGTGGCCGTAGTGGTGGTGTTGTCCGGGTTGATGCGTAAGCGAAGGGCCACCTGGCGTAGCCTGTTGGGCCAAGTATCGGGTTCGCGTTAACCGAATTACCATTAGGAGATTACGTGGATTCCGCCGCCACCCCAGCTATAGATTCAGCAGCTCACGTTGGGGCGGACACTGGGGTAGTGGCGCACCAGAAGGGGCCCATGGATTTGGTGCGCCTGGCGGTCCGATTTAACCTTCATCCTGAAGAAGGGGTGCACTCGAGTTGGTTGCCTGCTGACTGGCCTTCCGGTCACAGGGCAGTCAACCGGTTTGGTCCATCAGGGCGCGTACTGCTGGGTAAGTATCTGCGCCAGTGGGGCATGCTCGACCAATATATAGATTTTAATTTTGACTCACGTCGGCGCCGACTAGCGTTGATGGATAGTAGTTCGCTGCGCATTTTGGCCGCCTACTGTGGCCTGTGCGCACATAAGCCGTTGTTCGAGATGGTGGCCACTTCGCACGACATGCATCGGTTTGCCCGGCGCATTCATCACGATGCCGCGCGGTTTGTCATTGGTCGCACGCCTGCGTTGACTGGCTTGATACTGAGCAAACGGCTGGCGCCCAAGAACCCTCTGGGTTTGGGTTCCTTGGTCATGAGCCGTGGTTACCGCATGCTGCTTGGTGTGCTGGCGACAGAGGGTGATGCGGTAGTGCGGCAGGTGATGCGCAAGCTGCCGCGTCGTGTTTCAACGCTAAAAGTACCCATATTCCGATCGCCCAAACTCGAGCAGATCAGCGAGTTGATTTTTCTTTGCCTTGTTCCTGAAAGGATGCCCCAATGGGACTGGCTTTTCTAATTACCAGTGACGCGTTTCAGCTCATGAGTGAGCGCAAGGTGCTCAAGGAAGCTGAGTACAAGGCGCTACTGGACGCTACTGCGGTGATTGATGCTTCGCGTCAGGAGGCGCGTCGCATTGTTACGCAGGCCGAAAATCGCGCTGAGGCAAATAAGAAGAAAGCCTACTTGGAAGGTATGGCGCAGGCGCGTTCTGAACACGCAGAGCGGATGCTGTCGGATGCCGTGACCGCCGAGAATCAGTTGCGCGCCATGCGCTCGTCCATGGCCAATGTGGTCGTCAAGGCGGTGACGCAGTTTTTGACGGATGCCGATCCGCAGGCACTTCTTGAAGCAGCCCTACAGAAAGTGGATGTGCTGATACGCGGGGAGTCCTTTGTCACCATTACGGTGCCCCCAGTGAGCGAAGCTACCGTGAACGCCGCACTCGAAAAGTTGCGGTCCCAGGCGAAGTGGAGTTTGAATGTCACCGTGCTAGCGGATTCATCGCTACCGCGTGGGACGTGCCGCATGAAGACTGCTACGGGCTACGTTGAAATTGGCCTGGATGCGCAGATTGCGGCCATGAAAAAAATAATTGAACGAAGGGTCATGGGCCATGGCTGATCTCTTCGGAACTAAACCCAAGCCGCTTCCTTTTGGTAAGAAAACTGAGGCCAAGGCACCGGCCAAAGAAGTCAAGCCGACTATGCTCAACGAGAGCATGCTCGATATTGCTGCTGACCTCGAGCAAGTTTTTGATCGCATCAACCCCATCAGTGTGCGCGGACGTGTAAGTAAGGCTGTCGGCATGTTGATTGATGCCACTGGCGTGCAGGTTCACGTCGGTGAATTGTGTGAACTCGTGACGCCCGGTGAACCCCCTTTGCTGGCCGAGGTGGTGGGCTTTGCACAGAACCGCGCCATCCTTACTCCATTGGGGCCCCTCACAGGTATTTCAACGTTGACCGAGGTCATTCCATCGGGTCGAGGCCAGGTCTGCCCGGTAGGTGAGGGATTGCTCGGCCGCGTCCTGAACGCAATGGGTGAACCAATTGATGAACTGGGGGCACTATCGACCCGCAGTTATGTGCCGGTGCAGCGCGATCCGGTATCACCGCTTTTGCGCCGCATGATCAAGAAGACCGTGACCACTGGGGTGCGCGCCATTGACGGTTTACTTACCATTGGCGAGGGTCAACGCATTGGTGTTTTTTCGCCACCAGGTGTGGGTAAAAGTACGTTACTTGGCATGTTGGCACGAGGTTCCACCAGTGATATCAACGTGATTGCACTGATTGGTGAGCGCGGTCGAGAGGTTAAAGAGTTTCTCGAGTACAACCTAGGTAAAGAAGGACTGGCTCGATCAGTCATTGTGGTTTCAACATCAGATCGCCCGCCTATGGAGCGCGTGCGCTCAGCGTATATGGCTACTGCCATAGCCGAATATTTTCGCGATCAGGGTAAGAATGTACTTCTGTTGATGGATTCGCTCACGCGCTTTGCGCGTGCGCAGCGTGAAATTGGCCTAGCAAGCGGCGAACCGCCCACCCGTCGTAGTTACCCGCCATCAATATTTTCTATGTTGCCGCAACTACTTGAGCGAGCGGGTCAGGGCGAAAATGGCTCCATCACGGCCGTTTATACGGTGTTAACAGAGGGTGACGAGGAAAGTGATCCCATTGCCGAGGAGGTTCGCTCCATACTTGATGGGCATATTGTTTTGTCGCGCAAAACGGCAGCGGCAAATCAGTATCCAGCGATCGACGTGTTGGCCAGTATCAGTCGTGTGATGTCCAACGTGGTGTCACGTGAGCACATGACTGCGGCCGGTAGAGTTCGGGAACTAATGTCAAAGTATCAAGAAATGGAACTTTTGGTTCAAATTGGTGAGTACAAGCAAGGTGCTGATGCATTAGCCGATGACGCCATACGAAATCGGCCCAAGATACTTGAATTTTTAGGACAGGCACCAGATTCATTTGAAACCTTCGAGCGCACGGTGGTTGGGTTGCGCCGGTTCTAAAGGAGGGGAAAGACATGCCTGTGAACTGGAAATTGATGATTCAACTTCGGGAGCGCCAGCGCACCGAGGCCAGCGAGCAGGTGGCGCAGGAACGCAAGGTGGTTGAACAGAGCGAAGCCCAGGTGCAATCTGCACAGGGTCAGTTGCGTCAGGAGCGCGAGGCCAAAGCAGCCTTGTGGCAGCAAACTACGGCTGCACTCCAAGGTGGAATAGGTAGTGTGGAACAGCTGAAGTATGCCGTCTCCTATAGCCGAACGCTGGATTCTAGGGCGGCAAAGGCAGCCACGGCTCTGCAAGAAGCCCAAGGGGAAATGC
>CAZZAD010000112.1:0-5398 GCA_964652055.1 uncultured Burkholderiaceae bacterium | reverse complement strand
AAACATGCCAGACCTTGTCTTAATTGATGGAGGAAAAGGCCAAAGAAATGCAGTCGCGTCAAATTAAAAATCTTCAGCGTCGCATGGATGTGCGAGTAGAAGACGTCATAGATGAGTGGGCATCGCAGAAGTGGTCTTCACCAATTCATAGTTCATGACATATTAAAAGTTATTTAATTCTCGTATCTTAGTATTTAGAAAAAAACACGCATGAGGGGTTAACATGGCTTCAATCTCAATCGATTCACGCAATAACAGCATATCAAACAAAGATATCGCTGATTATGTGGCCGCAAACGCGAGTAATCCTCAACTCATTGCGGCCAAAGCGGCCGAGCTGGGGGTGGGCCTGAACCAAATTGCAGAGGCAACCGGGCTTAGTGTCCAGGTGCTTTCGGACGGTGCTAAGCAAGTTGGCTACGACGTGACGGGGGGGGGCGCTGCGAGGTTTAGTAGTCAACGTACCGGGGGAGTTTCTGGGGGTGGATCGAGCTATTCTGGAAGTTCTAGTACGAATGCAAGTAGCTCTTCAGGGAGTGCTTCATCAACAAAGACAAATGGTGCTCCGCCATTGTCGCGCAATGCTATCTCGATACCGCCTCTGGCTGCAGCTACGGTGGGTGCGGTGGTTCATGGTGCGGGAAACAATCAAATCAAGGACGAAGACATTCGGGCCTGGATGGCTGCGGAGCCCAGAACGCCGGAACAAGTATTAGCGGCGATGGTGCAATACGGCGTTAGCGCCGCACAAATTGGGAAGGCCCTGGGGAAGACTCCGGAACAGACTGAGGAAATGGTTGCTGAGTACGGGCTTGATGAGGAGACGTTAGCGTACCGAGAAGTTGAGCATTACATTGAAGTCCAACCTGAGGAGGCAGAGGCTGTCTTCGAGACGGTGCACGGTGCAGGTAATACAGCCATCGCAAACGAGGACATCAAGGCTTGGTTTGACGCGGCACCCCGAAGTGCGCGGGAAGTTCTTGATGCCATGATGAAGTATGGCGTCAGCATTAACCAGGCAGGGCGCGCTCTTAATTTAACTACTGATCAGATTGATGGGATAGTTAAAGAATATGGCGTAGGATTAAGCCGCCTGGCTGTTACCATGACTGAGGGGTGGACCGAGGAAGATTTCCAAGATTATATAAAAAATCATCCAGAAAAAGTAGATGAAATTCCCGGTAGTAGCAGCTTGCTGGGCAAGGCCATCACGAGCACCAATACGTTATTGGATGAGGCTCGTAGTGCCGAAGATATTGCTGCCGCAGATAAGGCGACATACGACGCGCTGAATGCCAAGTTTGCTCCGGCGTTTGCGACGTACAACGGCTATGCGCAGGAGATCGCAAACCTCGAAGCAGTAATACAAACTGAGCAAAGTCAAAAAGCTGAGGCGGAAAACGCCCTGGCGAATTTGGGCACGGTTTCGACAAAACGCGACGCTCAGGCAACGCAAAAGCGAGAGGCCGAGTATCAGATAACCAACGCTGGCCAGAATATCTCCGATGCGCAAAACCGCATTAATTACCTTCGTGATCAGATGGCGGGGATGGAGTCCTGGGGCATTCCCTTAATGCAGGAGACCGAGGCTGCCAAAGCCAAGTGGGAGCAGTCGGCTCAGGTTGCTACCCAGAAAAATGAAATCGCGGGTGCGCAGGGCAACTTGGCGCAACAAGCAGCGGACAAGAACAAAGCGGATGTCAGTGCCGTCATATTCTCGGGCCAGGCACTTAATCTCTGGTTAACCGAACATCCCAGCCTGGAGGGAGTGGATCAGGTCAATGGATTATTGAAAGAGACCGTACCCGTACTCGAACAAACCATGACCGAGCAGCGTGGCTGGCTCGATGCTTCCCGCGAGCGCGGTCTGAATCTTGAAATTGATGCCTTGGGCCTTGAGGCGAAGTCCACTGAGGTCAAGTCAGTGCTCGACAAAGTCCAGCCGGCCCGGTTGCAGGCCGAAGCGCTGATTGCAGACAAGCAAACGGTCTATGACGCTGCTGTGGCAGCAGAAAACAAACTTCAGGCCGATTTGGATGCGGCTTATGTTCAACGGGACCAGGCCAACAATGGCGCAGGTAAAGGCGAGCGCAACCGCTTGCGTGACACTGCCAATCGTTTAATTACCGACCTCAGCGCAATGCTGGTTGACGCCACGCAAAAACGCAGTACTGCCGAGGCTGAATTTAATCAGGCCAAGGAAGCGGGCGCCTTTGCCATTTCAGTGGGTGTGCAGGCTGAATCCGATTGGCAAGCCACCCTGGCTACCTCAGGCAATGCACGCAACCAGTCGCTGAGCGAATTGGCCATGGGTGCCCAGGTTTTCGACGTGGAGTCCAATACCACAGGTGCATTGGCCGCGGTTTATGCGCAGATGATTGACACCAGCAAGCTTGAATCCACCCTGGCCACGGGCATGGCCAGTGTGGGAGCCATTGGCATGGAAGAGCTGGCCGTCATTGAAGACAAGGCCCAGGACAACGTCCAGTTCGCTCTGGGCGGTTTGACCAAGCTGCAGCAAACTGCTGCCAATGACCGCATCGAGGCGGAAAACGAGAGCCAGCGGCTCGTGCCTTTGCAAGCACTGGCTTATGGTAACCAGCTGATTGCGGATGACAAACTAAACGATGCCAACTATTTGCAGAGTGTCTATAGCGAAGTGACGGGGATAGCCGACGGTCGAGAAAATTACGTTCGGGCAAATGTCGCTGCGGCTGAGGAGCGGCTGAACAAGGCCAAGCTTGCTTTGAGCAATGCCGACATGCATATGGATTGGGCAGAAGCTAGGAGCCTTAAGAACCAGGGTAAAGCCATGGATGCGGCCAGGCCGGCGCTAGAGGCGGCCCAGAAGGAGCTGGCCGAGGCACAACAGGACTATGACATTGCGGTCGCACAACTCAATGAAAGCAAGTACCAGCATCCCCCGCTGCGTAATCTGGTTATTGATTCGGGTTGGGCAGCCACCAGTGCATATATCGATGCGGACACGGCCAGTACGCAAGCCGCGACTCAGAGCGGCTGGACCACCATTGCGCAAAAACGCTACTTCAACGTCGACAACATCGTGGCTAGCGCGCAGGCACTCATTGTTCAGGACACCACAGAGCTCTCCGAAGTCCAGGCAGAAATGGCGGATCAGGCCACTGATCCTGCTGAGGCAGAACTTCTGGGCATGCAGTCGGGCTGGAATGCGCAGTGGGCCAGTGAATTCCGTGATCTGTCGATGAGCACCCGTAACGCGGAGTATCAAACCTACAACGACCAGAGGACTCTGGATGACCTCACCGTTCGGGCCGGGGGTGTGAAAGCCCTTGGGACCTACCTGGGTGGAAGGACCGAACAACTGAAAGGCGTGTACGAAGCTGCCAAGGGTGTGCTGCCAGGTCTAGAAGCCACATGGCAGGCGTCCAGTCAGCAGGCCCAGACCGACACTGAAGCGGCAGAAACCTCGCGCAATGGCATGACTGATGCCGAGTTGCAGTCAATGGTGAACTTCATTCTGTCTCGCAACCAAAAGGGGACCCTGGCCAAGAATGGCCAACCGAGCAGAGACCCTGCCATCACCGTAGCGTCATTTAATGGTCAGGCCCTGGAGACGCTGGCCAATAATGCGTTTAGTCAGCACGCCTATCAACTACTAGCCACAGAGGCAAGTAATAACGGGGTTGATCCATCCACCATTACAGATGAGCAAATCCAGCAGACTGTTGCGCAGCTGCGCACGCAGGAGAACCATGGCGTAAACACCACGTTCACCGATGAACAAATTCATCGGACCGCCATGCAGCTGTTTGTCGACAAGGCGCAGCAAGATGCCATGGCCAAGCGTCTAACCATGCGCAAGCAACTGCACTATGTCGATGATCGTCAGGTGTGGATTGATGCTGATCCTGTGGTGCAGGCCGCACGCGCGGGCGCGTTGCAACTTGCAAAAACCGCAGAAGGATCAACCCAGACTGCCATCAATCATGGAGAAGAGCTGCAGGCAGCCACGGTTGTCGCCTCGGTGCAAGGTGTACTCCTGTCAGACGTAGCTACTAGATGGGCTGACAGCACGGCAGTGGCGGTAGACATTGCCGCGCAGGCCGCAACTCAGGCCGACCGGGTGGTTGAGGACTACAACATTGAAAAAGCCGCCCAGGACAATATGCTGGCAGGCATGACCCAATACCTCAACGGCAACATGCAGCTGGCGCAGTACATGCATGATTACGCGCAGGTTGCGGAAGACCCAGCCGTAGGGCAACGGCTGGGCAACCAGGTCAGAGGCCTGGAAAAGGTAACGCAGGCTTACGACCCTGTTTTGAGAAACACCGATGCCCTATCGCGACTGGCGGGTGAGTCCGCAGTGGCCGCAGTGGCTCAGGCTGAAGCGTTGGAAACTGCGGCTGCGGATCTGAAAGTGGTGGCTGACGACGTGGCCGCCAAGGTTGAAACTATTAAGACCATGGCGGAAACGGACAGCACGGCATTTACTGAGCTGTTCCAGAAGACCAGCGAGGCCATGGCCAAGGTCTATGGTTTCCATGACTGGTCTGTAGCTGCCGTACGTGAACACGCCGACAAAGCCAAAGATGCTAAGGAACTACATCAGGATCGGGTGACGGCGGACAAGGTACACAAGAAAGAGAAGAAAAAAGGCTTGTTGAAAATGATTGGGGCGGCGATTATTTCAACTGTAATGACTGTTGCTAGCTTGGGAGCGTTGGGTCCTGAGGCGGGCATGTTCATGATGGCGACTATGGCTGCTGTGGCCTCTGCTGCTAGTCAGGGTATAAACATGGCCTTAGGTCTTCAGGATAAATTTTCTGTGATGGGTGTTGCTACTTCCGCCCTATCGATGGGAATGTATGGTGGGGCGCTTAGGTATGGTGCGCGCTTTTTACAGGCGATTGGTGGTACAGCGACTAAGGTTGGCAATAGTTTTAGTTCGCAGTTGGTATCTGGTGCGCGAACTCTAGTGGGTGAGCTCGCATTAGGAGCCACCACCGATTTGGCGGTGCAGGGCGCATTAAAAGTAACCGGTCTTAAGAAGGACGGTATTGATTGGGCTAGCGTTGCCTCAATGGCCATGACAGTTGGAGGGCTGGGGCTGTTGAAAAGATACTCAGGATTCTATGGCACGCCTGCTTCGGCGACGGGGAGCCAGGCGCAAATAGATATGAAGACATTTATTGGAGAGGTAACGACATCGGCTAAAAATTTCTTTAGTCCTTCGAATTGGTTCAATTTCAAAGGTGTCTTCGATTAATTCTGATATAGCTTCCTCCAGTCAGGATCAATCCATTGGTTTGCAACAAATCAATCAAGCGATGAACTTACTTGATCAAGCCACTCAAAGCAATGCCTCAGCGGCTGAAAAATTGGCCCATACATCCGGAAGTATGGAACAACAAGT
>CAZZAD010000111.1:0-8788 GCA_964652055.1 uncultured Burkholderiaceae bacterium | reverse complement strand
ATCCGCCTACGCAAATTGAGCCTCAGACTGCGGGGGCTTCATGCAATTGCCCTGAGGGGTTGGGGTGAGGGAACGACGCCGCAACGAAGTAAAAGATGTGATCAAGAGACAGGGCCTGCGCCGGGGTGACTGCCGTTCGGTGCGCCCATATTTATTGCGTAGCCTCCACCCTTGTGCGCAATTAGCTGAACCGCATCGGTGTGTACGACCTCTTCCATGAAGCTCAAACCATCCTACGTCTGCCCTGCTGAAATCTTCGCCCTGCTCGGCGCACTGGGGTTGGTGTTGCTGCATGCCGGCGCATCACCTGCCGTGCTGGCGCTGCTGGAGTACCACGCGGATCGGGTTTGGGCGCAGCCGTGGCGTGTGTTCAGTGCACATCTGGTGCATCTGAGCTGGGCGCATGTGCTGGTGAACGCGGCGGCTTGGGTGGTGGTGGTGCGGCTGTTCTTTAAGGAACTTACGGTATTGCGGCAGCTGGTGACGCTGGTGGTGGCGGGAATAGTGATTGGGTGTGCTCTGCCGTTACTTTGGCCCGGCATAGGTCACTACCGTGGTTTTTCGGGGGTGTTGCACGCGCTTTACTTTGCGGGGGCGGTGCTGTGGTGGGGTGCGGCGTGGAATGGAACGTCGGGTGCGCAGTTACCCCATCCCCACCCTAACCCTCCCCTTGAAGGGGAGGGAATAAAAACAAGGCAGGCGCCAGAAGATGCAACGACACGGCTTTGGTTGCCCTCGCGGGTTTGGCTTCCCTCGTTATTGCTCGTGGCGGGCACGGTGAAGGTGTTACTGGAAGCACCCTGGAGTGCAACGATGCCGTGGGCGGACTGGCTGGGGGCTTATGTGGTGCCGCAGGCGCACGGGGTGGGGGCGTTGGTGGGCGCCTTAGTCGGTGTGGTTTTTGCGGTGAGTCACCGCCTCCAACCGCCGCACCGACCAACCCATCCAGGCTGCACTGATCAGAAGTAACACCATCCACCAGGACAACGCGCCGCCGCCGCCTTTGGGTGGGGGGGTCACCGTGATCGTCACTCGGGCCGATGCGGACTGTTCCAAGCCGTCGTTGGCCACGACAAAAAAGGTGTACGTGCCCGCAGCAGGGCTGCTCCAGGACAAGGTACCGCTGCTCGAAAGCGTCGCACCCGTAGGCAGGGTGGAGCCAGAAGCCAGGGCATAGGTCAGAGAGTCAAGATCCGCGTCGCTGCCCACGATGGGAAGGCTCAGTGACTGACCTGCGGTTCCCACGGTGGAGTGCTGCG
The DNA here is from genome assembly GCA_964652055.1 of uncultured Burkholderiaceae bacterium. Lineage (GTDB taxonomy): Bacteria > Pseudomonadota > Gammaproteobacteria > Burkholderiales > Burkholderiaceae_F > CAZZAD01. The sequence continues at coordinate 7,529 of CAZZAD010000111.1, read as the reverse complement.
AAAGTGTGGGGGGCACGTTCACACGTACCTGAGCAAAGTCGTAGCCACTGACTGCGCCGCTGTCGGTGGCGGTCAGGCGCAGCAACACGGTGCTGCCCGCTGCGGGCGCAACAAAGCTGGCGCTGGCATTGGTGGCGCCCGTGAGGGTTGCGGTACCCGACTCCACGGTCCACAGATAGGTGGTGATGGTCTTGATGCCCAGGGCGATGGCGCTGCCGCTAAGGGTGACAGTGCTGCCTGCGACGGCGCGCTGATCTGGGCCGGCATCGGCGGCCGGTGCGGCTGCCGACGCCATGAGTACGGCACGGTTGGCATCGAGCAAGCCCGCACCGCACATGTTTGTTTCAAACTGGCAGTAACCCCCCGTGGGATGTGGCCGTGCGGAAGCTCGCAACTGGGCGCGCAACTGGGCGGGGGTCAACGTGGGGTCTACGGAGAGCATGAGCGCCAGCGTAGCGGCCACCTGGGGTGTGGCCGGGCTGGTACCGGTAAAGCCCGAGATCGCCGAACCTGTGCAGCCCGAGGCACATGAGGTACCCGCTGCCACGTAGGTGCTGGTAGGTGTGGTGGGCCCAAACACAACGGTGGACCAGAGGTAATACGCCGCGTCCGAATTGGTGAGGTTGGTGGCAGTGAGCAGGGTGCCCTGCCCTCCTCCCGGAGCAGAGATGGTGGTGGTACTGCCCACGTTGGCGTAGTCGGCGTTCTCACCATTGATGACGTGGGCGGTGACACCCACCACGCCATTGCAGCTTGCGGGAGCAAGCGCGGTGCTGGCCGATTCATTGCCATTGGCAGCAACGATGCTCACATTGGCGGCGATGATTTCATTGACTGCGGTTTGTATGGCCGTGCTGCAACTGCCGCCACCCAGGCTGACGCTGATGACTTGGGCAGGATTGGTGTTGGCCGGCACGCCCGCCACGGCCAGACCAGCGGCCCAACGCATGGCATCGATCACGTCTGAGGTCACGCCACCGCATTTGCCCAACACACGCACTGGCACGATGCGCACACTGGGCGCAGCACCTGCAATCGAGGTGCCTGCAGCGCCGCTGTTGCCCCACTGCGCGGCGATCAGGCCCGCCATGTGCGTGCCGTGCCAGCTGCTGGGGGTGTCGCCCGCTACGCCGTCATCACATTGCGCATTGGCGGTTTTTTCTGCGGACGTAATCCAGTCGCCCGGATCGCTGGGGTCGGCATCGCGGCCGTCGCCATCGTTAGCGGTGAAGCTGGACGTGATGAAGTCGTAGCCGCTGAGCAGCACACCGCTCAAATCGGTCTGCGTGGCAACGATGCCGCTATCAATGACTGCCACACGCACGCTGTTCTGGCCCACGGTGGTGTCCCAGGCGGTCTGGAAGTTGGCACCGCCGCCGTTACTCAAGGTTTTGGTTCCGCCCGTCAGGCTGGTGGAAACAAAGCTGGTGCCCGCGGCCTGAAGGTTCCACTGGCGGCCTGCAAAGCCTGTGTCCAATGGTGTGGCCACCGCGCGCACGGGCATGTCGGGTTCGGCGTATTCCACGGCAGGGTCGGCGGCGAGCTGAGCGGCAATTTCTTTGGCGCGCGCCACGCTGACCGGTCCCTCGGTGGCCAGCACGGTGGCGCCACCCGACATGGCACGCACCGACTGGAGCTTGACCCCTGCCGCGGTGGAGAGCGCCGCAACACGTGTGTTGCTCAGCGCTGCAATTTTTTCGGCAGCGGCGGGGCTGCGCAGTTTGACGATGAGCTGGTGCACCACCGGTTCAGGGCGTGTCTTCTGCACTTTGAACCGCGGGGCGGCGGGCACATCGGAAGAAGCAATAGCGGTGGGCAGCGCTGTCGCGAACAGCGCGACGGTGACCCATGCGGCGTGTTTATGAAGTTTCAACGGTCAGCCCCTTACACAGTGAAATGCAAACCAGTGCAATCTACCGTTGCATAACGCACAACACACGGACAGATAGGCCCGAAAACAGGGTCGGCCGAAGGGTTTGCTTGCCCTACAGAAACGGCGGGCGCGGTTTTTGAAGAATTCCTACGCACGGAACCGTCGTCGCCCCGGCGCAGGCGCTGTCTCTTCATCACAGTCTGGGCATTGTCTGTGCCCCCTCCCCTTCAAGGGGAGGGTTAGGGGGGGGATGGGGTGCGTTACGAAGCGTAGTTGTCCCGTGCAACCCCATCCCCACCCCTGCCCTCCCCTTGAAGGGGAGGGAGTACGCCCCGCTCCGGCTAATGATCGGAGATGTGATCAAAAGACAGGGCCGGCGCAGGCCGGGGCGACGCATGGTCCGCCTGGCTATGCGCCGACTTACTTCGCCTGATGCAAGGCCACCACCGCATCGAGCATGCGGTTGCTAAAGCCCCATTCGTTGTCGTACCAGGACGAGACCTTGACCAAGCGGCCCGACACCTTGGTGAGCGTGGCGTCAAAAATGCTGGACCGCGCGTCGTGGTTAAAGTCGCTGGAGACCAGCGGTGCGGTGTTGTAGCCCAGGATGCCTTTGAGTTCACCTTCCGAGGCGGCTTTCATGATGGCGTTGACTTCATCGGCCGTGGTGTCACGCGCAGCAATGAAGGACAGATCCACGATGGACACGTTGATGGTGGGCACGCGGATAGCAAAGCCGTCGAGCTTGCCGTTGAGTTCGGGCAGCACCAGACCCACCGCAGCCGCAGCGCCGGTCTTGGTGGGGATCATGTTCTGGCCCGCGGCACGCGCGCGGCGCAGGTCTTCGTGATAGACGTCGGTGAGCACCTGGTCGTTGGTGAACGAGTGGATGGTGGTCATCAGGCCCGTGACCAGGCCAATTTTTTCGTGCAGGGGCTTGACCATGGGGGCCAGGCAGTTGGTGGTGCACGACGCATTGCTAATCACCGTGTGCGCGGCTTTGAGCGTGTTGTGATTCACACCGTAAACAATGGTGGCGTCCACATCTTTGCCGCCAGGCGCCGAGATGATCACTTTTTTGGCGCCGCCTTTGAGGTGCGCGCTGGCCTTTTCTTTGGTGGTGAAAAAGCCCGTGCACTCCAACACGATGTCCACGCCCAGCGCGCCCCAGGGCAGCTCGGCCGGATTGCGGTTGGCCAGCACTTTGATGCGGTCGCCGTTGACCACCATGCTGTCGCCATCGACGCTCACCGTGCCAGGAAAACGGCCGTGCGCGGTGTCGTACTGGGTGAGGTGGGCATTGGTGTTGGGGTCGCCCAGGTCGTTGATGGCCACGATTTGTATGTCGTGTTTCTTGCCACCTTCGTAGTGCGCGCGCAGGATGTTGCGGCCGATGCGGCCATAGCCATTGATGGCGACTTTGATGGTCATGCTGATTTCTCCTCAAGCCAAAGATGTAGTGAGATTGAACCTGTTGCGAAATTGAACCTATAGGTAACGCTGTTTTCCCTCACCCTCAATCCCTCTCCCGGGGGGAGAGGGGGGTTTAAAGCCCCTCTCCCCCCGGGAGAGGGGTTGGGGTGAGGGACGGTATTGCATACAGTCGCGGACCGACCTCAACCATTCTCAGAGGTCAGTTGAACCACGGTCGAGACCAGATTCTCAACCGTCAAACCAAAGTGTTTGTAAACCGCGCCTGCCGGGGCCGATTCACCAAAGCGATCCACGCCCAGCACAGCGCCCTGGGCACGCACGTATTTCCACCAGTAATCCGTCACGCCCGCTTCCACGGCCACGCGCGGCAAACCTTCAGGCAGCACCGCGGATTTGTACGCGGCATCTTGTTGATCGAACACGGTGGTGGCGGGCATGGACACCACGCGCACGGCGATGCCTTTGGCCTGCAATGCGGCTTGCGCCTGCACGGCTAGAGGCACTTCGGTGCCAGTGGCAATGATCACGGCTTGCGCGTTTTTTGCACCACCCGCCGCCTCGCGGAACACGTAGGCACCGCGCTGGATCAACGCCGCATCGTGCACGGCTTCTTTATCGAAAGCTGAGGCTTGACGCGACAGCGCCAGCACTGCGGGGCCGTCGGTGCGTGCCAAGGCCTCGGTCCAGGCCACGGTGGTTTCCACCGTATCGGCGGGCCGCCACACGTGCAGGTTGGGAATGAGGCGCAGGCTGGCTACGTGCTCCACCGCCTGATGGGTGGGACCGTCTTCGCCCAGGCCAATCGAGTCATGCGTCATGACAAACACCACACGCTGCTTCATGAGCGCGGCCATGCGGATGGCGTTGCGGCCGTAATCGGAAAACACCAGGAAGGTGCCCACGTACGGAACCAGCCCGCCGTGCAGTGCGATGCCGTTGGCAATGGCGTTCATGCCGAACTCGCGCACGCCGTAGCTGATATGGCGACCGCCGTTGCTGCGGCCTGCGGCATCTATCAACAGCGTGGGTGTGGCCGCGGTTTGCGTGAGGTTGCTGCCGGTGAGATCAGCCGAGCCGCCCAACAACTCGGGCACGGCAGTGGTGAGCGTTTCCAGAACAATCTGCGAGGCGCGCCGCGTGGCCACTGTTTCGGCTTTGGTGCATGCGGCCTCAAGTGCACTTTGCACGACGGCCGCAAAGTTGCCCGGTAACTCGCCTTTAAGGCGCCGCTCCAGCTCCACGGCCAGATTGGGATGCGCTGCGCGATACGCAGCCAGTGTGCGCTGCCATGTGGCCTCACGTTGCGCGCCCGATGCGCGGGCATCCCAGGCGGCGTAGACCTCAGCGGGAATTTGAAACGGTGCATGCGTCCAGCCCAGGGCCTGACGCGTCAGTGCAATCTCGGCGTCGCCCAGAGGTTCGCCATGCACCTTGGCGGTGCCAGCGCGGTTGGGTGCGCCTTGACCAATCACCGTGCGCGCCACGATGAGCGTGGGGCGATCGGAGGTTTTGCTCTGCGCCAGCGCCTGGTCCACGGCATCCACGTTGTGCCCATCGATGGGGCCAATCACGTTCCAGCCATAGGCGCGGAAACGTGCGGCAGTGTCGTCGCCAAACCAGGGTTGCACCTGGCCGTCAATCGATATGCCGTTGTCGTCATAAATGGCGGTGAGCTTGGCCAGCTTCCACACACCAGCCAGTGAGGCCACCTCGTGCGAAATGCCTTCCATCAAACAGCCATCACCCAGGAATACCCAGGTGCGGTGATCAACCACCGCATGACCTTCGCGGTTGAATTCCGCGGCCAATAATTTTTCTGCCAACGCCATGCCCACCGCATTGGCCAGACCCTGCCCCAGTGGGCCGGTGGTGGTCTCCACGCCGGGCGTGAGTCCAAATTCAGGATGCCCCGGTGTCTTGCTGTGCAGTTGACGGAAATTCTTCAGGTCATCGAGCGACAGGTCATAACCCGTCAGATGCAACAGTCCATACAACAGCATGGAGCCGTGACCATTGGAGAGCACAAAGCGATCACGGTTGGCCCAATGCGGGTTGGCCGGGTTGTGCGCGTAGTGACGCGACCACAGCGCCACAGCGATGTCAGCCATGCCCATGGTGGCGCCCGGGTGGCCGGAGTTGGCTTTCTGGACGGCATCCATGGCCAGCGCCCGTAAGGCATTGGCCATGTCGCGACTGGAGGACGAAGTAACTGCGTCGGAACGGGCACGCACGATTTGATCAGGCATGGAAGAGTTGACGCGAAAAAATACGGGGAAAAAGAGAACAAATCCCACTGGGTTTAGCGGGGGCGCGCAGTCTAACAGCGCACTTTTTGCGCACTGGCGCTGCGAATGATGAAAACGTTCGTCGCCCACTTCGTCGTCATCCCCGCGAAGGCGGGGATCCAGGCGGTCTCCACCATGGGTACTGGATCCCCGCCTTCGCGGGGATGACGACGAAAGAGGGACGTGGCCCGGAGCAACCACTGGCTGAACACGACTGTGATTAGCCGCATCCACGCCTTGGGGTTCCCATGCCGGCCGAGTTCCATTAGGATCCGCCCCTCAAATTTTTCGGTTCGGATTTCCGGAAGCAACGGGTCAGTGAGCAGTGCCAGTGGTCTTGGCCACTGCCCCCTGATTGGAATTTCTCCCCCCGCCAGAGCCAATCGACGCCGTACGGGCACTTGACGTACGGCAATGGTCAAAGCGCCGCGCACCAACGCTTTGGCCCCGAACCGATGGGTTGCGGAGCATGTGGTGATTTGCCGCGTGTGAAGCCGCGATTCAGGTCGATTGGGCGGACCTGCTGGGGGAAGAAAAATGCAAGGACTTCACCTGACTGGAGATCTGTTTGACTGCGCGTGCAGCGACAAGCTCTTCACAGATCTCACCACGTTAAGCACGCTGTGCCGTAACACCACCGTTGACGCGGGCCTGACCATCGTCGACGAAAAATTTCACGTATTTCCCGATTGGGAAGGTGAGCCCGGTGGCATCACCGGCACGCTGCTCCTGGCCGAATCACACCTGGCCATCCACACCTGGCCCGAGCGGCGCGGGATCACGCTGGATGTGTACGTGTGCAACTTCACGGGCGATAACGACGCCAAGGCCAAACAACTTTTCGACACGCTGCTGCTGGCGTTTCGTCCGGGCCAACAAGTGGTCCACGAATTGCGCCGCGGCGATCTGGCCGCCGATGCCACGGCCCCCGTGCAGCAACCCAACACCGACAACGCACAACCTGAGCCACTGATTTTTGATTGGCTCAACACCCACTCGGGCTACGGCTTTACGGCCAAGACACCGCTGGCGTCATTTCAGTCGCCCTATCAGCGCGTGGAAGTGTTTGACACGCATCAGTTCGGCAAGGCGTTTCGCCTGGATGGCCGCCTGATGACCTCGGTGGGCGATGAATTTTTCTATCACGAGTGCATGACGCACCCTGCCCTGCTCACGCACCCCAATCCGCAATCGGTGCTCATCATTGGCGGTGGCGATGGCGGATCAACGGAAGAAATTCTCAAGCACCCCAGCGTCAAACGTGTGGTGATGGCCGAGCTGGACCCGGCGGTGATCGACATCGCGCGCGAACATCTGCACGACATCCACAAAGGCGCACTCGACGACCCGCGCCTGGATATACAAATTGGCGACGGCTTTGAATACGTGAAGCACTGCACTGAGAAGTTCGATCTGATCGTGCTCGATCTGACCGACCCCGACACGCCCGCCTTTGCGCTGTACTCGGAAGAGTTCTTCCGCATGTGCCAAAAGCTGCTGGCCCATGGCGGCATGATGACCATGCACCTGGGTTCGCCCGTGTATCAGCCCGACACCGTGCGCAAAAACGCCGCCAATTTGCGTAAGGTGTTCAAGCAAGTGCATCCAATGTCACTGTTCATTCCACTCTACGGTTCGCTGTGGTGTTTGGCCATTGCAAGTGACAGCGCCAACCCACGCACGGTGGTGCCTGACACCATCACGGCAAGGTTGATGGAGCGGCGCATTGGCGTGTTGAAGTACTACAACGCGCCGCTGCATGGGGCCCTGTTTGTATTGCCGACGTTTGTGCAGGAACTCACTGTAGAAGCGGCGCCTGCGGTGCCCATCCGCGTGGCGGCGTAAGTCGTAGTTCACTCATTGCTCAATATGCAGCACCGCATTCCCTCACCCTCGATCCCTCTCCCGGTGGGAGAGGGAAGTTAAAAGCCCCTCTC
>CAZZAD010000110.1:0-8882 GCA_964652055.1 uncultured Burkholderiaceae bacterium | reverse complement strand
CCGCCTACGCAAATTGAGCCTCAGACTGCGGGGGCTTCATGCAATTGCCCTGGCCGCCGCCTGGAGTGTGGTTAGGACGCCACACGGCGCCCTATTTGCGGGCGTTGTTGGTTACCAGGTGCCCGGCACGAAAATATCGAGTGAAGTCTTAGTGTTTGTAGCGTCTATGAGAGGAGAAACGAGGGTGGCCTGATCCTCGGGAATCTCGTTGTTTGTTTTGTGATGACGATTTGGCGTAGTAACTGCAAGTAGGTTGCATTGTTACCTTTCCAACAAATGCAGGCATACTCCGCGCGTTGCCGGTATGGGTAATGGCAACCTTTCACAACTCAAGGAACTTCCATGTCCAATTCCGTTGAAGCTTCACTTAAAGAAGAAATCTCGCGCCGCGAGAAAGAGCTGGACCGCCTGCGTGAGGCGTTGCGTGTTATTTCTGGCGGTGTTGCCACTGGCGCCAAGCGGGGCCGCAAGCCCGGCAAGGCCAGCAAGAAAAAAGGTGCAGGCCGTGGCAGAGGCCCGCGTGGTCCCAAGACCGCCGAGCAAAAGCTCAAGATCAGCCAGGCACTTAAAAAAGCCTGGGCGCGCCGCAAGAAAGCCGCTCCCGCTGCGGAGTGAGCCGTCGTGACAGTCGCAGTGCACTTCCGCGGTGATTGTTGCGGGAGTGCGCTGCACCCCTTTCTCTTGTGACGCTTTCATATAGAACAATATTTCTTCTCACGGTGCCGCCCATCTGCTGGGCAGGCAATGCCGTCGTGGGTCGGGCGGTGGTGGGCGAGTTCCCACCCTTGGCGCTGTCCCTGCTGCGCTGGATCCTTGCCCTGATGCTTCTGGCGCCCTTTGCCTGGCGCGCGGTAGTAAAACAAAATCATCTGATCTATCGCCAGGGTTTCATGGTGGCGGTGATCAGCCTGCTGGGGGTTGGGATTTACAACAGCTTCCAGTACCTGGCGCTGCAAACTTCGCCAGCACTGAACGTCACATTAATTGCTTCGAGTACGCCGGTGTTTGCATTGGCGACGGGCGCACTGTTCTTTGGGGAACGCATTCGTGCCACCCAGTTGTTCGGTGCGATCGTGTCGCTGTTGGGTGTACTGGTGGTCATGGTGCGGGGCGAATGGGCGCGCGTGGCTGATTTACATATTGCCGCAGGTGATGCCTGGATGCTGGCTGCTGCGGCCTCCTGGGCCATCTACACCTGGTTACTACGCCGCCATCGGCCGGCGCTCGATCTGGCGCCGTTCCTGGCGGTGCAGATGGCGCTGGGTGCTTTGTTTATTGCGCCCTTTGCGGGGTTGGAAGCCTGGAGTGGGGCGCATGTGGTGTGGTCGGATCGCACCGTGGCGGCGCTGGTCTTTGTGGCGACTTTGCCGTCATTGGCCGCGTACTGGTGCTGGGATCGTGGTGTGGCGCAGGCCGGGGCCGTACTGCCGGTTTACTTTGCCAACCTCACGCCGCTGTTTGCTGCGCTACTGGGTGCGCTGGTTCTGAATGAGGCGCCGCAGCTCTACCATGCGGTGGGGATGGTTCTGATCGTAGCCGGCATCCATCTGGCCAGTAGATAACCTCAACTTATGCCTGCGTCCCACGGCGACTGCAGTGATTGAGGTAAGGGCGTTTCTGTGAAGTGGGTGAGGTACTTGCCCGCATGAAAGGCCAACGGGGAGCCACCCGGCGCGGCGAAGGTTTCCACCTGCCCAACCAGAATGATGTGGTCACCTTCGACGTACTGACTACGATGGCTGCATTCAAACCAGGCCAGACAATCTTCAAGCGCAGGTAGACCTGAAGCATTGGGTTGCCACACTGTGCCTGATGCGGGCCCAAAGCGGTCTGCACCGCGTGTGGCAAAGCGTTTGGCCAGTTCGAGTTGATCGGCCGACAGCACATGGATGAGGTAACGCGCGCACTGGCGAAATACGTTCAGGCTGCCTGCCTGTAGCGACAAGCTCCACAGCACCAGCGGCGGATCGAGTGAGACGGAACTAAACGAATTGGCGGTAAGCCCCACGGGTGAACCCTCGGGGGTCACGGTGGTGATCACGGCGATGCCTGTGGTGAACTGAGCCAGCGCCTGGCGCAAGACCTTGGTGTGCGAATGGGGCGCCGCGGCGTGAGTGTGTAGAGGATGCATGGCGCGTGATTGTAGGTTTTGCAGGTGGGATGGATTTTTCAAAGTGTGATGCCCATTAAGCTTCGCCGCTTCTTTCAACAACAGAAATTCTGGTCCCTTTATGTCTGCTTCATCTCCGGGAATCATTCGCCGCAGTTTGGGCTTCGTGCTTCGCGTCATTGACACCACGCGCCGCGTGGTGGTCAACATGGTGTTCCTGCTGATTCTTGCGCTGGTGGTCATGGCCTTCGTGAGTGATGGCGTGCCCCATTTGCATGCCCGCAGTGCCCTGGTGCTTGAATTGCATGGCCCGTTGGTGGAGCAGGCCTCGGGGACAGTGGGCGATCGTCTGCGCGATGAGCTGCAGGGGCAGTTCAATCATGAAGTGCAGTTGCGCGATGTGCTCAAGGCGCTCGATGCTGCAGCGATTGACCCCAAGATTGAACGCGTGGTCCTCTTGCTGGATGAATTTTCCGGAGCCGGGATGCCCAGCCTGCGTGAAGTGGCCGCAGCCCTGAATCGGGTCAAGGCCGCGGGCAAGCAGGTCGTGGCCTGGGGCTCCAGTTATGACCAGCGCCAGTATTTTCTCGCCGCGCATGCCCATGAGGTGTACCTGCACCCGATGGGGATGGTGTATCTGCGTGGCTTTGGCGGCGTGCGCAGTTACTACAAGGACGCGCTGGATCATTTGGGTGTGAAGGCCAACGTGATTCGGGCGGGCAAATTCAAGAACGCGGCTGAAGTGTTTTCGGCCAACGCGCCGTCTGAAGAGACGATGCAGTCTGATGCCTATTTGTATGACGCGCTGTGGAGTTTGTGGACCTCGGACGTGGAAAAAGCGCGTCAGCTGCCGGTGGGAAGCATCAACACCCTCATCAACGAAGCACCGCAGCGCCTGGCGGCAGCCGGGGGGGACGCTGCGCGCATGGCGCTGGAGGCCAAGTGGGTCGATGGTCTCAAGACGCTCGATGAGTTGCGCGAACTGCTCGCGGAACGTGGGGTGCAGGACGAGGACATCGACAGTTTTCGGCAGATCAGTTTCGGGGCGTATTTGTCTCGGCAGACGCCTCACTTTATTGGGCCCGCCGTGGGCGTGGTGGTGGCCCAAGGAGAAATCAGCGACGGCATCGAGGGGCCCGGCCGCATTGGTGGGCGCTCCACCGCCGAGCTGATACGCCAGGCGCGCGAAGATGAATCCATACGTGCGTTGGTGCTGCGTGTGGATTCACCTGGCGGCAGCGCCTTTGGTTCTGAACTGGTGCGTCGCGAGCTTGAACTCACGCGCGAGGCCGGCAAGCCCGTGGTGGTGTCGATGGGTGATGTGGCCGCATCAGGCGGTTACTGGATTTCCATGTCTGCCGATGAAGTCATTGCCGATGCAGGCACGGTCACGGGTTCTATCGGTGTGGTGGCCCTGCTGCCCACTGCCGAAGAGGCCATGAAAAAAATCTCCGTGAACTCTGCGGGCTACGCCACCACGTGGCTGGCCCAGTCTTATGACCCCCGCACGGGATTGGATCCACGGCTTGCCGCCATGGTGCAGTCCAGTATTGAGCACACGTACCAGCAGTTCATTACGCAGGCGGGCAAGGCGCGCAATACGTCGGCGCAAAAGATCGATGAGGTCGCTCAGGGGCGGGTGTGGACCGGTGCACAGGCACTGGAGCGCGGCCTGGTGGATCGTCTGGGTGGGTATACCGATGCGGTGCAGTCCGCGGCCACCCGTGCCCAGCTGGGTGGGGACTATCGCGTCAGTTACATCGAACGCGAATTCAGCCCCTATGCGCGGTTGATGGAGTTGCTGGGCGCCTCCGCCGCGCAGCCGTTTTTGCAGGGCCTGCAGGCCCGTCTGGGCGGATATATAGGTGGATACATGGGCGGCGTTGCGGTGCTGCCCCCGGTGGTGGTGCGCGACATGACGCGTGATCTGGGCTGGCTTGTTGCAGGGGCCAACGAAGTGGCCTCGGGGCGCAAGCCGTACCTGGGCGCGGTGCATTGCTTCTGTTCGGCGCAGTAGTTTCGCTTTGTTCAAGCTCAACACAATGGTCATGGCGCTGGGCGCGACGCTGTGGGTGGCGTCGGTCCTGTTCCGGGAAGCTTTGCCTGAGCCGTCGGCATTGCGTGACGAGTTACGTTACGAGCCGGTGCAAACCGATACCCAGGCTGCGCCCTTTCAAACGACGGTCGGCGGTGTGACCTACACCGTCACACCAAAGGCCGACTACGAAATCTGGGGCCTGGTGGTCAGTGGCCACGACAGCAACGCGTGGTGGGACTGGATCCATCAAGCCGTCAATGATCATCTGAACGTGGTGGATCTGTGTGTGGTGTTCGGCGAAAACGTAGCGCGTGGTGCCTACGTAGGGCTGGACTATTCCAGTGGTCAATGGGTCTGCAATGTGCAAACCCGGTCGACCGAGAAGTGGCAGCGCTTTTCCATGCGTGCGTTGTCGAACAATCATCTGCTGGCTGACAGCAAGGGATTGGCGGAGCGCTTACGCGGCATACGCATTGGCGATCAGGTGCGCGTGCGGGGTGTGTTGGCCGAATACGCCCACAATCACGGCATGGCGTTTACACGTGGCACCAGCCTGACGCGCGACGACACCGGCAACGGCGCGTGTGAAACGATCTACGTACAGGATGTTGAAGTGCTGCGTGCCGGTGGCGGCCCTTGGCGCGTGCTGCAATGGGTGGGCATCGTGATGTTCGGTTTGGGTTTGGTGGCGTGGTTTCGTGCACCTATTCGAGTGAGTTGAACTTTTGCAGAGTGCCCTCACCGTGAGGCGCCTGTGTATTTGTATTGGCTTGATCTGGAGAAATTTATGAACTACCTGCGCGGATTATTTGTGGTGGCCCTGATGGTGGTGCTGTCGGGCTGTGGTTACAACGAAATGCAGCGTCAGGATGAAACGGTCAAGGCCGCCTGGGCTGAGGTGTTGCTGCAGTACCAGCGTCGCGCGGATCTGATTCCCAACATCGTCAACACCGTCAAAGGTGAAGCCGATTTTGAGCAGAGCACCCTGACGCGCGTGATTGAAGCCCGTTCGCGGGCGACCTCGATACAAGCCTCGCCTGAAGTCAGCAAAGACCCCGAAGCCCTGGCGCAATTCAACCGGGCTCAGGGTGAAGTGAGCTCGGCCCTGTCGCGTTTATTGTTGGTGGTGGAGAACTACCCCCAACTCAAAGCCAACGCGGCGTTTCAGGAATTGCGCACGCAGCTCGAAGGCACCGAAAATCGCATTGGCATTGCACGCAAGCGTTACATCGATGCCGTGGCCAACTACAACACCTTGGTGCGCCAGTTCCCGCAAAACCTCACCGCCCTGTTGTTTGGTTATGGTCAGCGCGCCCAATTCAGCGTGGAGAGCGAGGCCTCAGTGAAAAAAGCGCCTGTGGTGGACTTCGACAAAAAGCCCGCTGAACAAAAGCCCGCTGATCAGCCGGTGAAGTAAGGCCATCATCGCCTTCCCCACCCAGGACCCTGCAGTGAATTTTCTGATGGGCACGCTGATGGCAAGAAACTCCGTCGCCCCGGCGCTGGCCGGGGCCCAGTTTGCAGCGCATGGCCCAAGTGACAAGCACTCCAAATTGGGCCCCGGCCTTCGCTCGGGGCAGGCTTTGCGCCGGGGTGACGACGCAAGTCGTATTCGTCTTTCCCGCTTTGGGGCGCAAGTCAAACGCGCATGACGCTGTATCTGACTCCACCCATGCGTTGGATTGCGCTGCTGCTTGTCGGATTGCTTTTCACAAGCCTGGGCGCGCATGGTGCTCAGGCAGTGCCACGTCAGCCCGATGGGCTGTTGGCCGTTCCCGCGCTGGCACGCATCACCGATGCGGCGGGCGTGCTCAATGCGGAACAGGCGCGTGCCCTGGAAGACAAACTCGCCGCGTTTGAAACTGCACACGGCACGCAGATCGCCATCGTCATCGTCCCCAGCGTCCAGCCCGAACCCATCGAGGACTATGCGCATCGCATTGGCGAGGCCTGGAAGATCGGACGCGCCGGTGTGGGCGATGGCCTGCTCATGGTGGTGGCCACCGAGGACCGGCGCGCGCGCATCGATGTCATGCGCGCCCTCGAAGGCGCCGTGCCCGACGCTCTGGCCAAACGCATCATTCGCGAGCAGATGGCCCCGCGCTTCAAAACCAACGACTACACCGGCGGGTTGAACGCTGCGCTCGATTCTTTATTCAAGTTGATTGAAGGCGAGGGCCTGCCGCCGGTGCAGGCACCTGCCGCGCCGCCGCAGGACACCACGTGGGGGCTGCTCTTGCCTTTTATCGTCGTCGGCGTGATGGTCGGTCGTTTGTTGCGTCGTCGCCTGGGTGTGCCCGGTGCACTGTTGGCCGGTGGCGTGGCCGGTGGTGCGGCCTACGTGGTGCTGACCTCCGTCGTATTCGCAGGCATTGCAGGCGTGGTGGTGGCCTTGTTGGCTGCCCTGATGGGCAGCCCCCTCGCGCGCGTGGTGGGTGGGCGACGCGGCGGCGGCGACATCTTCACGCCCGGGGGTTGGGGCGCGGGCGGAGGCGGCGGCGGTTGGGGTAGTGGTGGTGGCGGTGGCTGGACTTCCGGTGGTGGAGGTGATTCGGCCGGTGGTGGCGCAAGCGGAGATTGGTAATGAACCTACTGCGTTGCTTAAGGCACTTGAGCGCACCGCTGTGGCGGTTGCAGCGCGCGTTTGATGCCGACACCCTGATACGCATCGGCCAGGCCGTTGCGGATTCAGAGCGCACGCACACCGGCGAAATTCGTTTTGCGGTGGAAAGCCGGCTGCCGCTGTCTTACTTATTGAAAAACCTGCCGGCCCGTGCCCGCGCGCAGATGGTGTTTTCCAAGCTGCGCGTCTGGGACACCGAAGCCAACAACGGCGTGCTCATCTACGTGTTGCTGGCCGAGCGCAGCGTCGATATCGTGGCCGACCGCGGCATTGCGCGACACGTCACCCAGGCGCAATGGAATGCGGTGTGCGACGCCATGCGTGCATGTTTTCGGGCGGACGACTTTGGCGCCGGTGCGCTGGCCGGCGTGCAGGGCGTGGGGGCGCTGCTGGCCGCGCACTTCCCGGCAGCCACAGATCGCGCCAACCCCGATGAACTCACCAACACACCTAAAGTGCTCTGAGGTACGCCATGTCGGTTAACACTCCCCTGGGTTCATCACCACGCACCGGCCACGAGTTCGCCACTCTGGGTGGCGGCTGCTTCTGGTGTCTGGAAGCCGTGTTTGAACAGGTGCGCGGCGTGGTGGATGTGGAATCGGGTTATGCCGGTGGGCCCGCGCAGCGGCCCACGTACCGCGCGGTGTGTGCGGGCAACACCGGGCATGCCGAAGTGGTGCGTCTGGAATTTGATCGGGGCCAGATCAGTTACCAGGAACTACTCGAAATCTTCTTTGCCCTGCATGACCCCACCAGCCTGAACCGCCAGGGGAATGATGAGGGCCCGCAATATCGCTCGGTGATCTACACCCACAGTGAGGCGCAGCGCGACGTGGCCGAGCGCGTGATCAGTGAAGTGCAGTGCCATTGGGGTCGACCCGTGGTCACGCAGCTCGAACCGGCCGGCAGCTACTACCGTGCCGAGGACGAGCACCAGGAATACTTCCGTCATCACCCGGCCACCGGTTACTGCGCGGTGGTCATTGCGCCCAAGGTGGACAAGTTCCGGTTGACCTTTGCGGCCAAACGTAAAGTGGTGTGAGCATGTTTGAGTTTGGCTTTGAGTTTGGCGCCATGGCCTCGCGCAATGAGATTCGTCTCATGGCCCCTGATGAAGTCACCGCACAAAGTTGGGCACAAGCCGCCATGGACGAAGTGCGGCGCATTGAAACCAAATACTCGCGTTACCGCGATGACAGCGTGGCGAGCCGCATCAACCGCGCCGCAGGGCAGAGCGCGGTGCAGGTCGATGAAGAAACTGCCGCGCTCCTGGACTTTGCTGCGCAGCTGCATGCAGACAGCGGGGGCCTGTTTGATCTGACCTCGGGCGTGTTGCGCCGTGCATGGGACTTCAAAGCGCAGCGCGTGCCTGCGCACAGCGAAGTCGACGCGCTGCTCCCTCTGGTGGGTTGGTCACAAGTGCAATGGCATCAGCCTGAGGTGCACCTGACGCGCGTCGGCATGGAGTTGGATTTTGGTGGTATCGGCAAGGAATACGCCGCCGATCGCGCGGCCGGCGTGTTGACCGCGATGGGCGCGCGCAGTGGCTTTGTGAATCTGGGCGGCGATGTGCGCGGCATCGGTGCGCCGCTCGATGGCGGCGCCTGGTCCATCGCCATCCAACATCCACGCGACGCGACGCAGAGAATCGGCGCGCTCGAACTATCCACGGGCGCCGTGGCCACCTCGGGCGACTACGAAAGATTTTTCGAGACGGGCGGCCAGCGTTATTGCCACATCCTTAATCCACAGACCGGTTGGCCCACCGTGCATTGGCAAAGCGTGAGCGTGGCCGCGCCTTTGTGCGTGGTGGCGGGTGCGTGTTCAACGATTGCGATGCTGATGCCACGCGAACAGGCGTTGAGGTTTCTGGAGCAACAAGGGGTGAGCGCACTGGTGGTTGATCTGCAGGGCCAGATCGTGCGTGTGCCTTCGTTGTTGAGCTGTCCCTAATTCATGACGGCGGCCCAAAGGCGCGAGATTTTTCCCTCACCCTTGATCCCTCTCCCGGAGGGAGAGGGAAGTTAAAAGCCCCTCTCCCTCCGGGAGAGGGGTTGTAACCGTCCACCCAACCCCCGCCTTGCCGTCACGGGCAATTCGCTCTACTCAAC
>CAZZAD010000109.1:600-8987 GCA_964652055.1 uncultured Burkholderiaceae bacterium | reverse complement strand
AGGTATAGGTGGTGGTCTTGCCGCGGGCATCGCGCCGGGTTTGCAGGTTGCCGGAGATATCGAAAGTAAAGGTGGTGGTGCCGGAGTCGGGGGAGACCTGTTGGGTCAGGTCCCCTAGGCCCGTGGTGGTGTACTTCGTGGCCAGAGCGCGTGGGTCGGTGACGGTGGTCAGATGCCCGGCGGGGTTGTAGTCGGTCTTGATGGCGGGGCTGGGGCCACCGACCACAGGGGTGGTTTGGGTGGTGAGGCGCGGGCGGCTCAGCAGGTCGTAGGTTTGCTGGGTGCTGCGGCCCAGGGCGTCGGTGGATTTAGTGAGGTTGCCGACGGGGTCGTATTCAAAGGTTTGGGTGGGGCGGAGTTGGGCTGAGGCGGTTGCAGCGCATAGAGCTAGAACGACGCCAGAAATAAAGCGCGCGATGTAACGCGTCGTCGCCCCGGCGCAGGCCGGGGTCCGATTTGCAGCGCCCGTTAATTGGGCCCCGGCCTGCGCCGGGGCGACGACACCACTGATGTTGGATCCCCGCCTGCGCGGAGATGACGAAGAAGAGCGCGTGGATGACGAACCCGAGAGGGCATTGCGGACATCGGACAACTGTTGTTTTTTAAGCATGGCTAAGCTGCTCCCTCCAGGACACAGAACCACAGAATCCCCGTGAGCACGGGGACGAATAACGCGTGACTGACTTGATGCAAAGAAGAGATGGTGGCGGATCAGGGATTCGAACCCCGGACACAAGGATTATGATTCCTCTGCTCTAACCAACTGAGCTAATCCGCCTTAGGTGTACTGCTGAACCGAACCCAAAGGCCCGTCTACGACGCGGGCCTTTTTGTTTGTGGGCCGCTGTCGAAGGGGGCGGATTATCGGGGGTGTTTTGCGGTTTGGTCAAATGCTTTGCTGACACCCGCTGATCCCACTTCTTTGACTGTTGCGCGCGGGTTATCTTGGCTTTTCCTTTTTCCTTTCCCTTTTCTTTTCCCTTTGAACTGCGTATCGGCCTGCGCTACACGCGCTCGGGCCGGCGGGCGCGGCGGCGCAATGGCTTTATTTCGTTCATTTCGCTGATCTCGGCCGTGTGTATTGGGCTGGGTGTGTGGGCGCTGATCGTGGTGCTCTCGGTCATGAATGGTTTTCAGAAAGACGTGCGCGACAAGATGCTCTCGGTGCTCTCGCACGTAGAAGTCACGAGCTTCGACGGCGCCCTGGCGGACTGGAAAAGCGTGGCCGAGCGGGCCCGCAAAAACCCGCAGGTGCTGGCCGCGGCGCCCTATGTGAATTCGCAGGCCATGTTCAGTAGCGGCGATGCGTTTCGCGGTGCACTGGTGCGCGGGGTGGACCCCGAGGCCGAACCCGGGGTGAGCGATATTGCGGGCCGTCTGGCCGGTGGTCGCATTGGTGATCTGATCGATGGCGAATTCAACATCGTGCTGGGCATCGAGCTGGCCCGTGCGCTGGGCGTGATGGTGGGCGACAAGGTCACGCTCATTGCGCCGCAGGGCAATGTCACGCCCGCGGGCGTGGTGCCGCGCCTGAAGCAGTTTCGGTTGGTGGCCACGTTTGAATCGGGCCACTTTGAGTACGACGCCTCACTGGCCCTGATTCACCTCAAAGATGCGCAGCGGCTGTTTCGCGTGGCCGGGCCCACCGGCGTGCGGCTGAAAATTGCCGACATGCAACGCGCCCCGCAGGTGGGGCAGCAACTGGCGCAGCAACTGGATCACAGCCTCATCGTGCGTGATTGGTCGCGCCAGAACCGCACCTGGTTTGCCGCGGTGCAGACCGAGAAGACGATGATGTTCATCATTCTGTCGGTCATCGTCATTGTGGGTTCGTTTGGGCTGGTGTCCACGCTGGTGATGACGGTGACTGAAAAGCAAAGCGACATTGCCATCTTGCGCACGCTGGGGGCCAGCCCCGGCGCCATCTTGCGAATTTTTGTGGTGCAGGGTGCCTTGATAGGCGTGCTGGGCGTGCTGCTGGGCGTGGGGCTGGGCCTGGCCACGGCCTACAACATTCACGCCATCGTGCCGGCGATTGAAAGTTTGCTGGGCGTGCAGTTCTTGCCCAAAGACATTTACTTCATCAGCCAGTTGCCGTCTGATCCGCGTTCCAGCGATATCGTGCCCATTACCTTGATCTCGCTGGCGCTGTCGCTTGCTGCCACGCTTTATCCCGCGTGGCGTGCGGCGCGCACCCGTCCAGCGGAGGCGCTGCGTTATGACTGAAATTTCAATTCAGGCGCAGGGCGTTGCCAAGAGTTTTCGCGAAGGTGGACTCGCCGTGGATGTGCTGCGCGGTGTGGATTTAACGGTGCGGCGCGGCGAGGTGGTGGCCATTGTGGGTGCCTCGGGTTCGGGCAAGAGCACGTTGATGCATTGCCTGGGCGGGCTCGACGCGGTGGATACCGGCACCATCTGCATCAACGGCCGCAATCTGGCGCAACTGTCTGAACGTGAGCGCGGCGCGCTGCGCAATCAGCAGTTGGGTTTTGTGTATCAGTTTCACCATCTGCTGCCCGAGTTCACTGCGCTCGATAACGTGGCCATGCCGCTCACCATCCGCCGCATGTCGCTCAGTGACGCGCGGGTGCAGGCCGCCGAAGTATTGCGTGCGCTGGGCTTGGGTGAGCGCCTGGAGCATCACCCGGCGCAGCTCTCAGGGGGCGAACGTCAGCGCACCGCCATTGCGCGCGCGCTGGTGACCTACCCCATCTGTGTACTGGCCGACGAACCCACCGGCAACCTGGACCGCGACACGGCCCGCGCCGTGTTTGATCTGCTATTGCAGCGCGCACGCCAGCAAGGCACCGCAGTGGTCATCGTCACGCACGATCAGGAACTGGCGGCGCGCTGCGACCGCATGCTCAAGCTCGATCACGGGCGGTTGTTGGGTAACTGAGGGGCGGCTTTAGCGTTGTGTCGTTCGCGCTTGCGGTTTATCCACGCCCAGCGCAAATAAAGATTCCAACCCACTCGTACCACCACGTAGCCCAGCAGGGCCAACGTGCTGGCCAGCGTGATCAGGCCTAGCGCCAGAGGTGCACCCAATGAAAGCATCCAGTGGCTCAGGGCCTGGAGTGACGCGGCGGGTGCGGTGAAAGACCAGTCGGGTGGCGGCACGGGTGGTATGCCCGCGCCATTACCCAGAATGAAGCGGCCCATTTTGTAGGCCGCGAGGTACAGCGGCACGATGGTGATGGGGTTGGTGTACAGCGTGGACAGAAGCGCCAGGGGCAGATTCACGCGCACAAACAGCGCCACGATGCCTGCGCCCAGCATTTGCAGGGGGCCGGGAATCAGGCCGCAGAACAGTCCCACCGCAATGCCCCCCGCAGCCGACCGCCGGTTCAAGTCCCACAGGGCGGGGTGAAACAGGCGTTCGCCGAAAATGTGCATGACCTTGTATTGGCGCACCGTGTCGGCGTTGGGCATGTGGCGTTTTAGAAATTTTCTGAGCATGGGGTGCAGAGCGAGGGGCTGGAGTTATTTAATCGTGGATACCGGAACTGCCGTCGCTCCGATGCGTGCCCCGTCTTGGTTCCCTCCCCTTCAAGGGGAGGGTTAGGGTGGGGATGGGGTACGTTACGCGTCGAATTGTCCCGTTCAATCCCATCCCCACCCCCGCCCTCCCCTTGAAGGGGAGGGAGTAACTCAAGCGGGCGCCGGGGTCACGACACTCAAGAGCGCGGCATTGTGACCCTTTGCATTCTATGAAGCCGCTACACGTACCTATGTGGATCGACACCCATTGCCATCTGGATGCTGATGAGTTCGACGCCGACCGCGATGCGGTGGTGGTACGTGCGCGTGCGGTGGGTGTTTCCATGATGGTGCTGCCCAGTGTGCACGTGGCGGGCTTTGCCAAGACCACGCAGGTCGCCCAGCAATACGGATTGGCCTACGCGTTGGGCTTGCATCCGTTGTGGCTGGACGGCGCCCAAGAGGAACACATTGAGCAACTGCGCACGGCGGTGCAGGCCGCCATGGCCGATGCTCATTTTGTGGCGGTGGGAGAGATCGGTCTGGATTTGTTGGTGCCCGGCTTAGACATCGCGCGGCAAGAGTGGTTTTACCGCGAGCAACTCAAGGTGGCGCGTGACTTCAATCTGCCCGTCATTCTTCACGTGCGGCGCAGCGCTGATGCACTGCTCAAACATCTGCGCCGCATTGAAGTGCCGGGCGGTATCGCGCATGCCTTCAATGGTTCAACGCAGCAGGCCATGGCCTTTGTGGAGCGCGGGTTCTGTCTGGGTTTTGGTGGCGCCATGACGTATGACGGCTCCAAGCGGATCAAGCGTCTGGCCGCCACTTTGCCGGAGCACGCCTGGGTGCTGGAAACCGATGCACCCGATATTCCGCCGCAGTGGTTGCGTGTGGATGGCAAACCTCGGCGCAATGAACCAGCGCAGTTGCCGCGCATGGCGCAGGTGATGGCGCAGTTGCGTCAGACCACGGTGGAGGCGCTGGCGCAACGCAACCGTGAGAACGCACTGGCGGTGTTGCCGCGGCTTTCCCTCACCCCTTCCCTCACCCCAACCCCTCTCCCGGGGGGAGAGGGGCTTTTAACCCTTCCTCTCTCGGAGGCAGAGGGGCTTTTAACTTCCCCCTCCCCCCGGGAGAGGGACCGAGGGTGAGGGATGCGGTGTCCCTGATCCTGGCCGCCTTTGTTGCAGGCGCATTTCTGCTGCAGCAGCAATCTGCCTTACCCTCATCTTGGGCGCTTGCCGCGGCGGTGGTGGTTGCACTGCTCAGTGCAGCCTGCGCGTTGCGTTGGCGCTTGACGCAGCCACGCGCATCAACCGCCATGGGTGTGATCGCTGCACTGTTGCTGGGCTTCAGTCACGCCGCCTGGATGGCTCAAATGCATCTGGCCGACGAACTGGCCTGGGGCGATGAGGGGCGCGATGTGCGCGTGACCGGTGTGATTTCCAGCCTGCCGTCGCCGGCCGAACGCAGCGTGCGTTTTGAGTTTGATGTGGAACAGGTGCACACCCCCGACGTGCATGTGCCCGAACGCATTGCTCTGAGTTGGTATGGGCGCGATGTCATGGTGATGCCCGCCGAGCGTTGGAGTTTTACGGTGCGGCTGCGTCGTCCGCACGGCAGCTTCAACCCCGGCGGATTTGATTCAGAACTGTGGATGCTGGAGCGCGGCTTGCGTGCCACGGGTTATGTGCGTGGGCAGGCGGTGCGTGTGGATGCCAAGGTGGGGCAGCTCGGTCCGCGCATTGACCGTCTGCGCCATGAGTTGCGACTAGCCATGCAGCAGACATTGGGCGCCGATCGATATGCCGGGGTGTTGATCGCGCTGGTGTTGGGCGATCAGCGCGCCATCAGTGCGCAAGATTGGGCGCTCTTTAACCAGACGGGTATTTCACATCTGGTGAGTATCTCGGGGTTGCACATCACCATGATTGCCGGTTTGGCGGCGTGGGGGGTGAGCACGTTGTGGCGCCGCTCGCGTCGCGCGCTTGCATGGGCCCCCGCGCAATCGGCCGCAGCGATGGCGGCCGTGTTGGCCGCCTTGGGCTACTGCCTGCTCGCGGGTTGGGGCGTGCCCGCGCAGCGCACGTTTTTTATGTTGACCGTGGTGGCGGTAGCGCTGATGGCGCGTCGTGCATTGCGTCCCACGACGGTCTTGGCGGCAGCCGCCGCAGGGGTGTGTTTGCTCGATCCCTGGGCGGTGGTGGCCGCGGGGTTCTGGCTCTCGTTCGGTGCCGTGGCCGCCATCATGTGGGCCATGAATGGGCGGGTGCGGGTCAGTGCCGCTGCGCCGTCATGGCGTGAACGTTTGCTGGATGCCACGCGCGTGCAGCTTGCGGTGACCGTGGCGCTCATCCCGCTCACCATTGCGTTGTTCGCACAGCTGTCGTTGGTCAGTCCATTGGCCAATGCGGTGGCCATTCCCGTAGTGAGTCTGGTGGTGACGCCGTTAGCGTTGGTGGGCGCTGCACTCGTCATGCTGCCCGAGCCGCTGTCATCGTTGGCTGCACCTTTGCTCGCGCTGGCGCATCAGTTGTTTGCGTGGCTGGCGCAGGCGCTGCAAGCGTTGGTGCAACTGCCAGCCGTGTCGGTGCCCTGGCCCGCACCGCCTGCATGGGCGCTGGGGTGTGCCTTGCTGGGGGTGGCCTGGTTGCTGGCGCCGCGCGGTTGGCCGGTGCGTTGGGTAGGGGCGGTGTGGCTGCTGCCCTTGGCGGTGTGGCCCCCGCTGCGGCCCGCAGCCGATGAACTTTGGGTGACTGCACTGGATGTGGGGCAGGGCAGCGCGGTGCTGGTGCAAACACATCAGGCCGCATTGCTGTTCGATACGGGCCCGCGCTACACGCCGCAGACCGACGCAGGCTCGCGCATCATCGCGCCTTACTTGCGACGGCGCGGCATCAGTGGACTTGATCTCATGGTGGTGTCGCATCTGGACAGTGATCACTCGGGCGGTGCGGCTTCGGTCATGAAGGAAATCACCGTGGATCGTCTGCTGACCTCTATCGATGCCAGTAGCCCGGTGATTCAAGGGGCAAAGAAGACCGAACGTTGCGTGGCCGGGCAAAGCGGCGCGTTGGGCGAAGCGACATGGCGCATGCTGCACCCCACCTCTGAGAACACCACCCAGCATCTCGATACCAACAGCTTGAGCTGCGTGATGATGATCACGTGGGGGCAGCAGCGTGTGTTGTTGACGGGCGATGTGCCCTCAAAACAGGAGGCGCACATTCTTGCTCGTGAAGATGCTGATGCCCTCAGGTCCACCACGCTGCTCATCGCTGCACATCACGGCAGTCACACCTCATCGAGCCCGGCCTGGATTGCGGCCACGCAACCGCAGTGGGTGGCCTACACCGTGGGCTATCGCAATCGCTACGGACATCCCCACGCGCCCGTGGTGCAACGCTTTGCCGCCGCGGGCACCCAGGCGGTGCGCACCGATCAAGCCGGGGCCACCACGTGGCGCTTGAGTGCGGATGGGCGCGTTGCTGTGGAGCGCAGTCGCATGGAGCAGGGTCGCTATTGGCACAACCGGGTGCCGGCGGTTGAGTCAGTAGATGAAGAAGCGCAGGACGAAGCCTCGTCGGTGTTCTGACTATTCACCCCAACGCGCCACTTACTCCGAGCGTGCTTAATCCCCGATACACCGGATTGCCATTCCACTGCGCGGCGGAGTCGGTCAACGTGAGTGTCGGCCAGCGGCGCAGCAATTTTGCAAACAGCGTTTGCGTTTCCATCAGCGTGAGTGCGGCGCCGATGCATACATGCGCGCCGCTGCCAAAGGACAGCAGCGGGCCCGTGCGGCGGGTGAGGTCGAGTGTTTCGGGCGCTGCGTAGGCGCGCTCATCACGGTTGGCGGCGCCGATCAATGCGATGACCAGATCGCCACGCTTGAGATGTTGGCCGTGCAAGCTGAGGTCGGCCTTAACGCGGCGGCCGGTGTATTGC
The DNA here is from genome assembly GCA_964652055.1 of uncultured Burkholderiaceae bacterium. Classification (GTDB taxonomy): domain Bacteria; phylum Pseudomonadota; class Gammaproteobacteria; order Burkholderiales; family Burkholderiaceae_F; genus CAZZAD01. The sequence continues at coordinate 1,556 of CAZZAD010000109.1, read as the reverse complement.
ACGGGGCTTTCAAAACGCAGCAGTTCGCGGACAGCACTGGGCAGCAGCTCGGGCTGCGCTTGCAGTTGTTGCCACGCGCCGGGGTGGGTGAGCAGCGTGTGCAATGCATTGCCCAGCAGGTTGCGCGTGGTCTCGTGGCCGGCAAAAAGCAGCATCGCGCATTGCGCCAGCAGTTCTGCACCGCTTTGAATCTCACCGCGTGCCTGGGCTTGTGCGAGTCGGCTGACCAGACCTTCATCGGGCTGACTGCGTTTGATGGCGATGAGTTCATCAAAGCGGCGCGCCATGGCGAGCAGGCTGGTTTGCGCGCGGCGTGCTTGCTCAAGCGTGGGTTGGGGCGCGCCGATAAAGCTGGCCAGGTCATCAGACCAAATCAGAAACGGTGCCTGATCCACTTCTTTCATGCCCATCAGCGTGGCAATCACATAGGCGGGTAGAGGGCGCGCGATCTGCGCCATGAAATCAAAATCCGTGCTGGCATTGAGCGCATCGAGTCGAGCATCAATCCAGCGTTCCATGGCCGGGCGGATCCGCTCCAGCGCATCGGCACGAAAACCTGCGTTCATCAGGCTGCGCAGACGCGTGTGATCGGGTACGTCCATAAACAACATGGCGCGCGCGAACAGGCTTTGAAAGCCTTTGAGTTCTGTGCGCGCGCCCTCAGTGCAGTCCATCACCCAGCCGCCGGTGCGTTGTGCGGAAAAACGCTGGTCGTCGCGCAGTACGGCTTCGACATCGGCGTGACGTGTGAGCAGCCAGGCGCCGCCGAAGAATTCATCGCTCCAATGAATGGGGCCTGCCTCGCGCAGGGCGGCGTAGGTAGGGTAGGGGTTGGCGAGGAAGGCGGGGGTGATCAGGGGTGGAGTCACTGCAACTGATTCCCTCACCCCCAACCCCTCTCCCGGGGGGAGAGGGGAGTAGGCACAGCGTTGTTTAGCTTTTCTCCCCCCGGGAAA
>CAZZAD010000109.1:0-590 GCA_964652055.1 uncultured Burkholderiaceae bacterium | reverse complement strand
CACGCGGTGTCGCACTTCAGCCGATGCTCAACCACGATGCCTACCGCTACCCGCCGCCTTCAACCCCAACCGCTGCAACAACGCCCGATCACGCTCAGCTTGCGGATTGGCGGTGGTGAGCAAACGTTCGCCGTAGAAGATGGAATTGGCGCCGGCCGCAAAGCACAGTGCTTGCAGCGCTTCATCCATTTGCTCGCGCCCCGCAGACAGGCGCACGCGGGTGCGTGGCATGGTGATGCGCGCTACGGCAATGGTGCGCACAAATTCAAAGGGATCGAGCGGCTCCGTGCCCGCCAGCGGCGTGCCTTCCACCTGCACCAGATTGTTGATGGGCACCGACTCAGGGTAGGGGTTGAGGTTGGCCAGTTGGGCAATGAGGCCCGCACGTTGTGTGCGGCTCTCACCCATGCCCACGATGCCACCGCAACACACTTTCATGCCGGCTTCGCGCACGTGGTCCAGCGTGTCGAGCCGATCTTGATAAGTGCGGGTGGTGATGACCTCGCCGTAGTAGTCGGGCGCGGTGTCCAGGTTGTGGTTGTAGTAGTCGAGCCCAGCGTTGCGCAGCGTTTGCGCTTGCTCGGCATCGG
>CAZZAD010000108.1:0-9131 GCA_964652055.1 uncultured Burkholderiaceae bacterium | reverse complement strand
TCCCCTTGAAGGGGAGGGAGTGATGACACCACGCTCTGACCCTCCCCCCACCCCATGACCCCCACCACCATCGAAGCCCCGCCCGCGCTCTACACCCAAGTCGTATCGCTCGCCTTTGCGCTCGCCTTCATTTTTGGCGCCGTGGGCCAGCGCACGCATTTCTGCACCATGGGCGCAATTGCCGATTGGGTGAACTACGGCGACCGCACCCGCGTGCATCAGTGGTTATTGGCCATCGGTGTGGCCATCGTGGGCACCCAGACGCTGGCTGCGCTGGGGCTGATCGACACCGCCAAAACCATCCATGCCACACCCCGCCTGACCTGGCTCGCCTATGTGCTGGGCGGTGCGCTGTTTGGCTTTGGCATGGTGCTGGCTGGGGGCTGCGGCAGCCGCAACCTGGTGCGCCTGGGCACCGGCAGCCTCAAGTCACTGGTGGTGTTCATCGTGCTGGGACTGGTGGCCTACATGTCCCTACGCGGCATGCTGGGCGTGTTTCGCGTCAACCTCATCGAACCCTTTGTCCTGCAACTCTCGAGCGCGCAGGACCTGCCCACCTTGCTCGCCGCACCGCTGGGCGTAAGTAAAGAAGTTCTGCACTGGGCGCTGGGCTTGGGACTAGGCACTGCGTTAATCGCTTATACGTTGACGCGGCGTGATTTCCTCAAGTTCGACAACCTGCTGGCGGGGTTTGCCATCGGCGGCGTGATCGTCGCCTTGTGGTTTGTCTCGGGCCATGTGGGCTATCTGGCCGAACACCCAGAAACGCTGGACGAAGCCTTCCTACGCACCAACTCAGGTCGTATGGAGTCCCTTTCGTTCGTGGCCCCCCTGGCCTACACGCTCGACTGGCTGCTGTTCTTCAGCGACAAGAGCCGCGTCATCACCCTGGGCATCGCCGCCGTGTTTGGCGTGGTGCTGGGTTCACTGGTCACTGCGCTGCTCTCCAAAGAGTTCCGCTGGGAGGGTTTTGCCAGCACCGAGGACACCGCCAACAACCTCATCGGCGCCGCACTCATGGGCTTTGGTGGCGTGCTGGCACTGGGCTGCACCATCGGTCAGGGCCTGAGTGGAATCTCCACCCTGTCCCTCAGTTCATTGCTCGCGCTGGTCGGCATCGTCGGTGGCGCAGTGCTGGCCCTCAGATATCAGACCTGGCGCGTTGAGCGCATGGTCTGACAACGACTGCGGGCGCCCCCCCCAACGAAGCACAAGAAAATCGGGGTCAGAGCACATTCATGCGCACAGTAATTACTGCGAAGTAAGCCCGCAGACGACATGTGCTCTGACCCCGAGACTTTCGTCCTCCACAGCGGTACCCCACCACGCCAGTGGGTAGCCCAACACATCGGCCTATGCGCAGCGTGTGTTGGGCATCGCTGCGCTCAGCACCAACCAACGTGTGAATTACTTCCCCTGCTGTACCGGGCAGTTTTCCGTGGGCTCGGGGCGTTCCTTGCACTTCTCATAGGCCTCGGGCTTGATGCCGCCGGTGGCATTGCGGAAGGGCGCAAAACATTCCTGACTTTCCCGATACAGGCGCTGCAGCGTTTCGCAGTCGGTGGCCTCGGCTGCAGAGGTCTCGGTTGCCGGTTTGGGCGCCGCGGTTGGCGCAACCGCTTTCTTGGCAGCCTCTGCGGGAGCGGGGTTCGGCTCTGGAGCTTTGGCTTTAGCCGTAGCCGCGGGCGTGCCGCCCTCAGGCGAACGCACCTCAATACGTGTGGCGGTCTTTTTGTATTTGGCGGGCACCACGTCAGACACAAACACCTGGCCCTTTTCGTCTTCCCATTTGTAGATGTCTACGGCCCCTGCCGCGCTGGCACACACAATGCCCACAGCCAATACGGCAGCACGCGCCAGCACTGCGGTGTTGAGTTGCAAAACTTGCATCGCTGGTTCCTTTCAGTGTCTGGAAAAATAATGTTGATCTGACCCCAATTGTTTACTGCTTGCCTGCAAGCACCGTTTCCCTCCCTCCCCTTCAAGGGGGCGAAGGTGGGAATTCGCAAAGCACTGCTTTGCGCCACCGCAGCGACATGCGCTTGCAAGCGCATGGCTATGCCGAGGGTGGGGATGGGGTGCGTTACGCAGCGTGCTGCCCCGTAGAACCCCATCCCCACCCTACCCTCCCCTTGAAGGGGAGGGGATTAGAGATGCCCCCTTTCAAGGAGTGACGCCGAGGATGGGGGGTACTGGGTCACGCACCACCGTCACCCGGCTCACCCAGTGACGCGTGTCCCCAAAGCAGGCGGTGGGCAAGCCCACCTTCTCTTCGTAATGCAGGGTGACGCGCTGGCCAACGGCGGCGTTGACCTGCAGGGCTACGGTTTCATCCCACACGGTGAAGTAGAACTTTTCCGGAACGGCGCCCGGCATGAACACCATGGCCAGTTCGCCTTCCCAGGTTTTGCACACCCAACCTTTTTTGCTGAACTTCTGTATCCAACCGGCACGCTCACCAGTGGAGTAGTTCCAGTTCAAGGCGAACGCAATCCAACCCGCTGTGCCCAGCACTAAGGCCAACAATATTGCAAGGACCACGCGCATCATCAACTCAGCGACGCTTGAGCAAGTGCACGAACTCTTTGCCTTCTGTGAACTGCGCCAGCAGCTCGTTGCCGGTCTGGCGCGCAAAGGCTTGAAAGTCGCGCATCGAGCCCGGATCGGTGGACACAATCCTGAGCACGGTGCCGCGCTCCATATCGGCCAAGGCCTTTTTGGCGCGCAGGATGGGCAGTGGGCAGTTCAATCCACGAGCATCGAGTTCCTTGTCGATCTTGAACTCGGGCGTGTCGTCATTCATGACAGAGCTCCAGAAAAGGGCCGCACGGAAAGGGCCCCGCAGTGTACTGAGACCCCCCGTGTGTAGGCATTGAGTGACCTCAGTCCGCCTGCTTACGCAGGAAGGCCGGAATATCAAAGCGGTCCATGCTGCGCTCTTCGACTACGGCCGCGCGCGCTGCACCACCACCGCCTTGGCGCCACACGGCGGGCGTGTCCAGATGCTGATAGTCGTGGCCGCCTTGGGTCGCTGCGTTGACCGATGCGTTCGCCGATGCAGCGGGGCTGGCCATCATGCCCATTGATGCGCCCGCACCCATGCCTGATGCAGGGGCCGCAGCGCTGTAGGCCATGTCATGCGTACCGGTTTTGATGATGGTCAGCGGCGGGGCCTGCTTCTTGGATGAAGCGCGGCCCAGACCGGTAGCCACCACGGTGACGCGCAGGTCTTCGCCCATGGACTCGTCGTTGACGGTGCCAAAGATGACGGTGGCGTCATCGGCGGCAAAGCCGCGGATGGTTTCCATCACGATGCGCGTCTCTTTCATCTTGAGCGAGCTGCTGGCAGTGATGTTGACGAGCACGCCGCGCGCACCCGACAGGTCCACCCCTTCGAGCAAAGGACTGGCCACGGCTTGTTCAGCGGCGATGCGTGCGCGATCTGCGCCACTGGCTACGGCGGTGCCCATCATGGCTTTGCCGTGTTCGCTCATGACGGTTTTCACGTCTTCAAAGTCGACGTTGACCAGGCCCGGAATGTTGATGATCTCGGCAATGCCGGCGCAGGCGTTGTGCAGCACATCGTCGGCGGCCTTGAAGCACTCGTGCATTTCGGCGTCTTCGCCCAGTACTTCTTCGAGCTTGTTGTTCAGGATGATGATGAGCGAGTGCACGCGCTCTTCGAGTTCGGCCAGACCGGCATCGGCCAGCTTGGCGCGGCGCGGGCCTTCAAATTCAAAGGGCTTGGACACCACGGCCACGGTGAGGATGCCCAGCTCTTTGGCCACTTCGGCCACGAGCGGCGCGGCGCCCGTACCCGTGCCCCCGCCCATGCCGGCGGTGATGAACACCATGTGTGCGCCGCGCAGTGCATCGGCAATGCGTTCACGCGCTTCTTCGGCGGCCAGACGTCCCGCATCGGGGCGGCTGCCCGCGCCCAATCCGGTCTTGCCCAGTTGAATGATGTTGGTGGCCGAAGAGCGCGCCAGTGCCTGGTGATCGGTGTTGGCGCAGATGAACTCCACGCCCTGTACGCCACGCGAAATCATGTGTTCGACCGCGTTACCACCCGCGCCTCCCACGCCAATGACTTTGATGACGGTGCCGTTGGTTTCAGTTTCCAGAATTTCGAAGGTCATGAGCAAGCTCCTAGAGGTTCAGTCAAATTGCCAAAAAAGTGAAACGCACAATGTCAATGACGGCAGCGCCGCTTTTGACAGTGCACGCTTCCCACACCTTCAACACGCTCAGCGTGCTGATTCCCTCCCTCCCCTTCAAGGGGAGGTTGGTATTGAGTCCCCTCCCCTTCAAGGGGAGGTTGGTATTGAGTCCCCTCCCCTTCAAGGGGAGGGTTAGGGTGGGGATGGGGTACGTGGCGAAGCGAAATTCCCCCGTACAACCCCATCTCCACCCCCGCCCTCCCCTTGACGGGGAGGGAGTAAAGAAACTGCCCCTCCTCTCCAAGGGGAGAGAACTAAACATGGACCTCCCCTTGAAGGAGAGGGAACCAAAAAACTTCGCATTCAAAAATTCCCCACCACCCATTCCTTCATCCGGCTGATGGTCGATTTGAACGATCCGGTTTGCGCGGCCACTTTGCGGCCCCGCAGGCGTTGCAGATGCGCTTCATGCAGCAGGCCCATCACGGTGGCAAAGCGCGGGTTGCGCACCACGTCGGACAAGGCACCGTCGTAGGTGGGCCAGCCCACACGGGCGGGTTTGAGAAAGATGTCTTCGGCCAATTCACCCATGCCGGGCAACAGCGCGCTGCCCCCGGTGAGCACCACGCCCGAGGAGAGCATTTCTTCAAAGCCGGAGTCACGGATGGCTTTTTGCACCAGGCCAAACAGCTCTTCCACGCGCGGTTCGATCACCGCGGCCAAGGCCTGACGTGAGAGCAGACGCGGCTCGCGGTCACCGATGCCGGGAATTTCTATGCGCTCGGCCGGATCGGCCAGGATCTCTTTGGCTACGCCGTAGCGCATCTTGATTTCCTCGGCATCGGGAATGGGCGTGCGCAGCGCCATGGCGATGTCGTTGGTGATCTGGTCACCCGCAATGGGAATGACCGCGGTGTGCCGTATGGCGCCGTGCGTAAAGAGCGCAATGTCGGTGGTGCCGCCGCCGATGTCGACCAGGGCCACACCCAATTCTTTTTCGTCATGTGTGAGCACGGAGAGGCTGGAGGCCAGCGGTTGCAACATGAGGTCGCTCACTTCCAGGCCGCAACGGCGCACACACTTCACAATGTTCTGCGCCGCACTCACCGCGCCGGTGACGATGTGCACGCGTACTTCCAGGCGCACGCCGCTCATGCCGATGGGCTCGCGCACATCTTCTTGCCCATCCACGATGAACTCTTGCGTGAGCACATGCAGCACTTGTTGATCGGTGGGGATGTTGACGGCGCGCGCAGTTTCGATCACACGCGCCACGTCGGTGGCCGAGACCTCGCGGTCTTTGATGGCCACCATGCCGTTGGAGTTGAAGCTGCGGATGTGGCTGCCGGCAATGCCGGTGGATACGTCCACGATGCGGCACGCCGCCATGAGTTCGGCTTCTTCCACAGCGCGGCGGATGGATTGCACGGTGGATTCAATGTTCACCACCACGCCCTTGCGCAGCCCCTCGCTGATGGCCTGGCCCAGGCCAATCACCTGGAAGCGACCGTCGGGCAACACTTCGGCCACGGCCACCACCACTTTGGAGGTTCCTATATCGAGACCGACGATCAGGTCTTTGGTTTCAGTTTTCATCGTGCGTGAGTTTTTTCACCAGTAAGGGGTGATGTCAGAGAAGCAACAGCGAATCCATTGGCATAACGCGCATCCATGCGCTTGGGCTGCCCACCCAGTTGTGCCACCACCATGGGCCAGGCGGCGGTGAGGGTGGCCAGGCGCTCACGCACGCGACCCGCCGGGTCATCGCGGCCCAGTTCAATACGCGGACCCTTGCCACTTTCGGTCGCCGTCACCAGCGACCAGGACGCGCGCTCCGATATTTCCAGCGTGGCCACGCTCATGGCCAGTGGCGCCAATAGCGCGCTGAATTCCTTGAACCGTGCTGCGGCCGCGTCGGCCTGCTCGGGGGGGCCGGCAAACGATGCGAGCACACCATCGAGTTCGGCCTCGGCCGCATTGGCCACAAACAGCTCGCCACGCGCGGACAGCACGCGGCCATCGCTCCACAAGCCAATGGCGCGATGCTCATCCACAGTCACCACCAGCACATCAGGCCACACGCGCCGCACCGATGCGCGCGCCACCCAGGGCACCGTCTCAAACAGTCGCTGCGCCTGCGCCAGATTCATGGTGAAGAAGTTGCCCACCAGGCGCCCCTTGAGTGGGCCTTTAAGTGCCGCACGAATGGACGCCTCAGTCACATGGCGTGGGGCTTCGTCGGTGCTGCTGAGCACTTCAATGCGACGGAATTCAAACTGCGGGCGTTGTGCGAGCCACAGCACGAGCGCGCCAACAAGCACGAGGGCAGTGGCGGCCCACAAGGCACGCGCGGCCAGCTTCATGGCAAGCAGACGGTTCATGACGGGGCTCCGCTTCCGTCATCCCCGCGTAGGCGGGGATCCAGCGGGTCTCCACCGCCGGCACTGGATCCCCGCCTACGCGGGGATGACGTTAACGAGAGGTTTTGCAGATTCATGACTGTGCTCACAACGCGGCACCCGGCGCCGGATCCAGCGCCGCCATCGACAAAATTTCCAACACCAGATCCTCGTAACTCAAGCCCACGGCCTTGGCGGCCATGGGCACGAGGGAATGGCTGGTCATGCCCGGTGAGGTGTTGAGCTCCAGCAACAAGGGCCGGTCACCGCGCGGGTCCACCTGCAGCATCACGTCCACACGACCCCAACCGCGCCCACCCAGCAGGCGATAGGCCTGCAGGCACAAGGCCTGAATTTCCACGGTCAGCTCGGGCTCGAGCGCGGCGGGGCACTCGTAGACCGTGTCCTCGCTCTCGTACTTGTGATGAAAGTCGTAGTTGCCCTCGGGCGCGCGAATTTCCACCAGCGGCAGTGCGCGGGCCGTCTCCCCATGGCCCAGGATGGCGCAGGTCAGCTCACGACCTTCCACCAGTTTTTCCACCAACACATGGGTGTCGTGACGAGCGGCCACGAGGTAGGCCTCTTCAAGCGCCACACCGTCATGTGAATGCACTTTGGCCAGACCCAGCGATGAGCCCTCACGCGCGGGCTTGACCACCAGATGCTCGCCCAGCTCGGCAATCAGGCGCAGCCAGTCGGTCTGGTCATTGATGTCACGCCAGTCGGGTGTGGGCAGACTCTCATCAGCCCACAAGCGTTTGGTCATGCTTTTGTCGAGCGCCAGCGCCGAAGCCAGCACACCGCTGCCGGTGTAGGGCACCTTGAGGTACTCCAACACCCCTTGAATGGTGCCGTCTTCGCCACCGCGCCCATGCAGTGCGATGAACACACGATCAAAACGCGCCGCTTCCAGTTCGGTCAGGGATTGCGTGCCGGGATCAAACGCGTGGGCGTCTACACCCCTGCTTTGCAACGCAGCCAGCACACCCTGGCCACTCATCAGGGAGACCTCACGCTCTGCGGAGCGTCCGCCCATCAGCACGCCGACTTTTCCAAAGGGGGTACTCATGCTTTGACCTCAGTAGCTAACAATTTTCCGGGCACCCCGCCGATGGAACCCGCGCCCATGGTGATGACCACATCGCCGGGTCGCACCAGGGCGCGTATGGCCGCGGGCATGTCTTCAATGGCTTCCACAAACACCGGCTCCACCTTGCCCGCCACGCGCACCGCGCGCGCCAGCGCACTGCCGTCGGCCGCCACGATGGGCACTTCACCGGCCGCATACACCTCAGACAACAACAGCGCATCGGCGCCCGAGAGCACACGCACAAAATCTTCAAAGCAGTCCCGCGTGCGGGTATAGCGATGAGGCTGAAACGCCAGCACCAGGCGCCGCCCCGGATACGCGCCGCGCGCGGCGGCCAGCGTGGCCGCCATCTCCACCGGGTGATGACCGTAGTCGTCAATCAGGGTGAACCGGCCCCCACGCGCGTCGATGGGCACTTCGCCGTGACGCGTAAAGCGCCGCCCCACGCCGGTAAAGCCCAGCAGCGCTTCCAGAATGGCGCCGTCATTCACACCCAGTTCGGTGGCCACCGCAATGGCCGCCAGCGCATTGAGCACGTTGTGCACGCCGGGCAGATTGAGCTGCACACCCAGGGCAGCCGCGCCCTCGCGCAGCGCGGTAAAGCGCATGGTTTCCCCGTCGGGGCGCACATCCACTGCACGCACTTGGGCACCTTCCGACAAGCCATAGGTGGTGATGGGTTTGGAGATAAACGGAACAATCTCGCGCACGTGCGGGTCATCAATGCACAACACCGCGTTGCCATAAAACGGCAGGCGCGAGAGAAATTCGATGAATGCCCCTTTGAGCCGCGCAAAGTCGTGGCCGTAGGTTTCCATGTGGTCGGCGTCGATGTTGGTGACCACCGCAATGACCGGCGAGAGCATGAGGAAGCTGGCGTCCGACTCATCGGCCTCGACCACAATGAATTCCCCGGCGCCCAAGCGCGCATTGGCTCCGGCTGAATTCAGGCGACCCCCAATCACAAAGGTGGGGTCGAGCCCACCGGCGGCCAGAATGCTGGCCACGAGACTGGTGGTGGTGGTCTTGCCGTGCGTGCCGGCAATGGCAATGCCCTGCTTCAGGCGCATGAGTTCAGCAAGCATCACCGCGCGCGGCACCACCGGGATGCGGGCGGCACGCGCCGCCATCACTTCAGGGTTGTCGGCTTTGACGGCGGTGGACACCACCACCGCATCGGCCCCGCGAATGTTTTCTGCGGCATGACCTTGCGACACCTTGGCCCCGGCCGTGGCCAGGCGTTGCGTCACCGTGTTGTCGGCCATGTCGGAACCGCTGATGGTGAAGCCGAGGTTCAGCAGCACCTCGGCAATGCCGGACATGCCACTGCCGCCGATGCCGACAAAGTGAAGATGTCTGATGGCGTGTTTCATGGCATCACCTCATGCGGCGGCGTCGCACCGGTCCAATATTGAGTCCCCTCCCCTTCAAGGGGAGGGTTAGGGGGGGGATGGGGTGCGTTGCGAAGTGATATTTCCCCAT
>CAZZAD010000107.1:0-9204 GCA_964652055.1 uncultured Burkholderiaceae bacterium | reverse complement strand
GGCAAACGCCGCCCAGAGACCGTGATCTATGACCCGGGTTATTTCATGTTCGGCAACCATCGCTTCCGCGACAGCAACAAAGTGCCGCTGGGGCCCGTGAACCTGCACACCTCCATCGTCAAGTCCAGCGACATCTATTACTACATGCTGGCCAACGATCTGGGGGTGGATGCCATCCACGATTTCATGAAGCCCTTTGGCTTTGGGCAGATCACGGGCATCGACATCGAGAACGAGATGGAGGGCATCCTGCCCTCAAGCGATTGGAAGCTCAAACGTTTCAAACAGAAATGGTTCGCAGGCGAAACCATCTCCATTGGTATCGGTCAGGGCTACAACAGCTTCACCTTGCTGCAACTGGCACACGCCACCGCCAACCTGGCCAACGACGGCGTAGTAATGAAGCCGCATCTGGTCAAAACCATTTTGGACACACCCTCAGGGGACAAGCGCTTGACCGTACCCAAAGAGAGTTATCGCATTGCCCTCAAACCCGAAAACATTCGCCTGGTACGCGAGGCGCTGGTGGACGTGAACATCAGTGGCACGGGTCGCTGGGCCTTTCAGAAAGCGCCCTACAAAGTGGCCGGCAAAACCGGTACCGCGCAGGTCGTCGGGATTAAGCAAAACGAAAAATACGACGCCGCGCGCATCGGTGAGCGCTTCCGCGATCATTCGCTGTTCATGGCATATGCGCCGGCCGAGCCTGGCGTCAAACCCAAGGTGGCCCTGGCGGTGCTGGTGGAAAACGCGGGCTTTGGCGCAACAGCAGCAGCACCCGTAGCGCGGCAAGTCATTGACTATGTGCTGCTGGGTATCGTGCCTGACAAACCCGCTCTGCCCAAAGACGAACCCGTGGTGGCGTCGGCGGCGGCCAACCCACCGTCACCCTAAACCACGCACTGGCCTGAGATGCACACTGCCCCCATGAAGACGCGTCGCCCCGGTGCAGGCGCGACGACCCCATTTGAAACGCACTATTCCTCTGGCCGCACCCTGACCTCATGAGCCTTGCCCAACTCAATCGCGGCCTGTCTGAATTCATCAGCAATCGGCTCTCGGTGCTCGATCCCGCGCTGCTCGCACTGGTCGGCACTCTGAGCCTGATCGGATTGGTCACGCTCTATTCGGCGGGTGCAGATTTCCCCTGGCGCTTTACCGATCAGCTGCGCAACCTGGCCGTGGCCGCAGGCGTGATGTGGATCGCAGCCTCGATCTCGCCACAGATCTGGATGCGTCTGGCCGTGCCCGCCTATGTGGTGGGCGTGGCACTGCTGGTGGCGGTGCAGTTTCATGGCGTCAACGTCAAGGGCGCCACGCGCTGGCTCGATATCGGCGTGGGGCGCATCCAGCCCTCCGAAGCCATGAAACTGGCGCTGCCACTCATGCTGGCGTGGTACTTCCACCGGCGCGAAGGCGTGCTGCGCTCCTATGATTTTGTGGTGGCCATCGCGCTGGTGGTGGTGCCCGTGGGCTTCATTGCCAAGCAGCCCGACCTGGGCACCGCCACACTGGTGCTGTCTGCGGGCATCTTTGTGGTCTTCTTTGCCGGGCTGCCCTGGAAGTGGATTGGCTTGAGCGTGGTGGGCGCCCTGGGCCTGGCGCCCGTGGTCTGGACGCTGATGCACGACTATCAACGCGAACGCGTCCTCACCTTGCTCGACCCCATGCAGGACCCACTGGGCAAAGGCTTTCACACCCTGCAAGCCATGATTGCCATCGGCAGCGGCGGACCACTGGGCAAGGGCTGGATGCAAGGCACCCAAACGCATCTGGAGTTCATCCCCGAGCGCACCAGCGATTTCATCTTTGCCGTGTACTCGGAAGAATTTGGCCTGGTGGGCAACCTGGTGTTGCTGGCGTTGTACTTTGGTCTCGTGCTGCGGGCCTTAGCCATTGCCGGCAACGCGGCCACCATGTTCACGCGCCTGCTGGCAGCCAGCATTGCGCTCATCATCTTCACCTACGCCTTTGTGAACATGGGCATGGTCAGCGGCATCCTTCCCGTAGTGGGCGTGCCCCTGCCGTTTATTAGCTATGGCGGCACTGCCCTGATGACGTTGGGCTTAGCCTGCGGCATGCTCATGAGCATTCATCGCCATCGCAAACTGGTGCAGTCTTGATTCACTTCTCAATCACCGCAGGAGTCCCCATGAAACCGTTACGCCCCAACGCAAAGCGTTGCCTGACCTTTGTACGAGTGGCCACGTTGGTCGGCGCTGTTTCACTGTTATCTGCCTGTGGCCTTTGGGATACGACCCGTAGCCTGTGGAGCAGCAACCCGCCGCCCGCACCAGCCCCCATGCCTGAGCCCCCCTGGGTGCCCTCACCCATGCCCCCTATCGTCGTACCTATGCCCGAGCCCATGCCCATAGAGCCCATGGCAGACCTATCCCCGCGAGCTCTGCCCTCTGACACGGCACCTTCCTGGGCCACCCCAGAGCCCTTGGCCCCCGTCATTACAACCCCGACCCGAGCCACACCCAAGCCCAATCCCGCGGCTACTGCACTGGCTACAGGCCGCTTCGCCGTGCAAGTGGGTGTATTCCTAGTGGAGTCCAACGCGCAAGCCATTCGTACCCGCACCCTCGCCAAGCTAGCCGCGGATCAAACCCTCAACGACAGCGACAAGGTCGTGCATGTCGTCAGAAAAGGGGAGCGCACCCATGTGGTGGTAGGCGATGTAGCCGACCGTAACTCTGCCGAGTTTCTTGCCGCGCGCCTGCGCGTGCTGCTGGGGCAGGATGTCGTGGTGTTTCAGCGTTAGTTATTACTTCACACAGTCACCCCATGTGGGCGCGCATTGCCGGGCTGACCGCAGCAGTGCTGCTGTCAGCCTGCGGTTCCGCGCCCAAAAAGTTTTATCAATCTGACGGCCCTCCGGCTGCGCGCGACATTCCCGCACAGCTGGCACAAACGCCCGACGCCACACCACGCATCGAACCCTTTCACCGCTACGCCAACCGCCCCTACAGCGCGCTGGGGCGCACCTACACACCACAAACCACCGACGCGCCGCTCAAGCAGCGCGGCCTGGCCAGCTGGTACGGCAAGCAGTTTCACGGCAACAAAACCGCCAGCGGCGAGCGCTACGACATGTTCGCCATGACCGCCGCGCACCCCACCCTGCCCCTGCCCAGCTACGCGCGTGTCACCAATCCCAAAAACGGCAAACAGATCATCGTGCGCGTCAATGACCGCGGCCCGTTCCTGCACGGCCGCATCATTGATCTTTCTTACGCTGCCGCGGTCAAGCTGGGTGTGGCGGGTGGCGTGAGCGAAGTCGAGGTCGAGCGCATCACCCACGCCGACATCCGCGCGGGGCGGCCCGTGGAAACACCCGCCGCGCCGGATCTATTCGTCGCGCCAGTGGTTCCCGTACCCCCACCGCCCGCCTCGATCGCGTTGCCCAACGAAGCCCTCACCGGCGGCCCCTGGTCGATACAACTGGGCGCCTTTGAAGTGGCCGCCAACGCGCAAGCCCTGCGCGACCGCATGGCGCTGCTGCTCAATGCCGCGGAAGCCAGCGACCTGCCCCCCGAGGCACGCAGCCCGCGCGTGCAATTGAACGGCAACCTGTACCACGTCCTCATCGGCCACTTTGCCGAGCGCAACGCCGCGCAGCAACTGGCAGAGCGCGTCAGCAAAGTGCTGGATCGCGAGACGGTGCTGTTCTTGCAGAAATAGTTACACCGTAGTCAGCAAGAGAGATGTCCGCGATTGGCTGCGTCACGCTCTCAAAGCGCTGTACGTAGGGGGCAAGCGGAATTGGTGGGTGGTACAGGGTTTGAACCTGTGACCCCTGCCGTGTGAAGGCAGTGCTCTACCGCTGAGCTAACCACCCGGGGTCGGACTGCAATTGAAGTGAAACTGAAATGCGGATTGCGAAAAGCGGCGCCCAGTTTACTTCATGCGGGCACCACCGCTGCCCCGACCCGGATATTTCATCTCCCAGAGCGCCCGCAATGGCACTGCGTAAAGGCCAGGACCAAAGGGCAAGGCTCGTTCGCCGTCATAGAGCACCACGCCGGAGCAAAAGCGTGCACCCGCGGCTGCTTGCAGTTTGCGCAGGCCACGGAAATCGGCCTGCGTCACCGTGGCCGCAGCTTTGATTTCGATGCCAGCCAGTTCATGAGCACCACGCTCCAGGACCAGATCTACTTCCACGCCGTCCTTGTCGCGAAAGTGAAAGAACTCGATCGGCTCAGCCTGCCAACTGGCCATGCGCCGCAGCTCTTGCACCACGAAGGTTTCCAGCAACGGGCCCAGCATGTTTCGGTTGCGCGCTACACCCGCAGCATCCAGGCGCAACAGCGCTGCAGCCAGTCCTGTGTCGCACAGATGCAGCTTGGGGGTTTTCACCAGACGACTGAGCCGATTGCTGTGCCAGGGTTGCAGCTGCTCGACGAGAAACACCCGTTCGAGCAGCGTCAGGTAATCGCGAATGGTGGGGCGACTCACTTGAAAGGGGCCCGCCAAATCGGCCACGTTGGTCAGACGAGCTGTTTGTGCGGCGGCCGCGGCCAATAGGCGCGGCAAGGTATCTAACGCACCGATATGCCGCAGATCACGCACGTCACGCTGCACCAGAGTTTCGATATAGGCGCGATACCAATCGCGCCGTCGGTGTGGTGGTCGCACCAGAGCAGCGGGGTAACCGCCCGCCACCACCCGCTCGATGCACGCCTCCCCCAGGCGCTCATAACTTTGCGGCCCAAAGGCCCGCTCACCCACGCCAGCGAACACGGCAGGCAGAAAGCCACTGTCGTGCCCTTCAATCTCGCACTGCGCCAGCGGATGCAGGCGCTGCACCTCCATGCGCCCCGCGAGCGAATCGGCCAGGCGCGGTAGCAGCAACACGTTGGCCGACCCGGTGAGCAGGAACCGTCCCGGCTGGCGGTCACGATCCACTACCACCTTGAGCGCGGTAAAGAGCTCGGGCACCCGCTGCACTTCATCGAGCACCATGTGTGCGGGCAGGCCAGTCGCAAACCCTACGGGGTCAGCCAGCGCCGCGGCGCGCAAAGTGTCATCGTCGAACGAGGCGTAGCCATAGCCCAGCGGCTCACACACCTGGCGCGCCAGGGTGGTCTTGCCACATTGACGCGGGCCATGGAGCAACACCACGGGCGTATCGGTCAGCGCCTCGGCCACACGCGCTCGCAAAAACCGCGGATAGGCGGCCGGATTTAATGGCAACGCAGCAGGGGTGATGTTTGCAGACATCGGCCAAGTGTAAGGTCAGGAATCGGCCAAATGAAAGTTTTTGATCGTCCAAATGAAAATAAAAGGACCGGCCATTTGAAACTTTTCACCCGGGCAAACAGCGCATCACAGGCAGAGCAGCTACGGAGTCGTCGACGCAGTCCGACGCCACACCACATTGCCCTTACTGGCCTTGGCCAGACCGTCGAGCAATTTTTCATGCGCGGCACGCTCCTCGTCGGTGGCGGCCAGAACAATCAGTGGTGAGGTGTCGATGGGCGCGCCGATGTCACTGCTCTCGGCGGCAGTCAGGCCCATTTCCAGCGTGTCCTGCCCGCGCGTCATGGCCAGGTACACATCCGCCAGCAGGCCCGCGTCCAACAGGGCGCCGTGCAGGGTGCGGTGGGCGTTGCCAATCTCATAGCGCTCGCACAGCGCGTCGAGTGAATTGCGTTTGCCGGGATGCAGCTCGCGCGCGAGCTTGAGGGTGTCGGTCACCTGGAGGCAATGCTCGGTGAAGGCGGGACGCTTGAGGCGCGCCAGCTCGGCATTGAGGAAGCCCACGTCAAAGGCGGCGTTGTGGATGATGATTTCAGCGTCACGCACAAAGTCGAGAAACTCGTCCACCACTTCATCGAACTTGGGTTTGTCAGCCAGAAACTCATCGGTCAGACCATGCACGGCTACGGCGCCTTCATCGCTCGCCCGCTCGGGGTTGAGGTAGTAGTGGAAGCGCCGATCCTCACTCAGACGCCGCCCGATGAGTTCCAGACAGCCGATCTCGATGATGCGGTGCCCCTGCTTGGGGTCCAGGCCCGTGGTTTCGGTGTCGAGGATGACTTGTCGCATCAGGTGTGCTTCGTTTGAGTTGTGGGGCGGCTGCGATCCAGCCACTGGCGCACCACGGTGTACATGCTGGGCACCACATAGAGCGTGAGCAGGGTACCGAAGGTCATGCCGCCGACGATGACCCAGCCGATCTGGATGCGGCTCTCCGCCCCGGCACCGGTGGATAAGGCCAGGGGTACGGCGCCCAGCACCATGGCGCCGGTGGTCATGAGGATGGGGCGCAGGCGCAGCTCGGTGGCATGTTTGATGGCGGCAAACAGTTCTTCGCCACCCTCGTGCAACTGGTTGGCAAATTCCACGATCAGGATGCCGTGCTTGGTGATGAGCCCCACCAGGGTGATGAGGCCGATCTGGCTATAGATGTTGAGCGTGCCGCCGGAGAGCCATAGCGCGAGCAGCGCGCCGGTCATGGACAGCGGCACCGACAACATGATGACGAGTGGATCGGCAAAACTTTCAAACTGCGCTGAGAGCACCAGATAGATGAAGACCAGCGCCAGCGCAAAGCTCAAATAGATGCCGCCGCGCGCGTCGCGAAATTCGCGTGACTGACCAGACAGATCGGTTTGTGCGGTGGCAGGCAGCACGCGCTTGGCGGTGGCCTCCATGGTGGCCAGGGCTTCGCCCAGGGTGTAGCCGGGCGCCACCACGCCGGTCAGGGTGACTGCACGCAGCCGGTTGAAGTGATTGAGCGACTGCGGCGACACGCCCTCTTGCACATCCACCACATTGGACAACTGCACCATGCTGCCCTCGCGGGTGCGCACATAGGTGTCGCTGATGTCGTTGGGGCGGCTGCGGTCACGTGGCGCCACCTGCACGATGACGTCGTACTGCTCGCCATCCTTCTTGAAGCGCGTGACCTGCCGCCCGCCCAGCATGGTCTGCAACGTGCGGCCCACGGTTTCCACTGAAACACCCACGTCGGCCAGCTTGTCGCGATTGACCGAGACGCGCAGCTCAGGGGTGTTCAGGCGCAGATCCGATTGCAGGTTGAGTACGCCGGGATAACGCGACATCTCGGCCATGAACTGGCCCACGACGCGATCGAGCTCGGCATAGGGCACCTGCGACATGATCACGTATTCAATGGGCGTGGAGCGCGGTGACTGACCCAGCGAGGGCGGATTGACCGGGAAGGCAATCACCCCGGGCAGCGACCCAAATTTGGGCAGCAGCTCGCGTGCGATGTCCTGCTGTTTGCGGCTGCGCTCTTCCCAGGGCTTGAGCCGCAAGATGGCGTTGCCATCGGCCACGGTGGGGAAGCCCGCAATGGCCGTGTGCACGGCGCGTTCGGGTATCGGCTCATAAAACTTTTCGATGGCACGCAGGTTCTGCGAGGTGTATTCCACCGTAGAGCCCTGCGGCGCGGAGACGATGCCAAAAATCATGCCGCGATCTTCAATGGGCGCGAGCTCAGACTTCACCACCATGAAGAGCACACCACCGAGCGCAGCCACCACCACCCACACCACACCCACCCACAGACGCCGGCCCAGCACCCAGGCCAGTGAACGCACGTAGGCGCGCGTCAGGGCATTGAGCGCGCTTTCAATGGCCAGATAAATGCGCCCGTGGCTGGCTTCGTGCTTGAGCAACTTGGAGCACATCATGGGTGAGAGGGTGAGCGCCACAAACCCTGACACCAGCACGGCACCCGCCAGCGCCAGCGCAAATTCAATGAACAACCGCCCCGTGCGCCCCGTGGCAAAACCCAGCGGCGCAAACACGGCGGTGAGGGTGAGCGTCATGGCAATCACCGCAAAACCAATTTCCTTGATGCCCTTGATGGCTGCGTCAATCCGGCCCATGCCGTGCTCAATGTTGCGGTAGATGTTCTCCAGCACCACGATGGCGTCATCGACCACCAGACCAATGGCCAACACCATGGCCAACAACGTGAGCGTGTTGATGGTGAAACCAAAGAGGTTCATCAGCGCAAAGGCGCCCACCAGCGACACGGGAATGGTGACCAGCGGAATCAGCGTGGCGCGCACATTGCGCAGGAAGAAAAAAATCACCAACGCCACCAGCACCACAGCCTCAAGCACCGACTTGAACACCCCCGAGATGGAGCGCTCAATAAAGACCGAGGTGTCATAGGCCACCTGCAACTTCATGCCGCGCGGCACCACTTCGTTGATCTTGGCCACCTCGGCGCGCACCGCCAGCGACAACTCCAGCGGATTGCCGGTGGCCTGTTTGATGACGCCGATGTTGATGGCGGTGGCGCCGTTAAAGCGCGCAATCACCCGCTCATCGACTGCACCCACCTTGATCGTGGCCACATCGCGCAAGCGCACCGGATAGCCGCTGGTTTGGGTAATGATCAGGTCTTCAAACTGCTTTGTGGTCTGTACGTCGGTGGCGGCGGTGATCGAGAACTCGCGCTGCACCGATTCAATGCGGCCCGAAGGCAGCTCTACGTTTTGCCGACGCAGCGCGTCTTCCACATCCTGCGGCGTCAGTCGATAACCCGCCAGCCGGTCACGGTCCACATCGATCCGCATGGACACCTTGCGTTCACCAAACACGCGCACATCGGCCGCGCCGGGCAGCACGGACAGACGCGGTTTGATGTAGCGGTTGATGTAGTCGGAGAGTTCGAGCGCGTTCATGTCACCGGCCAGCACGCCGATCCACAACACCGGAAAGGAGTCGGCCTCCACCTTGGCAATGACCGGCTCATCGATGCTGTCGGGCAAGCGCGCACGCACGCGCGCCACTTTGTCGCGCACATCGGCCGCGGCCGAATCGGGGTCACGCGTGATGCGAAAGCGCACGTTGATGTCGCTGCGCTCGGAGCGCGAGCGCGAGGTCATCAGCTCCACGCCCTCAATGCCCGCCAGCGAATCTTCCAGCACCTTGGTGATCTGCGACTCGACCACATCGGCCGAAGCGCCCGCGTAGTTGGTGGTGACGCTCACCACCGGCTCATCAATGCGGGGGTACTCGCGCACCGCCAGGCGGGTGTACGAGATGGCGCCAATGACGAGCACCAGCAGGGACAACACCGTGGCCAGGACGGGGCGGCGGATGCAAATTTCGAAGAGGTTCATGCGACGAAGGACCCGGGGGTTGCTCCCTCCCCTTCAAGGGGAGGGCGGGGGTGGGGATGGGGTTGTACGGGCAGACCTTCCTTCGCAACGC
>CAZZAD010000106.1:3332-9315 GCA_964652055.1 uncultured Burkholderiaceae bacterium | reverse complement strand
CCACCCTAACCCTCCCCTTGAAGGGGAGGGAACTCAACACTCGCCTCCCCTTGAAGGGGGGGAACCAAAAACAAACCTCCCCTTGTGGGGGATGAAAACAAAATCTTTACACCTCTTCGAGCCGGTACTCCACATAAGTGCGGTCACGCAATTGCCGCAACCAGTCTTGGTAGTACTCCTCGGCCTTGCGCTCACGCAGCGCGACGCGCGCCTGCAAGCGGGTGCGATCTGTGCCGGACTCTTCCGTGCGGCGCTCCAGCACCTGGATCAGGTGCCAGCCAAAGGGCGATTGCACGGGCTCGCTGATTTCATTGATCTTGAGGCTGTTCATCGTGCGTTCAAATTCAGGGACGGTGTCGCCCGGGTACAGCCAGCCCAGATCACCCCCGCGGGTACTGCTGGGATCCACCGAATGCAGACGCGCCAGCTGGCCAAAGTCCTGACTGCCTTTGGTGAGGCGATCACGCAAGTCGTCAAGTCGGCGTTTGACTTCGGGTTCAGGCGTCAGGTCACTCACGCGCAGCAGGATGTGGCGCACATGGGTTTGCTGCACCGACTCGACTTTGCGACCGCTGGCCTTGGCCTCTTCCGCGCTGCGTTTGCCCAACAGTTTGAGCAAATGAAACCCGCCGGGGCTGCGCACAACGGGGCTCAGCTCACCGGCCTTGAGCCCCTTGATGGCATCGAAGAACAGTGAGGGCAGACGCTCTTCGCTGCGCCACCCCATGTCACCGCCTTGCAGGGCTTCTGAACCCGCGGAGTAACTGGCCGCGAGCTGCGCAAAATCGGCGCCACTGCGCAGCTGTGTGTGCAGCACTTCGGCGCGCTGGCGCACGGCTTCGATGCGCTCGGGGCTGGAGCCTTCGGGCACGCGCAGCAGGATCTGCGCCACGTTGTATTCGGCGGCGCCGGCTCGCGTGTTCGCCTGCCCGGCCAGGAAGTTGTCCACTTCACCTTCAGTGACCTGCACGCGGCTTTCCACTTCGCGGTCACGCAGGCGGTTGAGGACGATTTCATCGCGAATGTCGTCGCGATACCGCGCAAAGCTCACGCCATCTTTTTCCAACCGCTCGCGCAATACGGCGAGTGTCATGCCGTTTTGTTCGGCGATGCGGCCGATGGTGGCGTTGACCGTGCTGTCATCAACACGCACGCCCGAGTCCCGCGCCAGCTGCAGTTGCGCGCGCTGCAGGATCATTTGCTCGAGCACCTGACGCGTGAGCACGTTGCGCGCGGGCAGCGGGATGTTCTGACGCGCCAGCTGCTCTTCGGCCACACGCAAACGCAGGGTCAACTCGTTGGCAGTGATGACTTCGTCATTGACCACCGCGAGCACGCGATCCACCGCACGCGCGGCGCGCGGTGCGGCGTTCGGTGCACTCTGCGCGCCAGAGCCGCCAATACAACAAAAAAGAAATGCCAGCGCGGTCAGCGACCGCAACACACCGTAGGACATGGAGTTCACTCGTAGTAATCGAACCGGCCCGCAGTAGGCGGCGGTGGGTTGACCAACTGATAGCCGGGGATGTTACGCCGCAGACTCTCTACGGGTGAGCTGCCCACGCTGGACAAGCCATTGAGTTCGATCTGGAAATACACGGTGTTGGTCCCTGTGCTGTCGGCCGTGACAAAGCGCTGCATCACCAGACGCGCCACCCAGCAGTCGGCCTTGTATTCGAGACCGCCCACGGCCTCAACCACCCGCGAATCCCGCTCAGAGTAGTTGGCGCGCATGACCCCGTACCAGCGCGGCAGCCCCACGAATTTGAGCGGCCACTGCGCAGCCACGTCAATCTGATCGAGCTCATTGAGCTTGTAGCGATAAGCCAGGGACAACACCGAAGCAGGGCGTGGCTGATAGCGCACACCCACCGTGGCGCGCACGATCTGGTTTTGCAGCGTGGAGTGCTGCACCGAGACATCGGCCGTCCAGTTGCGGTCCAGCACACCAGCCACCGAGGCCAACAGATCACTTTCCTTGTCCGTGCGTGGCGCGCCACCGGGCAACACGACGCGTTGAGGCGCGAAGAAAAATCTTTGCCCCAGCGCCACGCGCAACCGCTCGGCGCCGGTTTCAGTTTCCAGCACACGCCCCACCATGAGGGCGGTGGCCTGATTGGCCTCACCCACGCGGTCACCGCCTGCAAAAACGTTCTCGGTAAAGAGCTGGGCAAAATTGAAGTCAGCCAGACCACTATCAAAGTTGGGCAGCGCGTTCTGCTCGCGGTACGGGATGTACGAGTAATACAGACGCGGCTCCAGCGTCTGTATCGCACCGGCCCCAAACCAGCTTGCATCACGCTCAAAGATCAGGCCCGTATCGAGCGAGGCCATCGGCAGGCGCCGCGAAGGTGAGGCATCGTTGGGTCGCACCGAGCGACTGAGCGCATAGTCTGTGGAGTGGTATTGCACCTTGGGCACCACAAACCAGCCCGGCGCCAGCACCGGGTAGGACACACTGGGATTGATGATCAGGCGCTTGCCGGGCTCCCGTCCCGTTGCGGCGCCCGCGACCAAAGTGCGCTGCTCAAAACGCGTGGCTTCCACCGCCAGGCCGACATCAAAGCCCCGCCAGTCAAACACGCTGGCGTTGGTGGTGAACTGCGGTACCCGCTCATAAGGTGGCAGCTCGCCCGGCGCCAGCAGGCTGAGCAAGGTCTGGTTCTGCGACATCCGCAAGGCCGAGTTCCACACATTGCGCGTGTAGACCAACCAGGCTTCCCGCGGCAACACCGCCTGCGAAGCGCTGACGATGTTGCGGCCAAAGTCCACAAAAAAACGGTCATCCGAAACACGGTTGTAGTTCAGGCCCGCGCCGGCCGAGCCGCCCAACAGCTTGGGCACGGCGTGTTCGTGGCGCAGGCTGATGCGCTCGCGCGAGTCACGGTAATCCCGATCCTGGGAGATGCTGTCGAATTCAAGCGTGCCGCGCCAGGTGGGCTCCAGATAACGAAATTCACTTTGCAACAGCACGCCCCGACTGGCCATGACGCGCGGCGCCAGCGTGAGGTCGCGATTGGGCGCGATATTCCAATAGAGCGGCACGGTGACTTCCGGACCCAGTCGCGAGTTGATGCCAAAGCTCGGGGTGAGCACCCCGCTGCGGCGCCCGTCGCCCAACGGAATCTGAAAGTACGGCGAAGCCAGCACGGGCACGCCCTGAAAATAAAGCCGCACATTGCGCGCCCGCGCCAGCTCTTCTTCCCGGTCAATGTCGAGCCGCTCGGCCTGCACCCACCAAGCCTGATCGTCGGGTGAACACGTGGTGTAGGTGGCGTTCGTCAGGCGACTCTGGCCTTGGCCCAGCAGCTCAAACACCGTGGCCACGCCACGGCCATTGCGCGGGGCGTAGTCGTATTGCGCCTCGCTCATGCGGCCGGTCTGGGCATCGAGTTTGAGATCCAGGCGTGGCCCGCGAATGATCATTCCGTCGCCAAAAAGCCGCGCGTTGCCGGTCGCCTCCAGCTGATCGGTGCGCGCGGTGTAATCAACACGGTCGGCACGCAACACCGTGCCGCCCTTGCGCACCTCGGCATGGCCCGCAAACACGGTGCGCTCTTCGACTTCGCCTGAAACATGGTCGGCCGCCACATAGGTCGCCGCCGCTTCACGTGACGCCGACGCACCCGCGCGACCTGCGCCGAGCTCGCGTTCGAGCCGCAGCTCAACGGGCGGCGCGCCCACGGCGCTGCCCGACAACGCCAGCAGCACCGCCAGCGTGACGCTACGGATAGGAGGATGAGAGTGCACAGTAAGAAGCTGGGTGAGTTTTTTTAGTAAATGCTGGGCGGGCACGCCGACACCCAAAGCCTGATCAGAAAATAGTGCGTGGCATTATAGAAATCGAACTCACCACCGCATCACGCGGCCTGATCCATAGCCACCACCGCGTGCATTTTCATGACTTTGACCTCCACCCTCCCCGCCGATGCGCGTCTGGCGCAACTCCAACTCTGGCTGCAACCGCTGGCGAAAACCTATGGCCTGGCGCTCGAATCGCTACGCCCCGCTTCGGCCGACGCCAGTTTTCGCCGCTACTTTCGGCTCGATTGTGAAGAGGGCAAGCACCGCTCGCTCATCGTGATGGATGCGCCGCCCGAGCGCGAGGCCACCGCGCCCTTTGTGAGCGTGGCCAAACTATTGCATGCGGCCGGGTTGAACGCCCCTGAAGTGTTGGTGCACGACGAAGCCGCGGGCTTTGTACTGCTGACTGATCTGGGCAACACCACGTACCTGACCGCACTGCT
Organism: uncultured Burkholderiaceae bacterium; assembly: GCA_964652055.1. Taxonomy (GTDB): domain Bacteria; phylum Pseudomonadota; class Gammaproteobacteria; order Burkholderiales; family Burkholderiaceae_F; genus CAZZAD01. The sequence goes on along the minus strand of CAZZAD010000106.1, from coordinate 5,068 downwards.
GGAAACCCAACGCAGCGAAGACAGCGCCACCGCACACACGCTCATGCTCGATGCCATCGACGCCCTGGTGCGCTGGCAAGCGGCCAGCCGCCCTGACGTGCTGCCCGCCTATGACGCGGCCTTGCTGCGGCGTGAGCTGGATCTGTTCCCTGACTGGTACATCACACGCCATGTGCAGCACACCCTGACCGATACACAACGCGCCACGCTGGAGCGGATGTTTGCCACCATCATCAGCGCCAACCTGGCGCAAGGCCAGGTGTACGTGCATCGCGACTACATGCCGCGCAACCTGATGGTGAGCACGCCCAACCCGGGCATTCTGGATTTTCAGGACGCGGTGTATGGCCCCATTGCCTACGACGTGGTCTCGCTCATGCGTGATGCCTTTATCAGTTGGGACGAAGTGCGCGTGCTGGACTGGACCATTCGCTACTGGGAGCGCGCCCGCGCGGCGCAGTTGCCGGTGCCCGCCGACTTTGGTGTGTTCTGGCGCGACGTGGAATGGATGGGCCTGCAACGCCACCTCAAAGTGCTGGGCATTTTTGCGCGCATCAATTACCGCGATGGCAAGCCGCACTACCTGGCCGATACGCCGCGCTTTGTGGGCTATGTACGCGAAGTCACACGGCGCTACAGCGAACTGGGCCCCCTGGCGCGCCTGATCGATGAACTTGAAGGCGTGCCGATACGCCACGCCACGACCTTTTGATGAGATCGATTCCACGACGTCACGGCCACTTCGTAATGCAACGCCTTTTCCCTCACCCTCAATCCCTCTCCCGGAGGGAGAGGGAGGTTTAAAGCCCCTCTCCCTCCGGAAGAGGGATTGGGGTGAGGGAAGGCAGCCTCACCAACACAGGGACTCCTGAATCACCAATGAAAGCGCTCCTCCTAGCCGCAGGCCGCGGCGAACGCATGCGGCCCCTGTCGGACCACACCCCCAAGCCTTTGCTGCGCGCCGGTGAGCGCGCGTTGATTGAATGGCAGATCGTGCGACTGGTGCAAGCGGGCATCCGCGACATTGTCATCAACCTGGCGCACCAGCCCGAGGCCATCGCCACCGCGCTCGGTGAGGGCACGCGTTGGGGTGCGCGCCTGCGCTATTCACGCGAAGGTGAACGCGCTGAAGACGCCCTGGAAACCCTGGGCGGCGTGGTCAAGGCCCTGCCCTTGCTCGACACCGGCGATGCCCCCTTTGTGGTGGTGGCCAGTGATCTGTACACCGACTATGACTACCGCCAACTGGCCGGACCCGCGCAGGCGCTGGCGGGCGGCGAGCGCGATGCCCACCTGGTGCTGGTGGACAACCCGCCCTATCACCCCAAAGGTGATCTGGGCTTGAACGCTCAGGCGCACGTCACCCTCACCCCGCCCCTACTCACCTACGCCAGCATCGGCCTGTTTGCGCCACGCATTTTTTCGAACGAGCGTGCGGAAAAAGGCCGCCTGTTTCCCTGGATGAACACGTACATCGAGCGCGGCCGCGTCAGTGGCGAGCGCTTTGCCGGCGTGTGGCACAACGTGGGCACGCCGCAGGATCTGGCGCTGCTCAATGAGAGCTTGTTCGGTTCAAGACCCGCCCTCACCCCAACCCCTACCCAGGAACCTCGGTGAACTCGCTGACGGGCACGCCGATGGCAAGAAAACTTGTCACCCCGGCGCAGGCCGGCGCCGCATGCCCCGCTCGCGGCCTCTCTCCCGAGCACCCGGACCTGGCACCCCGCCCGCCCCCC
>CAZZAD010000106.1:0-3322 GCA_964652055.1 uncultured Burkholderiaceae bacterium | reverse complement strand
TGGCAAGAAAACTTGTCCCCCCGGCGCAGGCCGGGGCCCAATTTGCGGCGCGTGACCCAAGTGACAAGTGCCCCAAATTGGGCCCCGGCCTGCGCCGGGGTGGCGACGCAAGTGCGCGTGTGTCTTTCCCGTTCCGGGGCGCAAGCCGACAGCGCATGCCGCTGTATCTGACTCTCCCGGGGGCAGAGGGACATTTAACTTCCCTCTCCCCCCGGGAGAGGGACCGAGGGGAGAGACAGGGGTTTCGAGTCGCATGCGACTCGCCTGTCGAGCGGCCTGGGCCTGCAAACCCAGGCGCGCCCTGCAAGGGAGGGAAAGCTGCGGCAACCCAATGCACACCATGTCTGACACCCACCCCATAGCCATCGTCGGCGGCGGTCCGGTCGGACTGGCCTGCGCCCTGTTGCTGCATGCGCAGGGACTGAAAGCGCAAGTCTTTGATGCACGCACCGCGCAGGACGCGCAGCGCGATGCCCGCGTGTTGGCACTGTCACGCGGCTCATGGTCGCTGTTGCAACCGCTACTCACCGGCATCACTCTGCGTCGCGCCGACATCACCGAGGTTCATGTCAGTTCTGCAGGCGAGTTTGGTCAAGCGCTGTTGCCCTCACGAGAAAAGGAGCCGCTGGGCGCCACCGTGCGTTATGGCGAGCTGGTGACCGCACTGGCCCAGGCAGTGAAACGTGCGGACATCGACGTACAGCACCAAGCCACCGTGTGCGATGTGCAGCAAAGCGCCACCCAGGTGCGCTTGCAGTTTGAGGATGGCCACACACTCGATGCGCCGCTGGCGGTGCTGGCCGAAGGCGGTGCAGCGCGCCCCAACAAAAACACCGACTGGGCCATCGTGACTTCGGTCCAGATCAGCGGACTCGCACCGGGGGTCGCGGTGGAACGCTTTACCCGCGAAGGGCCGCTGGCCCTGCTGCCCGAGCCCTCGCTATCCAACGCTGCGCCTTCGATGTCGCTGGTGTGGTGCATGAGTGAAGCGCAATGCAGCCGACGCACATCCCTACCCGAGACCGCCTTTCTCGATGAGCTGCAACACGCCCTGGGCCCGCGCATCGGCGCGCCTACCGGGGTGGGACCACGCCATCGTTTTCCCCTCACACAACACCTGGAGCCGCGCGTGCATCGTCATCGCGTGGTGCGCATCGGCAATGCCGCGCAGACGCTGCATCCCGTCGCGGGACAAGGCTTCAATCTGGGCTTGCGCGACGGCGTGGTGCTCGCACGCGCCCTGGCGGAGCACCCCACCCACCAGGCGCTGTCCCTCTACGCCCGGCAACGCGCGCCTGATCGCCGCGTCATCACCTCGCTCACCCAAGTCTTGCCCGCCCTCTTCGCCACCGACTTCACACCACTCGCCCTGGCGCGCAGCGCAGGACTGATGGCCCTGGATCTCATCCCCGCGCTGCGCCACCGGCTGGCGCATGTGCTGATGTTTGGGGTGCGGATATAGAACCCAGACCTGTAACAAGTTATGCCAATCTATATCAAGTTATAAACACAACTCCATATACTTAAACATAACTTAATAGACCTCCCCGCTCCAGACACCTACTCATGGACCCCATCCACAACCCCTTCTCCCCCGGCGCAGGCTCCCCGCCACCAGAACTCGCAGGCCGCGCAGGCTTGTTGGAGCAGGCGCGGGTATTGCTGGAGCGGGTTCGAGTGCAACGCCCCGAAAAAAGCCTGCTGCTCACCGGCCTGCGCGGTGTGGGCAAAACAGTACTGCTCAACGAAATTGACCGCATGGCGCGCGACCGGGGTTATCACACGATCTTTGTGGAGGCGCACGATGCCAAGAGCCTGCCCGTGCTGCTGGCCCCTCATCTGCGTCAGTTGCTGTTTGACCTGGACCGGCTCAGTGGCGCCGGCAACAAGGTGCGACGAGGCATTGCAGTGCTGAAGAGTTTTTTCAGTGCCATCAAAATCAAAGTCGGCGAGGTTGAGCTCGGGCTGGACATCGAACCCGAAAAAGGCGCCGCGGACAGCGGCGATCTGGAAGTGGATCTACCCAGCCTGTTTGTTGCAGTGGGCGAAGCCGCCCAGGAACGCTCCGCCGCCATTGCGCTACTGATTGACGAGATTCAGTACTTCAGCGCCCAGGAACTGAGCGCCCTCATCATGGCCATGCACAAAATGCAACAACGCCAGTTGCCTTTGGTGCTGATTGCCGCAGGCCTGCCCATCCTGCCTGGCCTCATGGGGGAATCGAAGTCCTACGCCGAACGCCTCTTCAGTTTTCCTGACATCGGTCCACTGCCCGAAGCCGATGCCATTCGCGCGTTGCGCGACCCTGTACTCAAGGCAGGCGAGAAGTTTGATCCCGCGGCACTACGAAAAATTTTTCAGATCACGCGCGGCTACCCGTACTTTCTCCAGGAGTGGGGCTACCAGGCGTGGAATCACGCCAAGGCTTCGCCGATCAGCCTGGCCGTGATCCGCAAGGCCAGCCAGACCGTGGCTCGCCGACTCGATGAGAATTTTTTCCGCGTGCGTTTTGATCGCCTGACGCCCAAGGAGAAAAAATATCTGCGCGCCATGGCCGAACTTGGGCCTGGCCCGCATCGCACCGGTGACGTGGCCGACATGCTGAAGATGCGCATCAACGCACTTGGCCCGGTACGCGCCAACCTGATTCGCAAAGGTATGGTCTACAGCCCGTCGTACGGTGACATGGCCTTTACGGTGCCCCTGTTCGATGAATTCATGCGCCGCGCAATGCCTGATCTCGAAATCTGAATTCGGCAAAAACCAACACCCCTGTGCACAAGTCTGTGAGTAACTTGTGCACAGCTTGTGCAAAAGTCGGTACAGCGCATGAACAACTAGGACGCGCGTCATTTGCACCTCCCAAGAACGCGCAAAAAGACAATTTCCCCTCTGAAAAGCAAGCGCGCTGGCTAGACTGGTCGTTCGGTTTTGCGCCATGGCTTATGAATTTCTCGCCATCGCGGCCCGACACCTCCACTCGCCACCATGCCCGCCACACCCGATACACATCCCACAGCACCCGGTTTGCAGGTGGGCCCCTACCTGCTGGCCAACCGCGTGTTCGCCGCGCCCATGGCGGGCGTGACGGATCGGCCCTACCGACAACTGTGTCGGAAGCTGGGGGCGGGTTATGCCGTCAGTGAAATGGCCGCCTCCAACCCACGGCTGTGGGCCAGCGTCAAAACCTCGCGCCGCCTGAACCATGACGGCGAGCCAGGGCCCATTGCGGTGCAACTGGCCGGCGCCGACCCCGCCATGCTGGCCGAAGCGGCCGTCTACAACGTGCAGCGCGGCGCGCAGATCATCGACATCAACATGG
>CAZZAD010000105.1:0-9356 GCA_964652055.1 uncultured Burkholderiaceae bacterium | reverse complement strand
CCTTGCATCGCGCCTTGGAAAATAGAAACGCTTGACACGCTTAACAGTATCTACTAGTGCAGTGCCTCGCCCATTCCGACCCTTTTGGAGTCGCGCCTTTGCCCCCGTGGCAGCGTTGCGAATCCGCGCGATACCACCGGGTATCGCTGTGGTTCGCGCCTCGCCACAGAGGCAAATTCGCTGACCCAAAAGGGCCGGAATGGGCGAAGCACTGCACTAAAAACTCACCTTCACCGCCTTCTTCTCTTCCGCGCTTTCCGTCGCTTGCAGCAATTCACCTTGTTTGAACGAGAAGGCGCTGGCGATCAGATTGGACGGAAACTGTTCAATCGAGGTGTTGTAGGTCATGACCGCGTCGTTGAACGCCTGGCGCGCGAAGGACACGCGGTTTTCCGTGCCGGTGAGCTCTTCCGAGAGTTGCATCATGGTCTGGTTGGCTTTGAGGTCGGGGTAGGCCTCAGCCAGGGCGAAGAGTTTCGATAGAGCGCCGCTCAACGCGCCTTCGGCCGCCATGAGCCCTTGCACTGCGCTGGCTGAGCCCGGGTCGGCAGCGGCGGCGGTGTTGGCGGTGACGGCGCTGTTGCGTGCCTGGATGACGGCTTCGAGCGTTTCGCGCTCGTGCTTCATGTAGCCGCGCGCGGTTTCCACCAGGTTGGGGATCAGGTCGTAACGGCGTTTGAGCTGCACATCAATTTGGGCAAACGCATTTTTGAACTGGTTGCGCAGGCTGATGAGGCGGTTGTAGGCGCCGATGGCCCACAGGGCCAGCAATACAAAGAGGCCGAAAAAAATCAGTAAACCCATTGTGGTGCTCCTGTGAAGAAAGAGGGATTGTTTATTCCCTTGCTCCCCTTGAAGGGGAGGGAAGAAATCAAAGCGGAGAAGCGGTAGAGCACAGGCTTCAGTGACCATGGGGGCATAGGCGGCACGCTACGGTTTGCGCTGTGAGGTGGGCGTGCTGGTTTGCTTATGCATGGCGCGCAGTTCGTCTTCGGTGATGTGGTCAAACACCTTGACTACGCGCACCAGGCCCTCGACACGGCTCACAGCGCGGGCGGCGGCTTCGCCTTCGGCTTCGGTCACGCGTCCCAGCAGGTAGGCCACGCCGCGCTCTACCGTGGGCTTGATGGCTGACGTGGGCACGTCGCGCTCGTCGATGAGGGCGGCGCGCACTTTGCCGGCCAGCGCGGTGTCGTTCAGGCGATTGCCCATAGTGGAGGGGGCGCCCACATAAATTTCGTTGACCACCGCGCGCACATTTTCAGTTTGCGTGGCGAGCTCTTCGATGTACTGCGCCAGCTGGGCATTGGGCGCTTCGCCCACCAGCAGCACTTTGCGGTTGTAGCTGGTGGGGTTGATGTGGATGGCCGGATCTTTGCCATAACGCTCATCGAGTGTGCGGCGCACGCGTTGTTCGATGGCTTCGTCCTCAATTTGCATGCCCATCGAACGGCGGTCGGTGGCCACCACGGCGCCGCCGGCCAGTGCGCCTCCGATCAGTAGGGGCGCACAACCGACGTGCAGGCTCAGGGTGACTGCGCCGAGTGCGAACAGCACGGTGCGTCGAAATGGGGTGGGGACAGGTGTTTTCATTTCACTCCTCTGCATCAAAAGCACCGCAAACCCATTCGGTGATGCCGTGGGCATCTGCGGCAATGACATCAAACCGACACGGCGGCGTGGGGTGCTGTCCGTCGCGGGTGTAGGCGTTTAGATAGTGCCGTGCTGCACGAATCACGCGGCGGCGTTTGTTGGCGTCGATGCTGGCCAGCGCGCCGCCATGGCTAGCGCTGGCACGCAATCGCACCTCGACAAAAACCAGGGTGGCGCCCTCAGTAGCAATCACGTCGAGCTCGCCATCGGGGTAGCGCACGTTGCGTGCAATCACGCGCAGCCCTTTTTGCGCCAGATACTCACTGGCCATGGTTTCGGCCGCATCGCCCACCCGTTGCTGGATGGAGCGCAGCCGAACCGTTTTGGGACGAGGGGGGCGACGCAGAAACATGGTTCAGCGCTGGGGTGAGGGCGGTGGCGTTGCTGACGAGGGCTCGGCGCGCTCAAAGCGCATTACTTTGCCGGCGCGAAAAATACCCAAGGCGGGAACGCGTTCAACGCGGGCTTGGGCGTTGCGGTCGACGCGTAGCGTGCCAGTGACGCCATCGAGCTCAAACGTGTTTTGCCCGTTCATCCACAGCAGAGCCAGGCGATAGGCGTCTATGCCCAGGGCGTAGAGGCGCTGCATCTCTGCGCTCCAGGCTTCGGCGGGTCGCGGATAAATCATCACAGCGGGGTGGTCTGGGTGCAGCAGCCAGGGCATGTCGGCAAAGCGCACGCCTTCGAGCTCGCGGGCGGACAGTTCTGCCTCGGCGCCACCGGCATGCACCAGGGATGTGGCAAAGACCGAGAGTTCGGCGGGCAGCCGGGAGCGCACCACCACCGCCTCACGCGCATCAAGCGCCAGAAACGCGCCCACAAATTCGCCGCGGCTCACCTGCGCGGCCAGGCCATCGAGCCCCAGACGGTCCAGCGTGGGCGTGACCACCACCGAGCGCTCGCCGCCTTCACGCAGGGCATCGACAAATGCGGTGGTGGCACGTCGCGCCAGCACGCCCTGGCCGCCGATGACCAGGAAGCGCGCACTCAATGAGGTATGGCCCATGGGGGCATTGCCACTGTCGGCGCGTTTGAGATCGGCCAGCACGCTGCGCACCAGCTGACGCGACTCGTGCTCAATGGCCAGACCAAACGACAACAGCGTGGGCGGCACACCGCCCTCCCATTCCGGGTAGTTGAGGGTGATCAGCGGAATGGCCGGTGCTGAGCCCGCCCGGCCGCTTTCCACCAGATGATTGACCTGCACGCGCGTCAGGGGCCCCACGATGACCGAGGCCGCGCGATCACGCGCGGTATTGAGCGCACCGGCCAGACTCTCGGCGCGCTCATCAATTTCCAGATCCAGGACGGTGACGTCCAGGCCGCTCGATTTGTGAGCGGCCATGAAGCCGGCACGCACCGCTTCGGCCGCGCGAGCAAAGGGCGTCTTGGCCGACGGCAATATCAAAGCGATGGAGGACGCCGGTTTGGCCAGGGGGGCTGTGGCGGGTGTAGGTGCAGGGGCGGGAACGGGTGCGGGAGGCGCAGGAGGAGTAGGTGCCAAGGCGGGCGCAACCACGGGTTGAGAGGGTGTGGCCGTCACTACCGCGACCGGTGCGGTCTTAGGTGCAGGCGTGGGCGTGTTCAGCGACACGCAACCCATCATCGGCAGGCACAATGCCGCCGCAGTTAGGGCACATCGCCACCAGGGCATCACAAAGCGCATCGGTCGCATGACATCCATTTCGCAAAAAGAAGAGGGCGGTGAACCCAGGTGGCCGTCGGAGCAGCTTGTGAGGCTGGCGGGGCTGGCGGCCCAAGACTTCCCCGCGGGCGCATTGTATGTAGTGGCCACACCCATCGGAAACGTGGCTGATTTCACGCTGCGCGCCCTGTGGGTGCTGGCGCATGTACAGGCCATCGCGGCGGAAGACACCCGCGTGACCCGCCACCTGCTGGCGCGCTATGAAATTGCCGCGCCCGAACACGGCCTCATCGCCGCGCATGCGCACAACGAGCAGGCCGCAGCGCAGCGCATCGTCGAGCTGTTGGCGCAAGGTGCGCGGGTCGCGCTGGTGACCGATGCGGGCACCCCGGCCGTGTCCGACCCGGGTGCGCGCATCGTGGCTGCGGTGCGTGCCGCGGGCCATCGCGTGGTACCCATTCCTGGCCCCAGCAGCGCATTGGCGGCGCTCAGTGTGGCGGGGTTTGTCGAGGGCGCGTTTCATTTCATCGGCTTCTTGCCCACCGGCGGGCGCGAGCGCACGCGTGCTTTATCTGAAGCCGCACTGCGTGGCGAAACTTTTGTGTGCTTTGAAGCGCCGCATCGCATTGCCGATACCTTGCAGGCGCTGGCCGCAGTGCTCGCACCCACGCGTCGCGTGCTGGTGGCGCGTGAACTGACCAAGCTGCATGAAGAAACCTGCGTGCTGCCCGCCGCCGAGCTGCCCGCCTGGGTGCAGCAGCACGAACCGCGTGGCGAATACGTCATCGTGGTGGAAGCCGCGCCCAAGAGTGATGCGCAACTTGATGAGACCACTCAGCGCTGGATGCAGGCGCTGCGCGACGAGCTGCCCGCTTCACGCATTGCAGCCCTCGCCGCCAAACTCACCGGCGTGCCGCGCACGCAGGTGTATGCGTTTTTGGAACAGCGCAAGTCTTAGCCCTAACTCCCATGAACTTCTTCGAGCATCAGGAACAGGCCCGCCGCACCAGCACGCGGCTGATCGTGTTGTTTGCGCTGTATGTGCTGGCGCTGGTGGTGTTGGTAAACGCGGTGGCGAGCGCACTGTATGGACTTAAGGGGCAGCCCCCCGTTGCCATGCCACTGTCGTGGCACGTGACCATCACGCTGGTGGTGCTGGGTCTGATTGCCGCGGGCACTGTGCACAAGGTGCTGGAGCTGCGTGAAGGGGGCAGCGCCGTCGCGCGCATGGTGGGCGGCCGGCCGGTGGACCCCTCCACGCGCGATTTGCTGGAGCGGCGCCTACTCAACGTGGTGGAAGAAATGGCGCTGGCCTCGGGCCTGACCATGCCGCGTGTGTACGTGCTCGACCAGGAGAGTGCCATCAACGCTTTTGCTGCCGGCTACTCACCTAACGAAGCGGTGATTGCCGTCACGCGCGGCACACTCACGCGGTTGTCGCGCGATGAGTTGCAGGGTGTGATCGGGCACGAGTTCTCTCACATCCTCAATGGCGACATGGCCTTAAACCTGCGTCTGGTGGGCGTACTGCAGGGCTTGCTGGTGGTGGCCTTGGCCGGGCGATACATGATGGAGCTGGTAGCGCAGACGCGCCGCAGTTCAAGCAAGTCGGACGGCGTGGCGGCGATTTTTTTGATAGGCGCCGCGCTGTGGGTCTTGGGCTATCTGGGGGTGGTGGTGGGTCGGCTCATCAAAGCCGGCGTGTCGCGTCAGCGTGAATTCCTGGCCGATGCCAGCAGCGTGCAGTTCACGCGCAACCCCGATGGCATCGGCGGGGCGCTGCGCAAGATCGGCAATGTGGATGCAGGCGTGGGCAGCCTGGTGCATCACCCTCAGGCCGAGGCGCTCTCCCACATGTGGATGGCGGCGGGGTTGAGGTCGCTGTCGGGTGGATGGCTGGCTACGCATCCGCCGTTGCGTGAGCGCGTGCAACGCATCTTTGGCCGCAGCATGCCCTGGATGGCGGCGCCGGAACAGGCCACTGCGCTCGCCATGGAAAGCGCTGCGCTGCGCCCCGCTGAATTGCCCGATATTGAATACAGCCCCGTGTCCGGCCTGGTGCAGACCCCCCCCAGCGCACAGCAGCTGACCGCCGATGTGGGAACGATGGCCCCCCTGCCGCCTCCCCTGACGGCACAGCGCAGCCGGCATGGTTTTGAAGATGCGCTGGCCGACAGCACGCGTGCCCCCTGGGTGATTTACGCCTTGCTCATCGACAAAGCTCATGCCTTGCGAGCGCAGCAGCGCCAGCTCATCACCGAAGCGCTCGGGCCCAACGCGGCGCAAAAAATTGACGAACTGCACGAACAAGTGCAGCAGTTGGCTTCCGGTGCACGCCTGCCCGTGCTGGAGCAGGTCGTACCCACTCTGGCCAAGCTGGCCTTGTATGACCGTCAGCGCATCCTGCGTCTGGCACACGCGCTGATTGCCGCCGACGGCAAGGTCACCCTCATGGAGTTTTTGCTCTTCACGGTGCTCAAGCGGCGCATCGGCTCCGAGGCGGGTCGCGCGGTACCGGTGCGGTTCACGCGCCTTGTGGCCGTGCAGCCTGAAGCAGCGCTGGTGCTCTCACTCCTGGCCGCCCTGCGCCTGCCTGATCGCCCCGATCACGCGTTCAATGCCGGCGTGTTGCTGGCTTTGGGCGTAGAGGCCGAGCGCACCGACGTAGCGCGCATCTCGCTCGACGCGGTCAGTAGCGCATTGGATCGGCTCAATCAGCTGGCGCCGCTCATCAAACCATCCTTCATCCGCGCATGTGCCGCAACGGCCCTGGTTGATGGGGCGACGAACTGGCAGGCCGCCAGTTGTTTGCGAGCGGTGTGCGCGGCTATTGATGCGCCTTTGCCGCCTAGGGTTGGAACAGGGTCAGACACGGCCACGCAGCCGTCGTAAACCCGCCACCAGCGCCACGGCGGCGCAGCCCGCCGCCACACCCACCAGGGCATCCACCAGCGTGGGTACCAGGGTTTGGATGAAGGAGCCCGCGCCTTGTGTCCAGTGCAGTGCCGCTTCCTGCAGCCCGGCCACCCCATGGGCCAGGATGCTGCCGCCCACCAGAAACATGGCCGCGGTGCCCAATACGGTCAGTGCCTTCATCAGATAAGGCGCAGCCCTCAGAATGCCGCGGCCACAGGCCCGCAGCGCGCGGGCTCCGGCATGCGCCCCGGTGGCGCGGCTCAGCGCCAGGCCCGCGTCGTCGAGCTTGACGATGCCCGCCACCAGGCCATACACGCCCACCGTCATCACGAGCGCTATGCCCACCAGCACCGCCACGCGCGTGCCCAGAGGGGCGGCGGCAACCGTGCCCAGCGAAATCACAATGATCTCGGCCGACAAAATGAAGTCGGTGCGGATGGCGCCTTTGATTTTTTCCTTCTCCAGCGCCATCAGATCGGCCTCGGGGTTGGCCAGGGCTCGCAGCAGTTCAGCTTCATGCTGGGCCGCCTCTTTTCGATGCAGCAGCTTGTGGGCAATTTTTTCTGCGCCTTCAAAGCACAGGAACAACCCTCCCACCATCAGCAAGGGCGTGACCAGCCACGGCGCCAGTGCGCTGATGAGCAGGGCGGCGGGCACCAGCAGCGCCTTGTTCCACAGCGAGCCCTTGGCCACCGCCCAGACCACTGGCAGCTCGCGCTCGGCCCGCACCCCGGCCACCTGCTGCGCGTTAAGCGCTAAATCATCCCCAAGTACACCCGCTGTTTTCTTGGTTGCAACTTTGGTGAGTACGGCAACATCGTCCAGGATGCTGGCAATGTCATCGAGCAGGGCAAGCAAGCTGGAGGCCATCAGTGTTCTTTCCGGGAAAAAGGGCCGCCATTCTGTAACGAATTTCTGGGAGTGGGTGCACCATGAACTACCGCCGTCTGGGCCGCAGTGGCCTGCAAATTTCTGAACTTTCCTTTGGCGCCTGGGTGACCTATGGCAAGCAGCTCGACGCCAAACTCGTGCGCGAATGTATGGCCGCGGCGCGCGATGCGGGGGTGAATTACTTCGATAACGCCGAGGTCTACGCCCTGGGCAAAGGCGAAGAGCTGATGGGCGCGGCGATCAAAGAGCTGGGCTGGAGCCGTCACAAGCTCATCATCTCCACCAAGTTCTATTGGGGCTTGTCCAAAGGCCCTAACGAGCGCAACACGCTCAACCGCAAATACCTGCGCCACGCCATTGAGGGCTCATTGAAGCGCTTGCAGATGGATTACGTGGACTTGGTCTACTGCCATCGCTCCGACCCCTTCACGCCCATCGAGGAAACCGTCTGGGCCATGCACGACATGGTCGAGCGTGGGCAGGCGCTGTACTGGGGCACCAGTGAATGGTCCGCCGCCGACGTGCGAGCCGCCTATGACATTGCCGAGCGGCACCATTTGCACAAGCCCGTCATGGAGCAGCCGCAATACAACCTGTTTCACCGCAAGCGCGTGGAGCAGGAGTACGCGCGGCTGTATCAGGACATTGGTCTGGGCCTGGCCACGTGGAGCCCACTGGCTTCAGGCTTGCTCACGGGCAAGTACCGCGATGGCGCGCCCGAAGGTTCACGCGCCACGCTGGAGGGCTACGAGTTTTTGCGCGAGCCGCTGCTCGATGCCGAGCGCAACGACAAGGTAGGCGAACTGGAGACCCTTGCCCAGGAAATCGGCTGCTCCGTTGCGCAGCTGGCCCTGGCCTGGTGCCTGAAAAATCCGCATGTCAGCACCGTCATTACCGGCGCCTCGCGGCCCGATCAGGTGGAGCACAACATGCACGCACTGGAAGTGGTGCCGCGTCTGGACGCCGAGGCGATGGCGCGTGTGGAGACGGTGGTGGGGGAGGGGCACGATTGAGCTGGCGTTTGCCGCTCAATATCTTGCGAAGGCGATGAGTTCGCTATTGATCCGGCAACAATGAACGTGAAATTGTGATGATTGTCACCAGACTGGGGAGATGGAAATGACAGACATGAGATCGCTATCGCATGCGGCGCGACATGAGAGGCGGGTGCGTTCGATATTCGCAAGCGACACGCGGCGGGCAGAGCCAATGCGCTGGTTGATGGCACGGGAGGGCGGCGTGTTGGGGATAAGCGTTTGCTGAGCGCGCACCAGGAGGCTCAAGTGCGTCGAATCATTGCCGACAAGAGGCCTGATCAACTCAAGATGCCCTTTGCGTTGTGGATGCGCGCGGCGGTTTCCGAGCTCATTGAGGAGCGTTTTGGTATTCGGTTGGGTGTGTGCACGATGGGGTAATACTTATTGCGCTGGGGCTTTACACCGCAGCAACCGTTGAAGAAGGCCTACGAACAGTCCCCCGTGGCGGTCAAGCGCTGGCATGAGCAGGAGTACCCCGAGATTGCGCGGCGTGCCAAGGCCGAAGACGCAGCCCCCGGTGGTGCGGGTCAACAGCAAGCGGCACGGCCTATCCGTGATCTCGACTGTGACGAACAAGGGGCAGATGCGTTGGCGCATTTTTGATGGAGCGCTCAACTCGGACCTGTTGATCAATTTTCTGCGCCGATTGGTCAAAAGCGCAGAAAAAAAGTGTTTCTGATTCTGGACAATCTGCGGGTGCATCACAGCGCACCGGTCAAAGCCTGGCTGGCCCGGCATGCAGACCAAATCGAGGTGTTCTATTTGCCCAGCTACAGCCCAGAGCTCAACCCCAACGAGATGGCCAATGCGGATCCGAAACAAGCCGTCACCAAACTGGCCCCGGCCCGAACCAAGCTCCAACTGATCAAGGCCACTTCGCGCCACCTTCGCAGCGTGCAAAAGCAGCCCGCCCGCATCATCAGTTACTTCCAGCACAAACCCGTTCGCTATGCCGCTTGATTCAAGTTCATTATTGCCGGATCAATAATGCCCCTGGGTGTCACAAAATCACTGACACGTTCCGTTTGGCGGGTGGGACAACAAACGACTCCTCCATTTCCACCAGTTTCTTTCCATTTCTTATTTCCGTGTCGCTGCATCTCTAACAAGCCCCATAGCGCAGCCGCACCGGTTCGATTTTGTAAATCGCTTCCCCCACCCCCCCCCCCCCCCCCCCCCCCCCCCCCCCTCCCCCCCTCCCCCCCCCCCCCCCC